>NZ_JAUSZH010000001.1:7705000-8005000 GCF_030817355.1 Streptomyces sp. V1I1 | reverse complement strand
CGGCATCGGTGGGGTAGCGGGCGGTCGCCGCTCTGAGATCTGCGACCACGGCCGCCTCGAACCGGGCCTCCTGCTCGGGG
Organism: Streptomyces sp. V1I1; assembly: GCF_030817355.1. Taxonomy (NCBI): domain Bacteria; kingdom Bacillati; phylum Actinomycetota; class Actinomycetes; order Kitasatosporales; family Streptomycetaceae; genus Streptomyces; species Streptomyces sp. V1I1. The sequence continues at coordinate 8,004,920 of NZ_JAUSZH010000001.1, read as the reverse complement.
GTGTGGCTGACCCGGCTGGGCAGGCCGGCGAAGTGGCGCCACACGATGTTGCGCTCGCGTCCGCGCAGCGCAGACGCGTCCCCGAACAGGGCGGCCCACCGCGGGTTCCACAGGATCAGGTTCCAGGCCGCATCGTGCACGCTGAGCGGTGCGCCGTCCAACTGGTCGAGCAGCCTTCGAACCCCGGGCGGGATGTGAGCCAACAGCTGCCCGGGGCCCGGTGCCGCTTGGCCCGCGAGCAGATACAGGTGCTCGCGCTCGGCCGCCGACAGCCGCAGAGCGCGGGCCAGCGCGGACAGAACCTGCGGGGACGGGGAGGTGGCCCGGCCCTGTTCCAGGCGGACGATGTAGTCCACCGACAGGCCGGCGAGCTGGGCCAGTTCTTCGCGCCGCAGTCCGGCGGCGCGCCGTACTCCGCCGGCGGGCAGTCCGACCTCGGCGGGTGCCATGCGGTCGCGCCAGCCGCGCAGTGCCCTGCCCAGCTCCTTGGATTCGCTCACGCCCCCAGTATCCGGCCGTCGCGCCCGGACAGCCTGGTACTGCCAGTCCACAGGCAAGGGCGGGTACTGCCTGTTCGTCCGCGGTGCGACAAGGGTGGAGGCATCACCAACCCACCGATCACCGGAGTGAACGCATGACCACCACACTGATCACCGGAGCGAACAAGGGCCTCGGCTTCGAGACGGCCCGCCGCCTGATCGAGGCCGGACACACCGTCTACCTCGGGGCACGCGATGCCCGGCGCGGGCGGGAGGCGGCCGCCAAGCTCGGCACCCGCTTCGTCCAGATCGACGTCACCGACGAGGACTCCGTCAAAGCCGCCGCCGAATTCATCCGCGAGGACGCCGGCCACCTCGACGTCCTGGTCAACAACGCCGGGATCGTCGGCGCGGGCAAGCCGGTCGGCGAAGTCACCGGATCCGACATGCAGACCACCTACGACACCAATGTCTTCGGCGTCGTGCGCGTCACGCACGCCTTCCTGCCGCTCCTGCAGGCCAGCGACGCCCCGGTCGTCGTCAACGTCAGCAGCGGCCTGGGCTCGCTGGCGGCGACCGGCGACCCGGGCCGCGTTGAGTTCCATGTGGCGCTGCTGGACTACAACTCCTCCAAGACGGCGCTGGTCATGGTCACCTCGCAGTACGCCAAGGCGTACCCCGCCATCCGGTTCAACGCCGTCGACCCCGGCTACACCGCCACCGACCTCAACGGCCACCAGGGCACCAACAGCGTCGAAGAGGGCGCGGAGATCATCGTCCGCATGGCCGCCATCGGAGCCGACGGCCCGACCGGCGGCTTCTTCGACAAGGCCGGCCCGGTCGTCTGGTAACCCAGACCAACTCCACCCAGGAAGAAGGAAATCGTGGCGCGGATTGCGCGGTGGCCGCAGGCCAGATCATGGACCCTGCCCGTTGGCGGGCGATGTTCGACCAGGCCATGGCCCGGATCGCGGGCCGGTTCCGGCGGGTAGAGCCCCGGGCCACCGCCCGTGCGTATCTGCTCGGGCTGCTGTCCGGCGTCGAACGGAAGAACTGCTGGCAGCTGGCCGAACAGGCAGGACACGCTCGCCCCGGGCCGATGCACCGCCTGCTGCGCGGCTCCCACTGGGACGCGGACGCTGTCCGCGACGAGGCCCGCGCGTACATCCTCGACCACCTCGGCACCGCCAGGCGGATCGAGAACAGCCAGGTCGGGGTGTTCCTCGCCTACGCTTCCAGTAGAGCACCGGCGTTGATCGACCGTCGGCTCTACCTGCCCGAGCACTCCTGGTGCTCCGACGCCGAGCGCCGCAGCGCGGCAGGAATCCCCGACGACGTGGCGTTCGCGACCAAGCCTCGCCTGTCCTGGCAGACGATCGCCGCCGCACTGGACACCGGAGTCACCCTCCGCCTGGGTGACCGGCGCCGAAGCCTACGGCCAGGACCCGCAGCTTCGTACCGCTCTGGAGGCCCGCGGGACGGGCTACGTCCTGGCCGTCGGCTGCACCACCCGGGTGCTGATCAACCACGGCCGCACCCTCCGCCGGGCGGACGCTCTCGCAGGCCGCCTGCCCGACGCGGCCTGGCACCGGCAAAGCGCCGGAGCAGGGGCGCAGGGCCCGCGCTTTCTACGACTGGGCCTGGATCCAGTCCGGCACCGGCGACCACCGTCACCTGCTGATCCGCCGCAACCCCGCCACCGGCGAACTCACCTTCACCCGTTGGTGCGTCGAAAAATGCTTCCAGGCCGCCCAGGGCCAGGTCGGTCTGGACCAGGACTACTGGGCCTCCCCCGAGTCCTGGGCCTCGCCGATCTTACGAATGACCGGCTCAGGCTCACGCCAGAAACGTAGGACAAGTTCACTCGCCGACCGGCTGGTGGTGGCTGGTTACGCCATGGCGGCGACCATGGTGCGGGTGTCCGCGATGGTCTCGAAGGCGACCGGCACACCGTGCTCAAAGCGCCACACGTGGACGAAGCGTGCCGTCATCGCCTTACCGGTCTCACGGCGTCGCCCCTGATAGTTGCCGAGCGCGATCACCACGTCCTCAACGGCAAAGAGCTCAGCTGGAGCAACCGCGAAGTCCTCCCACTCGGTGTCGAACCGGGCGAAAACGTTGGCCAGCACCGCGTCACGGCCGCGGTAGGTTCCGCCGTACGGCAATCCCGCGGTGACGACCCACTCGATCAGCCAAATGATCGCCAAGGCTCGGTGTGGCGGCATCGGTCAACCGACCTATCAGCGAGACGGGACTCGATGCGCCGCGTCTGGCGTCGTGTCTCGGCGCCGTCCCTGGACACGCCGGAGAAACCAGCGGTGACGGTGCCCGATCGACGATCCTGGCATCATCATGCGGATCTTCCTGGCCGTCGCCGTTCTCGTAGTCGTCAACGCGCTTAACAACCGGCTCGCACCCGAGTTGTACGTCCCCGTCTGCCTCGCCGCGGCCGCGGTGCTGATTCTGATTGCTCGCTGGGACGGCATCACTTGGGGCGGCCTCGGACTCGGCGAGGCGACGCTCGGCCGCGGACTGCGGTGGGGGCTGATCCTGGCCGGGGCGGTGCTGTTCAGCTATCTGATGGCGTTGGCCGTTCCGATCACCCGCCCATTGTTCCTGGATGAGCGTGCCGACGACTTGTCCGTGGGCCAGCTGCTGTTCCGGGTGCTGATCCGCGTGCCGTTCGGCACCGTACTGCTCGAGGAAGTCGCGTTCCGGGGCGTCTTGTGGGCCATGGTCGAGCGGCGATGGGGCGTCACCTGGGCAACATCGGTCTCCTCGATCCTGTTCGGCTTCTGGCATGTGCTTCCCTCGCTGGGCATCACCAGAGCCAACAGTGCGGTCGGGGCCGTCTTCGGCCACAGCACGCTCGGCGTCGCGCTGTCTGTTGCCGCGGCCATCGTCGGCACAGCGGCCGCGGGCGTGGTCTTCTGCGAACTGCGTCGCAGATCCGGCAGCCTGCTGACATCCGCGGCGCTGCACTGGGCCCTGAACGGGGAGGGGTACATCCTCGCCTGGGGGGCAGACCGGTGGTGGGGCGCCAGTTGAAGCGCGCCACCCTTACCTTGAGACTTCAATGCAGCGGACGTGCAAAGCCCCGGCCGTGTGCCAGTGCATCACGGCGTAGCTGAGCGAGAGTGAGCGCTCGTACTCACCGCGCGTCATGAGAGTGGCCGTGTTCACTGCAGGCCGCGACAGTTGCTGCGGGTATCCACAATCCGGTGTCTGGACGAGTACCAGCCGTGAACCGCGGGGGGTCAACCGGAAGCGTGTCATCCGGAGGACGGCTGTGATCACTGACGGGTGGATGTTGGGTGGATCAGGGCAGCAGTCGATGCTCCATGGCGAACACCGCCACACCGGCCCGGCTGCGTCGGCCGGTCTTGTCGTAGATATGAACCAGGTGGTGCCCCACAGTCCGGTTCGAGATCGACAACCGTTCGCCGATCTGTCGGTTGCTCAGACCTCGGGCCGCCAGGCGGAGCACCTCCACCTCCCGCTCGGTCAGGCCCGCGGCAGCACTCGGCGGGGCCGCGGCAGACCCGCCGCCTCGATCACGACCGCGCACGGGTCCCGGTCCACTCCTCCGGTGTCGGCCTCACGCACCAGCAGATCGGCCGCAGCATCCACGGTGAACGCCTCGCGGTACGCCCGCGGCTCGGTGAGTGCGGCGAAAACGTCTGCCGCGGCCAGGATCCGGGCGGCGAAGGGGAGGCTCCTGGAGGGATCTCCACGGTGGTAACCACGCCGTCGACCCGCTCATGATGCGCGGACGCGGTCGGGGCCAGCGCCGCCAGCGCGGGCACCCGCTCCAGGATCCGCTGGGTCCAGTAGGTGTGCATCCGGACCCTTTCCACCTCGACCATCCCCAGCTGACCGGGCCGGTCCCAGACACTGGCCGAAACCCCGACCCGCCCCAGGTCGTGCAGGAGTGCGGCACAACGCAAGTCGGTGACCGCGGCCGGATCCAGGTCCGCGAGTGCACCGGCGTCTCGGCCAGTGTGGCGACATGCTCACTGTGCCCGAGCAGCCACCGGCTCTTCAGATCCACCACCTGGGCGAGTACCGCGCACAGCTGCGGCAGCGAAGCGAACGGAACGGTGACGTGCGGCACCGGCTCGAGATCGAGCACCGCGGCGAGAGCATTCGGCTGCTCCAGAGGCGCGATTGCGGCCGACGCGCCGGCGACGAAAGCCCGCGCCAGGTCGGGGTCGAGGTGGCCCCCGCAACGCCGACGAACCTCGGTCACCGCGGCCGGTGCACCGCCCAGGGCATGCGCGAGAACCGCCTGCTCCGCAACCTGCACGATCCGCGCGGCCAGCGACAGTTGCGACCCGCGGCGGCCATCGGGGATGCCGCGTCCGTCCCACCGCTCGTACACGTCATCCAGAGCCGCAACTGACTCCGGCAACAGACCCAACCCGGCACCAAGCGCGCGGCTGGTCTCGCAACCACTGCGCATCGCCTCCACCCCCATCGTGGGGAAGACGTCGACGAAAGTCTGAGCCAGGCGCGGACCCTCATCGCCGGCCCAGTCGCCGAAGGTACGCAACTGGGCTGCGAACACCGCCTCGTCGCCTTGGTCAAGTCGCTTCAAGCGGCCTGGAACGCAACATCGTTACCGAAGACCTCGGCCAGTTCCGGCGCGAAAGAGGTGCATCCGACCGAACGCAGCAAGGCCGTCTCAAAGACCACCCGGCGGGTCACCGAGTCCACACCGAGCACAGCATCGGCGAACGTCGTGGCGACCGCGCACATGCGCAGACCCTTCTCGAACGACATCCCCGCGGCGAGATCGGTAGTAAGGGACAGCGCCGCCAGGACCTCAGCCACTCGGATCTTCTGCACCACCGAATCGTAACGAGCGTCAGGCCTGGCCCCGTCTGGGCACCGGCCAAGTCCCCTTGACCAGGCGAGCTGCAAGCATGTCAACACCCGTGCAGCTGAGGCCCGTCGGTGTTCATGGCGTTCTCCGAGCGTCGTACTCGTAGTCAACGTGGGAGTGCACTACGAACGCCTCCTCGCCTGAAGGGCCAAGGTAGAGGCACCAGATGACGCAATCCTGCTGACCTCGGAGGAACCGGATAAGGAAGGCGCCAGGCTCAACCGGGCTGGGCAGCGGCTCCGAGATGTCGGTCCAGCAACCGGTCACCGAGACCTTGTCCAGCGAGAGGTACAGGTTCGCGCTGGTCTGGAACGTGAGGGTGGAACATCCGCGGTCGGCGCGGTACTGCTCGCCGCGCTGCCGCACCCGGGCAGGGCGGGCGAGGCAGGCGTCGCGGAACGGCGTCTCGGTGACGCCGTAGCCGAACGGCACCAAATCGGAGTATCAGGGGCACCGTGGCCATTCCGGATGGTGGTGTTCGGTGTCCTCCCGGGGCTGCCTGCCCCCCACCGGGTGTCTGGCGTTTCGCACGGCCGAAGGAAGATACCCGTTGATGCCTCAAGCGCTCCATTCGCGCTCTGCCGGGGCGTTCGGGTGCCCGTCACGCTGGCGGTGACCCGGGCCGGACTGGCGGCGATCGTCTTCGTGGCCACCACGGGCTGCACCTGGCGGCAACTGCCGTCGGTCTTCGGCCCATCCGGGCCGACCGCGTACCGCCGGTTCACCGAATGGAGCCACGCCCGGGTATGGGGCAAGCTCCATCGCCTGGTCCTGGACGAGCTCGGCACCCGTGGGGAGCTGGACTGGTCGCTGTGCGCGATCGGCTCAGTGAACATGTGGGCCCTGAAAGGGGGACCCGACAGGTCCGAATCTCCAGGCGCTTCGGCACCAAACGAGACGACCTCTTAGGTGAGTTCGGTGCCGCGGGTTTCGGGTAGGCCGAGGAGGGCGACGAGGGCGACGGCGTAGCCCATGACGCCGTAGATGAGAGCGCCGCCGACGCCCGCGCTGCCTGCCGCGAAGCCCACTGAGGTCGGGAAGAAGGCTCCGATGGCGCGTCCGACGTTGTAGGTGAAGCTCTGGCCCGTGCCCCGGACCGCGTTGGGGTAGAGCTCGGCCAGGTAGGAGCCGAATCCGGAGAAGATGGCGGAGGCGCAGAAGCCCAGGGGGAAGCCGAGGACCAGCAGGAGGCTGTTGGCGCCCTGGGGGATGTTGATGTAGGCCAGCAGCAGGCCTCCGCTGAGAACCGCGAACAAGGCGAAGGACTTCTTGCGTCCCAGGAGGTCGACGACGTAGCCGGCGGTGAGGTAGCCGCAGAAGGCGCCGGTGATGAGCACGGACAGGTAGCCCCCAGTGCCGACAACGGTCAGACCACGCTCGGTCTTGAGGTAGGTCGGCAGCCACGTGGCAATGGTGTAGTAGCCGCCCTGCACGCCGGTGGCCAGCAGAGTCGCGAAGAACGTCTTGCGCACCAGGGCGCCCCGGAAGATCGATGACAGCGGGACGCGCGCGTCCTTCTCCGCGAGCCGCTTGGTCACCTCCGGGGCATCCCGGACCTTGCGGCGCACGTAGACCACCAGCACTGCCGGCAGGGCGCCGGTCCAGAACATCACGCGCCAGGCGATGGCGGGGTCAAGATTGTCCATCACCACGGTGCTCACGATGACCGCCAGTCCCCAGCCGACGGCCCAGGAGCTCTGGATGAAGGCCAGCGCCCGGCCGCGGTAGCGGCTCCTGGCGTACTCGGCGACCAGGACGGCACCGGCCGCCCACTCACCACCGAAACCAATGCCCTGAAGAGCGCGGCTCACCAGCAGCATCGGAAAGCTCGTGGCGAAGCCGCACACCACGGTGAACAGGGCGTAGGTGCCCACGGTGATCATGAGGGTCTTGGCCCGGCCGACCCGGTCGATCAGTACCCCGGCGAGGATGCCGCCGATCGCGGACATCACCAGCGTGACCGTGGTCAGCAGCCCTGCCTGCGCCTGGGTGAGGCTGAAGTAGGCTGCGATGGCGACCATGCTCAGCGGCAGCACCTGGAAATCGTAGGAATCAAGAGCGAATCCGCCGAACGCCCCCTTGAAGGCCCGGCGCCCCTGCGGGGTGAACGACCGGTACCAGGAGAACGGGCCAGCCACCTCCTCGCCGACTGCCCGGGGGCCGGTTGGAGTAGATGCCACGGTGCACCTCACAACGAAGACGGGGAAGAAGCGTCGGGGAGTTTCCCGAACCGCCGGCGCGGACCTTGCCCGTGCATCCCGTGACTCCAGCCTCCACGAGAACCCCAGCGACACGCATCTCTGCGGCCCCGATGTCGCATCAACGTTTTGCCGCGGACGGCTCCCGTGATAACCACATCTCCTCGCCCACGCACTCCGGTACGGATCCTGCGGGCCGTGGCGAGGTACAGGGCCGGGGTCAGCCCAGCTGAGTCGCCGGGGACGCCGGAGCGACGACGTACTGGCGCAGGCAGAGGTCGCGGAAGGTGACGGGGCGGCGCGGACCCGGTGCCCGGTCGGCCAGCGCAGCGCCGGCTTTGCTTTCAACACCCCACCCATACAAGGGAAATGCATAGTTCACAGCCCGCTGCAACACGCTTCAGTGACGGCGGCGGTCCGGCACGAACCTGACCTGAAGGCCCGGCACCGCTTGGGCGGCCGTGGGCAGCCGGTTCTCGGGTACGACACCGATCACGGGATAGCCACCGGTTGTGGGGCAGTCAGCAAGGAAGACGACAGGTTTCCCATCGGGCGGCACCTGGACCGCCCCCACCACCATGCCTTCGCTTGGCATTTCACGGTGCACAGCCCGCTCGAGAGTGGGCCCGTCCATCCGCAGCGCGATGCGGTTGCTGTTGGGAGAGACACGGAAGCGGGCTGTGGCGAGCGTGTTGACCGCGGTGGTGGTGAACCAGTCGTCCCGCGGGCCCAGCAGTACAGGAAGCACCAGTTCCTGAGGGGGCCCTTGCCACACCACCGTATCGGCATGGAGCGGTGAACCCACTACCTCGCCCAGGGGCAAGGTCTCCCCGCCCCTGAGTGGGGCCGGGCCCAGGCCGGAGAGCAGGTCGGTGGAGCGGCTTCCGAGGACGGGAGGTACCGCGACGCCTCCGCTGATGGCGACATAGCTGCGCAAGCCGCTGGTGACTGTACCTACCTCGAGCACGGCGCCGGCCGGCAGGTGTACCGCACTTGCCCACGCCGCCGGCCGGCCGTTGACCCGCACCGGTGCGGGAGCCCCGGTCACCGCAACGATCGCGGCGTGGGTGGTGCGCACGGCCACCCCGGTCAGGGTGGTCTCCAGTGTTGCCGCATCGGCGGGGTTGCCCACCAGTCGGTTCGCCAGTCGGTGTGCCGGCTGGTCGAGTGCCCCGGAGCGCGGCACACCCAGACTGGCGTGACCGAACCGGCCCAGGTCCTGGATGGTGGTGAGCGCGCCGGCCCGTACGACTTCCAGCTTGCCGCCGCTCATGCGATGCGCCTTTCGGCATTCGTTCCCGCTGCAGATCCGTCAGTGCTCTCGAACCCGGGCTCCCGGGGGACGAACCGCACTCGCATGCCGGGGGTCAGCAACGCTGCGGGCTCGCGCTCCATGTCCCACAGGCGCACGTGGGTCGTTCCGATCAGTTGCCAGCCGCCGGGGGAGGCACGCGGATAGACGCCGGTGTAAGGGCCTGCAAGCGCTACCGAGCCGGCGGGTACCGAGGTGCGCGGTGCGGCACGGCGCGGCACGTGGTACTTCTCGCCGAGCCCGATCATGTACGCGAATCCTGGGGCGAATCCGCAGAAGGCCACTCGGTGTTCGATGCCGCTGTGGATCCGGACCACCTCGGCTTCGGCGACCCCCCACAGTTCGGCGACCGCACCGAGATCTGCCCCGTTGTAGTGCACGGGGATTTCCAGGAGGGGTCCGCTGTCGGCCGCAAGCGTGGGCACGGACCAGTGGCGCAACTCCGCCTCCAAGGCGTCGACATCGGACACCCCGTACAGGAGAACGGTCTTCTCTCCGGGCACGATTTCGCGCACCGGCGCCAGTGTTCCTGCGCTGCGGCGGCTCAGGAACTGGGCGTGCCAGGCCTGGGCCTCTTCAGGCGTGTCCAGGTCAACAAGGAGGGAGTCCTCTCCAACCGGCCTCAGTCTCATGCGAACGCCTCCACCCTGACTCCGGCCCCCTCCAGCGCCGTGCGTACCTGCTTGGCCAGTTCGACCGCTCCGGGGGTGTCCCCGTGCACGCACAGGGAGCGCGCTCGTATGGACACGGATTCGCCGTCCAGCGTAGTGACGCAGCGTTCTCGCGCGAAGGCGACGGCCCTGCGGGCAACCTGCCGGGGATCGGAGATCACCGCACCGGGGATGGACCGGGGGACAAGCGTCCCCGTCGCCGTGTAAGCACGGTCGACGAATGCCTCGTTGATCACGGGGAGGCCGGCACGCTGGGCCTGCACGTGCATGGCGGAGTCGGGCAGGCACAGCACTGGCAGTGTGGAGTCGGCGAGCCGGGTGCCCGCAGCCACGGCGGATGCCTGTTCGTGGTCGGACACCACGCGGTTGTACAACGCGCCATGTGGCTTGACGTAGGCCACCGGCGCTCCGGCGGCCCGGGCGAACACCTGGAGTGCGCCGATCTGGTAACTGACCTTGTCAGCCAGTTCGTTCGGGGGCACATCCATGGACCGGCGTCCGAAGCCGGCCAAGTCCTGGTAGGACACGTGTGCACCGATCTTCACACCGTGTTTGGCCGCGAGATCACAGACTCGGTGCATGATGCTGGGATCGCCCGCGTGGAAGCCACAGGCAATGTTGGCGCTGGTGACCACAGACAGCATGGCCTCGTCGTCGGTGAGGATCCACCGCCCGAAGCTCTCCCCGAGGTCTGCGTTGAGGTCGATCACGATGTCTGTCATCGCTGCCTGGTCTCCTTGGAACAGTCCGTTCGGCACGAGGTACCACCGCGCCGTCATGCGAGGCGGTAGTCGGTGTCTCGGGCGTCGGTGATCAGCATGTATCCGGGTGCCTGAGTGATCGCGAATGGCGGACGCGAGGCCATCAGAGCGGCCTGCGGCGTGACGCCGCACGCCCAGAACACGGGCACATCGCCCGGCTCGGCATCCACCGGGTCACCGAAGTCCGGACACGCAAGGTCCTCGATGCCCAGAGCGCCGGGTTCCCCGATGTGTACTGGACCTCCATGCACTGAGGGCATCAGCCCGCTCACGCGGGTCGCGGTGCCGACGAGGTCGACCGGGATCTGCCGCATGGACACCACCATGTGGCCGTGCAGCCGGCCGGCCGGGCGGCACTCGCGGGTCGTTTGGTACATCGCTACGTTGCGCCCCTGGTCGACGTGGCGCATCGGTACGCCTGCGTCGGTCAACGCGGCCTCGAAGGTGAAACTGCATCCAATGAGGAAGGTGACCAGGTCGGTACCCCAGGCATCGATGACGTCGGAGGGTTCGTCGACCACTCGGCCGTCCTCCCAGACGCGGTAGCGGGGGACGTCGGTGCGCAGGTCGGCGCCGGCGGCCAGTGTCGTGGACCAGGACCCCGGGTCGGTGACATCCAGGACGGGACAGGGCTTGGGGTTGCGCTGGCAGAACAGGAGGACGTCATACGCCCAGTCGGCGGGGACCGCGATGAGATTGACTTGGGTGTAAGTGGCGCACCACCCTGCGGTGGAAAAGCTCGCGCCGTCCCGGAACATCGCTCGCGCCTCGCCGGGGGTCAGGGCCTGCGGATCGGCGACTGTCGTCATCAGCTTTCCTCTCGTCGCACTGCCCACTGGAATTATTGCCGCGCCTGTGCAGTAGGGCGTTCGGCACCGGTGGCCCGTGAACGACGTTCTGCGTTTACCCGTGTCCTGACCTGTGATGTCTGTGGATCTTGGGGCGCGACTGTTCACGGCCACACAGGCAAATATAGAGGATCGTTGAACGATCCGACAAGGCCTCTGTTGTTTCGTCCGCGGGTTTCCGGTTGACTAGACAACACAGGGAACCGCCCCTGGGAGACCGTCGGACGCAGGACGCACCGTCGGCCGTGTGAGAAGGATGGAAGCCATGACAGCCGAGGTCGACCAAGCCGCGCTCGTCAATGACCGCGCGTTGCTCGGGCGCTCCAGCACCGCCGACCGGGTCGCTGACATTTTGCGTACGCGCATCGCCGAGGGCTACCTGCCCCCGGGGAGCAAGCTCTCCGAAGACACCATCGGCAACGCCCTGGGGATCTCCCGCAACACTCTCCGAGAGGCGTTTCGTCTACTCACCCACGAGAGGCTGCTGGTCCACCAACTCAACCGCGGCGTATTCGTCCGTATGCTCACCGTGCAGGATGTCACCGACATCTACCAGGTACGCAGACTCATCGAGTGCGCAGCCGTACGCAATCTCGGGGTGCCGCCCTACGACCTGAGCCCGGCCGAGGCGGCGGTAGCCGAAGGGGAAAAGGCCGCCAAGGAAGGCGCCTGGCGCGAGCTGGGCACCGCCAACATCCACTTCCACCACGCCGTCGTGGCCCTCGCCCACAGCAAACGTCTGGACGAGTTGATGCGCGGTGTCCTGGCCGAACTGCGCCTTGTCTTTCACGCCATGGACAATCCGCGCAGCTTCCATGAGCCGTACCTGGCGCGCAACCGGGAGATCCTCGCCGCCCTCAAGGCAGCGGACAGGGTCAAGGCCGAGCTGCTACTGGCCGCTTACCTCGACGACGCCGAGAAACAGCTCGTCCAGAAGTACTCCGAGCGCATCGCCGAAGGTGGCTCACACCTGTAGAACGGGCCTGCCCATCACGGCCCCCGCAACACGAGACCCGAGAGGTTCCTCTTATCGTCCGTCGGCGTCGGCCATGGGCCATTGCAGCTGTGCGTTGGCAACATCGAAGGGATAGACGAGGCGGTACCGCCCGTTCTGGATCTGCTCAACGATGCCCCGGGCTCCGATGTTCTGATGGTTGTCGTCGAACTTCACGCCGTCCCACGGCATGATCGTGTCCCGCCCTGGAACATCGATGTTCACCAGTGCTGAGCGGATATCGGCCGGCGTACGGGACCGGGCATCGTTGATCGCCTGTGCGAGGCTCATGACGGCTGTGAACGCACGGGCGGCGTCGTCGTTCATGGGGGCGTGGTAGGTCTGCTCGTAGAGATCTGCGACAGCCCTGGCCGTGGGGTTGTGCTGGGCCAGGTCGGCAGACCAGGCGAAGCGGCTGCAGACGCCCTCCGCGGCCCGCTTGTCCTTCTGGATGAAAGCCGGATCCGCATAGCCCCCTCCGAAGGCTATGAGCGCAGGTGGCCGGTAGGCGAGACGGTCGAAGGAGGCTCTCAGCGCCAGAGCCTGGGGTGTGTACAGCAGGGTCAGGACGACATCGGGATCCGATCCGCTCGCCGTTTGCGCGTGGGAGGACAGGTCGGTGGACTGGGCGCTGACCTTGATGTCGGCGACGACTTTGCCGTCGATGTGGGAGGCAAGGCGTTTGATCATGGCGGATCCGTCATTGCCGTATTGATCGTCGGTGTGGACGACCGTGATGCGTTTGACGGAAGTTCCCTTGCTCTGGCGCTCTTTGAGCAGGGAGAAGACCACGCGGCCGTAGCTCAGGTCGGAGGGGCCGGTGCGGAAGAACCAGTCCAGTCCCCGCTCGGTCAGCGATGACGCCGAGGAACCTCCGTTCACGAAGGGGATCTTCAGTCGCTCGGAGCGTGCGCTGGCGGCTTCGGTGACGGCTGATTCGTATCCCCCGGCCATGGCGACCACATGCTTGGTACCCACCAGCCGCGCCACTTGGGTGGCGCCACGCGAGGGAGGGCCTGCGGTGTCGGCGGCCTGAAGCTTGATCTTGGCGTTGTGCAGGCGGGGAAGACCTGCTCCTGGCCCAAGCGGCAGGGGGATCGAGGGGTGATGGCCGTTGATGATGTCCACAGCCAGTTCGGCGCCCCGCTTGGTCTCGGCGCCCGCTGAGGCTGCGGGACCGGACAGCGGCGCGAGGAAGCCGATGTTCACGGTGGCGTCGGATGGCGGTACGGCCGGCTCGCTTGTGCAGGCGGAGGTGAGGAAGAGGGCGGTGCACAGCAGTAGGGCGGTGCCGGTGGCCGGTCTTGACATCAGGTTTGCCCCTCTGCGGTCGGCAGGTTGCCGCGGGTGTCGCTGCTGGTGGGGCTGTGGTTGGGCTGGCTGGGGAGCGAGGCGGATGACGGCCTTCCACTGGCGTGCAGGCCTTCGGCGAAGCGGCGGTGGTCCAGCCATTCCTGTGGGGAGCCGAAGGCCGGTTCGGCGTCGGTGGTCCGGTGTCCGCCGTGGGCAGGAGCAGCTTCGCCCTCGAGGGGCAATGCGGGCACCGCCGGCGAAGCCGCCGCCGCGACTGGGCTGGGGTGGGCCGGGGCCTCGCCCGCCGCGGCGGAGTCGGCCAGGGACGGCCGGGTGGCATGTCCGTGACCGGGAGTGTGGTCAGGGCGGGGGCGGGCCAGCAGTTCCCGGGGAATCCGTACCAGAGCCGTGGTCCCCTGGCGCGGGGAGGGAATCAGGTGTACGCCGATGCCGTGCTTGGCCGCGAGGCGGCCGACGACGAACAGGCCCATGCTCTGCCCCGCTCCAGGGTCGAGGGACAAGGTTGAGGCCAGGCGGTGGTTCACCGTCGCCAGGTACTCGGCCGTCATTCCGCTGCCTTGGTCCTCGATGGAGATCACGAGGTCGGTGTGATGGCCGCGAGCCAGCCGGCACGTCACGGTGACGCGCGAGCCGGCGCCGGAGAAGACCGTGGCGTTCTCCATCAACTCGGCGAGCAGGTGCACCAGGTCGGTGACGGCGTCCGCCGCGATGGCGACTTCGCCCGCAGGCCGGCAGTCGATGCGGGTGTACTGCTCTACCTCGGCGCTGGCGGCCAGCAGAATCTCCGGCAGGGGCATCGGCTGCTGCCATCTGCGCCCGGTGTCGGAGCCGGCGAGCACCAGGAGGCTTTCGTCCGTGCGCAGCATCTGAGTGGCCAGGTGATCCAGCCGGAAGAGCCGGGCCAGGTGATCGGGGTTCGCCTCGTGTTGCTCCATGTCTCCGATCTCGGTGAGCAGTTTGCTCACCAGGTGCTGATTGCGGCTGGAGAGGTGGATGAACATGCCGTTGATGTGGGCGCGCAGTGCGGCCTGGTCCTTCACCAGAGCGACAGCGGCGTTCTGCACGGCGTCGAAGGCCTCGGCGACCTCCCCGATCTCGTCATTGGACGCCACGGCGGTCGGTGTGGCCCGGTAGTCGCCCAGGTCATCGATGTCGGCCTGCCGCAGCCGTGTGAGCGCCGCGGGCAGGTGCTGGTTGGCGACCTGAAGCGCCGAGATGCGCAGGGTCTTCAGCGGGCGGGTCATGGACCGTACGACGACGGTGACCACCCAGCCGGTCGCCAGGAATACGGCGAGCAAGCCTGCCGCTCCGGACAGCGCCGCGCTCTGCCGGGAAGCGTGCGCCTGGCCGCTGAGGGTGATGAGGTGGTCGAGGATCTGTGATTCCACCTCGCGCATAAGCGTGATTTTGTGGGTGGACACCTTCCTCCATGTCGCCGGGTCGACGTCGACGCCGGGGGCCTGTGCCTGCTCGGCGGCGCGTTCCTGGATGGCTTGAGTGGCACTGACCGATACGCCCTTGACGGTGTCGGCGTACAGGGTCTGCTGTGCCCCGTTGGCCGTGGCCAGGAAGTCGTCGACGGACTCCTGTTGGCGTGCGACCGCGCCCGCGAAGTCCGGGAACTGGCCGACGAGGAAGGTGCCGGTGGTCAGGACGCTGTTGAGGTCGGCTCGCAATCGGCTGGTGTGCTCCACCGCGCGAGAGAGAGCGTTGAGAGCCCGCGCCTGCCTGGCGGCCTTGCTGCCGCCGTTGTGTGCGGCCAGGGCCGGTCCGAGGTCCATGAGCCTGTTGATGGCGGTGGTGTAGTAGGCGAGGATCGAGCTCTGCGTCAAGTTGGCATCATCCACGGACGTGCGCAGCGCCGGAAGGCTGCGAAGTTCCTCCGCGGCGGCGCGAAGGGCTGCATACAGCTGGAGATCGTGGGAGGTGTCGATGTCGTCGGCGGCCTGGCGGTAGAGGGCGGCGGCGGTGTCGACTCCCGCGCGCTGCCGCCGGGGGTTGGCCTCGGCGCCCTTGCGCCGGCCGGCGATGAATCCGGCTGTGACGTCGCGTTCGTCTTGGAGGGCGTGGACCAGGCGGAGGGCCGGTTGCTGAAGACGGGCGAGGGCGGAGAACTGTCCATAGTCGTCTACGTCGTTGATGGTGCGGGAGAGGCTGACGGCCGCAAGGACGCCGGCCAGGAGCCCGGGGATCAGCACGACTGCTGTCAGCTTGTTCCGTACTCGCCAGTTCTTCGGCTGAGTGAGGTGGCGCACCGCTGTGAGGTCGGGCCGGAAACGGCGCCGGGGCCGTGCTCTTGGGGATCGGCGGGCTCTCGCGCGCAAGGGATGGAACCTTTCATGTGATGCTGCCGACCTGCCTGCCGGAGGCGCACGAGGAGCATGCGGGTCGTCGGATCGTCGCCGACGGGCCGCCTGTGCCGAACGTCGTGACCGCGCCTGTGCTGTCGCGCAGCACGGTGTCGGAATGGGGGACGCCGGCCATGTCGGTGGTGGCTGGTTGCTTCATCGCCAGCCACCACCGATCAGTTGGTGAGATGTGCGCCCCGGTAACAGGCGCTGATTCAGGTGAGCTCGGATCCGCGCGTCTCGGGCAGTCCCAGAAGGGCGATGAGGGCGAGTCCATAGCCGATGGCACCGTAGATCAGCGCACCGCCGACACCCGCGGAGGAGAAGCCCACAGCGGTCGGGAAGATCGCCCCGAGCGCGCGTCCGACGTTGTAGGTGAAGCTCTGGCCGGTGCCTCGCACCACGCTTGGGTAGAGCTCGGCCAGGTAGGAGCCGAATCCGGAGAAGATGGCGGAGGCGCTGAAGCCGAGGGGGAATCCGAGGTAGAGCAGCAGGGTGTTCGAGCCCGGAGGGATGTTGACGTACGCCACCAGAAGTCCTGCGCTGAGGAACGCGAAGAGCGCGAAGGCTACCTTGCGTCCCATGCGGTCGACGAGGTGACCGGCGGTGACGTAGCCGCAGAAGGCGCCGGTGATGAGTACGAAGAGGTAGCCGCCGGTGCCGACGACCGTCAGGCCGCGCTCGGTCTTGAGGTAGGCGGGCAGCCAGGTGGCGAAGGTGTAGTACCCGCCCATCACGCCGGTGGACAGCAGGGTGGCGAAGAACGTCTTGCGGGCGAGGCCGCCCTTGAAGATGGAGGACAGCGGAACGCGCGCGTCCTTCTTCGCGAGCCGCTCGGTCACCTCCGGGGCGTCCTCGACGTTGCGCCGCACGTACACCAGCAGCAGCGCCGGCAGGGCTCCCGTCCAGAACAGCACACGCCAGGCGAGGTCCGGGTCGACATTGTTCATGAGCGTGGTGCCCACAATGACCGCCAACGCCCAGCCGACCGCCCAGGAACTCTGGACCCAGGCCAGGACCCGGCCGCGGTAGCGCGGCTTGGCGTACTCGGCGACCAGGATGGCTCCGGCCGCCCATTCACCGCCGAAGCCGATTCCCTGGAATGTCCGGAAGCCCAGCAGCATCGGATAGCTCGTGGCGAAGCCGCACAGCACGGTGAACAGGGCGTAGGTGGCCACGGTGATCATGAGGGTCTTGACCCGGCCGACTCTGTCGATCAGGACACCGGCGAGGATGCCCCCGATCGCGGACGCCAGCAGGGTGACCGTGGTCAGGAGCCCGGTCTGTGCCGTGGTGAGGCCGAAGTAGGCCGTGATGGCGACCATGGCCATCGGGAGCACGAGGAAGTCGTAGGAGTCGAGGGCGTATCCGCCGAATGCGCCCTTGAAGGCTCGACGGCCCTGTGGGGACATCGACCGGAACCAGGCGAAGGGGCCGGTGGTCTCGCCCCCCACTGTTGTCGGAGGGCTGGTCGGAGTGGATGTCACGGTGACCTCACGGGGGGAGAAAGAAGGGGGAACTGGCGTCAAGACGTTCTTCAGCGCTGCCGTTCGTGCTTCTAGCCTCTTCACGAGATCCCGACTACAGGCACATGCGGCTCGACGTGGGACCAACGTAGAGATCGTTGAACGATCCTTCAAGAGGGACGGAAGTTTTTTCTACAACTCGGCTTCATCTCGGTGAACCCGAAGGACGAAGTCGTTCGCCGCCCGGGAGTCGACAAGCTCGGCATCAATCGGCAGCACGGCCCACACCACATGGCCGTGCGGCAGGCGCCAGGCACCCCAGCTCGAGGACAGGGCCTCGACCAGGTACAGACCCCGCCCATCGCAGTGGATGTCGTCGCCCGCCTCACGAGGAGCCGGAACACGACTCCACCCACGGCCGTAATCACCGACCTCGAGACGAACCGCTTCCCCGGCCGGGGTGCGGATTCGCCGCACGGTGTGCCAGACCGGATCATGCTCCGAGCCGTGGCAGATCGCATTGGTGAGGAGCTCAGAGACGATCAACTCCGCATCATCGACCAGATGCGGCAGGCCCCATGCCTGCAGCCGGTCCCCAATCTGCCGGCGGGCGGACTGAGCGGATGCGGCCATCGAAGGCAGGACCCAGGTCTCCCAGTCGGCAGTGTCGGCAGCGTCAGCAGTGTCGGCACCCGGGATGACCGGCTGCGCCTGAATGGAGGTGAAAGGAGGCATTGCGCGCTCACTGGGAATGTGCACGGACTACGCCGCGCGGCGGTCCGCCTGCGAGGAGGCTCGAAGCGGCTGGATGATGGTTGATGCCGCGGCATCGGCCGGATCGCGGGACGGGAAGCTGATCCCGATCGCGAGTCGCGACCTCCGCCTTTTCAGTGCGTAGGATCGTTCTACGATCCTTTTTCTGGATTATCAGTCAATCCGGCACCTGTCAACCCTTTTGCCAGCCGGCAACGGAGTTACGCAGTGCACCTCCACGGCTTCTCCGGTGGCTGCCGGGCTGTGGGCATGCCAACGACCGGGGACGGCCTCGCCACCCTCAACTCGCCGCTCCACCCCCGCCCACCTGCAACAATTCCACACAGAGGGGCCATCGCGACCAGCATGCCCCACTCCGGGATCGGGGCCGATGGCCGCTCACCCCGGCCCTCAAGGCCCACCTACATCCATTGCGCCCCCAAGCTGTTGAAGAATCGTTCAACGATTCTCTACTATGGTGGGCGGTGGCACGCCGCTGCCAGTTCTAGCGTCCACCGGCCGGCCTCGTGGGCCGGCTCAGCAGCCGGAGCGAGGCGTCGACAGGGCCCATCCCATGTTTTCACCACTACATGCAAGGACGGGGAGACTCCCGATGGCCGCAGTGGAGAGCGATAACCCCACCGCAGGACAGATCAACGCTCTGCTGCGACGGATCGACGAGGCCGTGCACGTCGTGGAAGGGCAGCACGCCAAAGACAGCGTGAGTGCCCGCGAGCGCGTGGAGGAGCTGCTCGACGAGAACTCCTTCGTCGAGCTGGACGAGATCGCCGGGCACCGCCTGAGCAACGCGCGGCTGGAGAGGATTCGCCCGTACGGGGACGGCGTGGTCACCGGCTACGGCACGGTCGGCGCCCGGCCGGTGGCCGTCTTCGCCCTGGACTGCTCGGTCTTCGGCGGCGTTCTTGGCGAAGCCGCGGGCCGGAAGATCGTCAAGGTGATGGACTTCGCGCTGAAGACGGGCTGCCCGCTCATCGGCATCAACGACGCCGGCCGGGCCCGCATCCAGGACGGCGGCAGCGCCCTGGGCGTCTACGGCGAGATCTTCCGCCGCCATGTGCACTCCTCCGGGGTGATCCCACAGATCTCGCTCATCATGGGATCGTGCGCGGGCGGTGCGGTCTACTCCCCTGCCCTGACCGACTTCACCGTGATGGCCGAACGGACCTCGCACATGGTCACCAGGCCGGATCTCATCAAAACCGTCACCGGCGAAGACGTCGACCGTCGGGAGCTGGGTGGCGCCCGCCGGCACACCACCACCACCGGCGTCGCGCACTACATGGCGGGCGACCAGCAGGACGCCATCGAGTACGTCAAGTCACTGCTGTCCTACCTGCCCTCCAACAACCTCGAGGAACCACCGGCCTACCCGGAGCAGGCCGAACTGGCAACCTGTGCCGAGGACTTGGAACTGGACGCTGTCATCCCGGACTCCCCCAACCAGCCCTACGACATACATCACGTCATTGGGAATGTCCTCGACGACCACGAATTCCTCGAGACACAGCCGCTGTTCGCGCCGAACATCGTCACCGGCTTCGGCCGCGTCGAGGGCCATCCGGTGGGCATCGTGGCCAGCCAGCCGATGCAGTTCGGCGGCTGCCTGGACATCGACGCCTGTGAGAAGGCCGCCCGCTTCGTGCGGACCTGCGACGCCTTCAACGTCCCTGTACTGACCTTCGTGGACGTCCCCGGCTTCCTGCCCGGCACCGACCAGGAGTACAACGGCATCATCCGGCGCGGCGCCAAGCTGATCTACGCATACGCCGAGGCGACCGTCCCGCTCATCACCGTCATCACCCGCAAGGCATACGGCGGCGCCTACGACGTCATGGGCTCCACGCACCTGGGCGCCGACCTCAACCTGGCCTGGCCCACCGCACAGATCGCGGTGATGGGCGGCCAGAGCGCCGTCGACGTCCTCCATCCCGAAGCGCAGATCGGGCCTGGAGCCCCGGACCCAGTCTCCCTGGAGGAGAAGCGCGCGGAGGCGATGGCCGAGTACGAGGAGGCGCTCCTCAACCCCTACATCGCCGCCGAGCGAGGCGACATCGACGCCGTGATCACGCCGTCGCAGACGCGGCAGCACATCATCCGCGGCCTGCGGGCGCTGCGAACCAAGCGAGAGACGCTGCCCCCGAAGAAGCACGGCAACATCCCGCTCTAGACCAACAGCCGTCGCCGGACGTTGCCTACGTCCCCGCCTTCTCCCATCCAGGAGCACACCATGCCCCCCATCAAGGTGCTGTACGGGCAGCCCACCCCCGAAGAACTGGCCGCCGTCATCGCTGTGGTCCAAGCCCGCGCCGCCACCGCGGCAGCCCCCGAACCACCCCGCAGCCCCCCGGTCTCCGCTTGGACCGATCGCGCCGCCGCCATCGCCCTACGTCGACGGACGCTCCCCCGCCTGATCAGTCTCACCACCCCAACACCCGCCGAACCGACCCGCTGAACCGCCGAGCACCATTCACCCGCGTCCTCGCGCTCTCACTGATGTACGTCCCGACCGCGGACCCATCCTGATCGAAAGCAGCACCCGTCCCGAAGGCTCACACGACCCGGCAGACGCCGACAGATGCTTGGCCGTCCCGCCGGTGTCACTTCGCGGCGCCGTCCGGGATCAACCGAAGTCCGAGCTCGTCGGCATGACTACGATGTCGCGCACGCAAATGCGCTGCGGTAGCTTCCAGCAGGACAAGATGATTTCGGCTAACTCGTCGGCGCCGATGAAGTCTGGATGGCCGAGCCGCTCGCAGTACTCCTCGAAGCTGATTCCCATCTCGGCATGGATGTTGGTCTTGACGAAGCCTGGTGCGACGTTCACGACACGGATGTTGTTCTCGGCCTGGCCCTTCTGCAGGGAGCCCGCCAGCGAATGCAGCGCGGCCTTGCAGGCGTGATAGACCTCGCCGCCCGAGCCCGGCACGCGGTCACCGATCGAGCTCACATTGATGATCGTGCCGCTGTTGCGCGCCTTCATGTTTCCAAGAACCACGCGGATCCCGTTGAGCACTCCCTTGAAAAGCACGTCGACCTCGTAGGACATATCTGTCGGGTCCCGGGTCTCCAGCGCGCCGATCTTGAGGAAGCCCGCACAGTTGACGAGGCATTCGGTCGGCCCATGCCGGGCTTCCGCCGTGTGGACTGCTGCTTCGAGCGCGGCGTAGTCGGAGACGTCGACCGCTGCCGACATGATCTGTTCAGAAGGCAGCCCGTCGAGCGGTACGGGGTGCCGCGACACCAGCAGCAAGGGATGCTGCTCCGCTGCGAAGGCCGCCGCCACAGCCCGACCGATGCCGTGGCTCGCCCCGGTTACCACGATGAGTGGTTTCGACATGAAGCCCTCCGAGCGATTCAGCGCCACTGCGCAGTCTCACACCACCCCGATACCGGCGCCGCGCCACACGCCGCGTCAGGCATCAGCTATGCCATGGCGTTGCCCAGGTACTCGAAAGACAGCAGCGCCTTACCGCCCGCCACGGTCATGCCGTCCGGGCGGCTGCTGATCCGGGCACTCCCCCGAAGGCGGCCCGTGGATCGACGGTTGCCTGAGCGGCGTCAGTCCACGGAGAAAATGCAGGTGCGTGTGACCTCTTGCACTGGCACGCTGCGCCGGTGAACCGTGAACAGATATCCAGGCTCGCCCATGCCGATCACCCGATAAAGTCCCCGCTCGACGACGACTCGGTGCGCCAACTGCTGGAACGTGCCCTCCCCAGCGGCCACGAGCGCGTGCTCGACCTTGGCTGCGGCGGTGGGGAATGGCTTCTGCGCGCCCTGGCCACGCGCCCGCGCCTGCACGCCGATGGCGTCGACATCTCTGAGGACGCCCTGGCGTACGCCCGTGAGGCCGCGAGCAACCTCGGAGTTCAAGAGCGCCTCGTTCTCCACCGCCAGGAGGCCGCCGACTTCGCCTCCTCGGACTCGTTCGACCTGGTACTCAGTGTCGGGGCCACACATGCGTTCGGCGGCCTGCTTCCCACCCTCGCGTCGGCACGCAAGCACCTGGCTCCCGGCGGACGCGTCCTTATCGGTGAGGGATTCTGGGACCGCGACCCCTCCCACGAGGCCGTCGAGATGCTCGGGGACTTCACCGACCTGGCGACCACCGTGGACCACGTCGTCGCCGACGGGTGGACACCCGTCTACGGGCACGTCAGCACGCGCCAAGAGCTGGACGACTACGAATGGACCCTGTGGGGGACGCTGGCCTCGTGGGCACTGGATCACCCTGCCGATCCGGACAGCTCCCAGGCGCTCGCGCTGGCCACGACCCGCCGCGCCGAATGGCTGCGCGTCTACCGCGACACCTGGGGCTTCGTCTGCATGGTCCTGCGTCAGACGTCCGACTGACCCTGGACAAGCCCCGCGACCGCAGCCGCGCCCCGGACACGCCGGGGCCGGGGAGGCCGTCCCGTGCTTCGGCCCTGGCGCTCAGGCCACCGCGCCGGATCGCTCGACGAGGCGTCCGGCCTCGAAGCGGGATCCGGCGCGGACGAAGGCGACCAGCGGCTGTCGCGCCGCTGAGAGTGCCGACACCGCCCGCGCGGGCGAGATCATCAGCGGAGCGGACACCCGGCGCGATGGCAATGGCGCAATCAGCCGACGCACAGGACAAGTACGCAGACCTGCCCCGGTGACGTGGCTGTCGGCGCAGGGCTCGCAGTCGACGTGTCCCCCGCGGAGTTGTCGTCGGAGGCAGCCGGGGGCTTGGTCGTGTGCGGGGCCGCCGGGTTGGCGTGGGGGCCGGACACTCCGCCGGCTGCGGCCGCCACGGGTGGGGTGTGGGGCTGCGGGCTCGTCGTCGCGGTGGGGTGGGCGGTGAGGGTGGTGTTCTGCGGCAGGCGCCTCGTCGGAGTAGTTGCCACGGTGCCCGTGGCATTCCGCGGTGGGCTGGTGGTCTTGGGCGGTTTGGTACTGGTGCCGTGATCCCGCGAAACACGGGCGTCAGGCTCCGCTGCCGACGAGCCGGTGGTGTGCGTCCGGGGTGTGGCCGAGGTTTCCGGCTCCGGCGCCGAGGCTGCCTGTGCGGGGTCGGTCGAAGGTCCGTCCGGCAGCCCAGCGACAGTCAGTCCCCCGCCGACGAGCGCGACCGCCGACACGACTGCGGCCCGACGCCGCTTCTTCTTCCAGATCGCCATTTGCCGACGCCGGGCCGCGCGGCCCTGCACCGCGGGGGCCGCGTGCTGGGAATCGCTGGAGGGCCCGGCGTCCGATGCGTCCGCCATCGCGTCCTCGGACGCTTCAGACACCTCGGTACCGATCGGTGCGGCATTGGAGAAGCGAGGGCCGTGGTAGGACTCCGAGGCCGGGAACTCCTCCGTGCGCCACGCCTCCCACGTCGTTGCGGTCTTTGCAGCCGCGTCACCGAGGTGAGGGACAGCCGGGGCGATGTCCGGGGCGTATGCGCCGCACCCGGGACAAACCAGGGCCCCATTGAGGGTCCGACGGCATGAGGAGCAGTAGTCCATCCGTGATCTTTCTGTGCTGACTGCGCCGCATGGACGCCGGCGACCTATTTCAAGTTCGCACGCGGGATCGAGCGGACAGTAACGCTAACGGCACCTGTCGAAGGCTGTGCGTAGCTCTTGTGGCGCTTTTGCGAAGGCTGCTTACTGGTGAGTTTGGGTTGCACGTTCGGCGGGTCGGCGCGCGGGCCGCAAGGGAGGCGAGGGCGGCGAGGGGCTCATCCCGCCCGCCGCCGCTGGTCATGCATGGCAGGGCTGAGCAACCGTTCGGCGGGGCCGACGCGCGACTCGGCCCTGTCCCGTCGAACGCAGCCGTGTGCTCTGCCCAACTGCCGCACTGCGCCCTACGCTTGTGAAGCAGGGCACGGCGAAATCGGTGAGGTGAGGCAGATGGGGTGGAGGGACGCTCTCAACGGTGCTCTCGATGTCCTCGCTCCCGGCTCACCCTCGGCAACCACGGAAGTCGAGGCGGACGGTGACTTCTTCACTCGCCTGGACCGGCACTGGCGCAACGCCTACGCGGAGCTGGGCACGCCTCCCAGAGATGTAGAGACCGGCTACACGAGCCGCGCTCACTCCCACGGTCTGGAACTCATCCGCAGGGGACGTGCTGTGGAGGCGGAGCGCGTGCTGCGCGCACTCAGTGACAGCGGAAACGCGGGAGCCCGTACGGATCTGGGCGTACTTCACTTCCGAGCGGGTGTGTTGAACCTTGCCGAACAGGAGTGGCAACAAGCTGCAGGCCAAGGCGACATACGGGCTGCGCACTATCTGGGCGTGCTCCTGGTGCAGCGGGGGCGGCGCACCGAAGCTGAGCAGTGGTTACGCCGGGCCTTTGAAGCAGGGAGGCCACAGGCTGCCGTCGATCTCGGACTGGTGTTGAAAAGGTCCGGGAGGCTGCAGACAGTCGAGACGTGGCTGAAGCGAGCAGCGGACAGCGGTGTCGCCGATGCGGGTGTTCTGCTGGGCCTCATCGATTACGACCGCGGGAATCTCAACGGCGCCGAAGCATCGTGGCGGCAAGCCGCCGAGCGGAGTAGCCCGGATGCCGCTCATAACCTCGGGCTGTTGCTGGCCACGAAGGGGCAGTACGCCGAGGCGCGGGAATGGATACATCGGGCCGAGGATGCAGGACATAGTTTGACGACCCGCGCCTGGTCGTTGATTCACGGTAGCGAGCGCCGCGCGGCTGGACCGGTTGTCGGGCCGGAAGCTCCATCTCACGGCCAGGACGAACCCGACGCCGTGAAGCATCGGGACCGCTGATGGCCGCCCGGCGCGAACAGCGCGATGAAGGCCCAGGCCCACGCTGGGACGCAAGCGTGGCCAAGGAGTGGGAGGCAGTCAAGCCAGGACTCGCAGCCGAGATCTGGGCGGAATTCCGTACGGATGAGCGCCACCGTCGACGGCTGGCGTGGGCAGCCGTGGGCCAGCGGGCTGTCGGCCAGCTGTTCGCACTCGTCTCCGTCGGCGGCATGCTGGTCTTCGCCAAATACAGCCTGGACGCGGGGGAACCTCTCGTCGCCGCATTCGCGGTCGGTGCCCCGTCCATATCTCTCGCCGTGATCTTCGGCCTGTCGCGTATGCCAGGACGGACCTTGGAGAACGCTCTGACCCGACCGGTCCGCCGCGTAACGGCAGTGACAGCCGGCGCCCAGCAACCCCCCGCCGAGCCCACAACTCCGACCGGCCCGCCACCGGGGACCCTCTAGGGCCTGCGGCAAGCCGCGATCCGCGGCATGTCGGCGAGGCGGTGTGCCTCTGGGGGCGCTGTGTCGCAACGGGTTGGCCGGCGCCTCGTGAGGCGCTCAGTCGAACAGTGAACGGGCCCGATCCCTCGTACGCTGACGGCAGGAACTGCCGTGCTGGCCAGCTGGGTTACCAGTCGCGGGAACGCCAACGCCGCACGGCTGCAGGCCGAGGCCGCAACCGAGTCACAGCGACTCGCCCGGCAGCGCCAAGCCAGGCGAGCCGCCTATGCGGCTGTCATCGACAAGGCCGTCGCCATCGGCGAGTTGTACTGGAAGATCCCCGAGGCCACCGCCGCCAGGATGCCGATCCGTACAGGTCTCAACCGGTATTTCACGCGGCAGCAACTCGACGTCCATGCCCCCACAACCCCGACAAGCGTCGGACCCGCGCTCTGTTCACCACCGGGCTGCTGGTGGCCGGTGAAGCGGACTCCACCTGGCCCGTCTGGCTCGTGTGCACCGCTGTGGTGGCGGCGGCAATTGTCTCGGGGACCAGCTCGGATACACCCTCGGTCGGGCAGCCGGCCCCGCCCTGTTTCGTCGCCCCGACTCCAGATTCTTCACCGCAGATACCTTGGACAGAGCCCGTGGGTTCTTGACGAAGTACGGCCCCGTCTCGATCGTGCTGGCCCGTTTCGTCGCCGTTGTGCGGACGTTCGTCCCTTTCGTTGCCGGGGCAAGCCGCATGGTTGACGGGGAGCAGGTAGCCAGCCAGATTCTTGGAGACGAAGCGGCCAAGATTCGTGTCGATCTCGGAGCTCTCCAGCAGTGCCTGGCCCAGCCCTCAGCACATGCCGCCGAGCATCTGACTGTTTCGCCGTCAGGGAGTTGATGACCTGGCCGACGCTGTAGACGCCCACCATGCGAGTCACTCTTGGGATGCAGAGGTCCTGGTCTTCCTTTTCGGTTCGGACATCGTCTGCCAAGTGGATCCTTTCGTCAGGGTCGTTGACGCCGGTGCGAAGCGGGAAAGAAAACGACAACGGCCGGTGAAAGTAATGGCAAGCTCAGCAAAGGCGGGGACAGGAAAAGACGACCGGAAAGGATCGCGCGCCCCCGCGGTCGAGATAAACCCCCCGGACCGTACGGCGATGGTGCCGCGCACCGTCGGCCCGGGGGCTATGCCGTCAGCTGCGCAGCGGGCCTTCGCAGGTGTAGTCGGCAGTGCCGGCGCGGCCGCTCGTCCAGAGGTCGACCCTGCCGAAGTGGCAGTTCATGTCGGTCAGATTGGTGGACGCGGGGCGAGCCCGGTCCAGGATGAAGTAGTCGACCGTCTCGGACATGTCCTTGAAGATGCGGTCAGGGCTCGATGAGTCGGTGAGGTTCGCGGTGATCCGGCCGGTGCAGATGAAACGGCGCATCCTCGGATCCGGGGCGGTCGCGCAGGTGGGACTGAGCTGGGTGGCGGTCGCGAAGGAGACGCGAACCGCTTCGGCCGAGGAGTCCCGCAGCCGGTCGTTCGGATTGAACGTGGTGTTCGGCACGAAGAGGTCGTCGACCCGGGCGATCTGTGCGTCCAGGAAGCTGTCGTACGCGCGCTGCAGCGCGGCGTCCCCGCCGAGGCGGTTGCGCCAGGCGTCGAAGGCGGCAGGGTCGTCGGCGCGCAGGTACCCGTACATCTCGCGGATCAGCGAGGGGCGCTCGGTCCAAAGGAACTCGAAGAAGGTGCCGGCATAGTCGTAGAAACGGAAGCCGTCGCCGTCGTAGGTGGCGTGCAGCAACTGGTTCACGCTCATGCGCGGCCCGCCGCCCGCCGTGTCATCGATGACGCCCTGCACCAGCGACTTGCGCACGGCGATGCCGTCGTCGCGGGTAGCGCCGTCGAAGAACTCGGCCGTGCCCTCGTCCATCGCGGTAGTGCGGTCCCCCTGGTACCACGGACCCTCACCGAAGTAACCGGGCACCGCCCAGCGGCCGTTGAGGTAGTGCGTGTACTCGTGGCGGAAGAGCTCCTCCAGGGTCAGCGAGGAGTCCTGCGGAACGCGCCGCTGGTAGGTGTAGAAGGTCGCGCCGCGTTCGATGTAGACGCCGCCGTTGTTGGTGTCCATCCCGGTGAGCAGCGGGTGGTACGTCTCGTAGTCGGCGCGCGAGGCGTAGAGCACGATGTTCAGCGAGGTGTTGGTGTCACCCGTCAGCGGCGCATCGGTGCCCAGGACGCGGTGGAACTGCGCCTTGACCTGCTTGCTCGCGTAGTAGAGCTGGTCGACGGTGGCCCGGTCCAGCCCGGTGCGGACCTTCATGGCGCCGTTGTCGTAGAGGTAGGTGTACGGGAAGATGCGGCGCTCGATGTCGTCCTTGCACACCCCGTACGGCTTGCATGCCTCGTAGAAGTTGAGCCAGCTCGCCACCTTGGCCCAAGGCTGGCTGCCTTCGCCGAAGTTGCGCGTGGTGATGGGCAGCAGCGCGCCCAGGCCGGAGACGGTCTCGGACTTCACTGCCTCGATCTGGCCGAAGCGGCCGTACTCGCCGAGCGCATCCCGTACCACCCACTCGTTCGCCGTGCCCTTGAGGTGGGTGTAAGCAGCGAACTTCCTGAAGACGTTGCGGTAGGTCGTGTTCCGGGCGGCCAGTGCGCGGAAGGAGGTGTCGTTGTTGCCCGGGTAGATCCCCAGGTAGTTGACGGAGAGCCCGGCAAGCGCGGCGCCGCCCCACGCGGGGTCCTTGTAGGTGGTGGGGTGGTACTGGTCCAGCATGGCCAGCACCTTCTGGATCAGTCCGAGCTGGGAGTGGCGCAGCCCCGGGCCGCTGCCGGCATAGAGGGCTTCGCGCAGGGAGTCGGCGTTGGTGCGTGTCACGGTGAAGGAGCGGGCCGCTGTCCCGAAGGCGTTGATGGCGCGGCGCATGGCCTCGGTGGTGGGTGCGTCGGTGACGTCGATCTCGCTGCGTGAGAAGTCGTGGTAGACCACGGCGTGGAGGTAGGTGAGCATCTCCAGCAGATGGTTGCCGTTCTTCCCGTCATGGGCCGGGGAGAGCGTGGATATCCGGCGGGAGACGGCCTGGACGTGGGCGTCGGACATGACGGGGGCCAGGCGGGCGTCCCAGGTCCAGATGACGTCGCGCAGACAACCGTCAGCGGTGACGGCCGGATCGGCGAGGAAGTCGGCGAACTGCTCCGGGCCCAGAGGGGTGATGCCGTCCAGCGTGCAGGGAACCGCGGGAGCGCCGGCTGCCGTCGTGGCCCTGCCTGCCGTATGGGCGCCGGGGGTACGGCCCTGCGGCAGCCCGCCGGGAGCGGGCGCGGTGCGGGCCGTGAACTTGGGTGCTGCGGCGAGGCGTTCCACTTCGTCGTGCGGGTTGTGGCGGTCGACGGGCCCGGCGGGAGCGGCGGCCGGCGTCGGCCCCCCGGGCGCCGCGGAGGCCTGGACGAGTGGTGCGAGGGAGGCCAGCAACGCTGCGGCCGCTGTCACTGCGGCCAGCAGAGGTCTGGGTGCGTATCCGTCTCGAGACACCGATGTCTCCTGAGTGGGGGTTCGGAGGATGAAGTGCCGTGGCCACAGACGGATGTTGGTGGCATGTCATCATCAGCTCCGCCATGTGATGCGTAACGTAGTAATGTGACATTGCACTGACAACCCCTGTGCACACCCCACTTCGCGGAACCCTGTTCGAAGGGGACGACTCCGGTGACCAAACCGGCGCCCGGCGAACTCCTCCTGCCCGCTGCCCCGTTCACCCTGTCCCGCCGCCCCGGCTCCCCCCCTCACGCCCGGCTGTTCGCCCGCCAGCTGATGTCCGGCGCGCTGTCGCGAACACCCCAACCCTGGATGGGCGAACTCCTCGACGGCTGACCGAGGGCGAGCACGGCTCCGTCAGGCCGCCTGCGCTCCACCCACCGACCGCCGGCGAACTGGGCCGCACGGACCTGGAGTTCCACTCCACGCCCCCACCGCACCCTCACCACCTGCGAAAGCAACGTGACATTGTACTCTGGTGAACCGCGGCGGCACGGAAGGAACACCATGGGGCACCTGAAGCAGCGCAACCTTGTCACCGCCCGGGAGCCGCTGCGCGACCAGGTGGCTCATGCTCTGCGCGCCGCGCTCATCTCCGGCGAACTCCGCCCGGGCGAGGTCTACTCGGCGCCAGGGCTCGCGGAGGACTTCGGCGTCTCCGCCACCCCCGTGCGTGAGGCGATGCTCGACCTGGCCCGCGAGGGTCTCGTTGAACCGGTGCGGAACAAGGGATTCAGAGTCACCGAAGTCAATGAACGCGATCTCGACCAGTACACCGAGATCCGCACCCTGATCGAGGTCCCGATGATCGGCCGGATCACCCTCAGCGCCTCCCCCGAAGACCTGGAGGCACTGCGGCCGGTGGCCGAGGAGATCGTCCGCGCCGCCCGCGAACACGACCTCATCGGCTATCTGGAGGCCGACCGCCAGTTCCATCTCACCCTGCTCGCCCTCACGGGCAACGAGCGTCTCGTCGAGACAGTCGGCGACCTGCGCAAGCGCTCCCGCCTCTATGGACTGACGGCACTGGACGAACGCAACCAGCTGCTGCCGTCCGCCGAGGAGCACCTGGAGCTCCTCGATCTGATGCTGGCCGGTGACGCACAGGCCGCCGAGGCCTGCATGACCCGGCACCTGGGCCATGTGCGCTCCCTGTGGGCGAAGGGCCTCAAGGACGCCGAGATCCCAGCAGCGCGCCGGCCCAGGCGGAAGCCCGCCACCACCGGCTGACAGTCGGCCCCGGCGCCCCCGCCATCTCACCGGCCGCATCGAGCTCGTGCAAGACGCGCTGCGCCATCCCGCTATCGGTTCAGACCCCCGAACAACGCCACACAGACGCCGACAGCCCGCCGCCTCGCCGAAGGGCCCGGCTCAGCCGCGGAGCCAGCGCGCGAAGGCCACCGTAAGGCCCGCGACGCCCGGGACCGGTCCGGAGGCCCGGGCGCCGCTGCCGAGACGATTCACCCAGCCCCGGACGTCACGCGGCGGACGCCGCGCAAACGGGATCAGTCCTCGACGACGCCCGACTTGGCGATCGTGACCTTCGCCTTGGGGGCACCGCTGCGCGAGCCCAGGCCCTCGATCTTCTTCACAAGGTCCATGCCCTCGACGACCTCGCCGAAGACGACGTGCTTGTTGTCCAGCCAGTCGGTGACGATGGTGGTGATGAAGAACTGCGAGCCGTTGGTGTTCGGGCCCGCGTTGGCCATGGAGAGCTGGCCCGGCTTGGTGTGCTTGAGCTGGAAGTTCTCGTCGGCGAACTTCTGGCCGTAGATGCTCTTGCCGCCCGTGCCGTTACCGGCGGTGAAGTCGCCGCCCTGGAGCATGAAATCGGGGATGACACGGTGGAAGGAAGAGCCCTCGTAGCCATAGCCGTGCACGCCCGTGGCAAGCTCGCGGAAGTTCCTGGCGGTCTTGGGGACTACGTCATCGAACAGCTGGAAGACGATCCGGCCGGCGGGCTCGTCGTTAATGGTGATATCGAAGAACACGTTACTCATGGCCCCATCCTGACACCCGAAGCCACCGGAACGCACACCAGACCCACCCTGACGCCGAAAAACACCCGCTCCGCCGCGCGGCCCGCGGGGGCCGGAGGCCATGAGCGACGCACTCAGCGCCGTTGAAAACGGGGCTTCTCCGCGGGGGCGTTGAACGGCATCGCGCAGGACTAGATCCTGAGGCTTAGCCCAGAGCAGAGGTTGCGCCTGGACGAGCCTGCAGTCGCGCTGGACGTCGAGACGGCGGAGATTCTCGGGGGCGGTTCGTAGCCGAGCGGGTCCGGGCACCCATCTGACGGCAGACGACAGGGGGCACCGTGGACGTGGACAGCGAGCAGAAGAACGCCGCGGCGTGGACCGCCTACGGAACGCACCCTCTGCAGCGCAGAACCCTCGTCCCGGATCCCGAACGGCTCGACTTTGGGTTCTGGGGTACAGGCCCGGACTTTGAGGTTCTTGGCGACACGGACCGGAGGGTGCTGGATCTGGGGTGCGGGATGGGGAAGTTCGGCGCTCGTCGCCCGCGAACGCGGTGCGCTGATCGATGCCGTGGACTCCTCCCCCACCCAGCATGAGCGGGCCGTCACACGCTACGGCGGCCAGCGCGGGGTGCGCTTCGTGCTGGCCGATGCCGTGACGCACCTGCGCCGCGCCAAGCCGTACGACCTGATCTACTCCGTCCACGGTCTTGGCTACATCGATCCCGACCGGCCCCTCCCCGCCCTCGCTCAGGCCCTCAAGCGGGCGGCCGCCTGCTGTTCTCCGTCCTGCACACCAACTCCGCCGGAACGCCGCCCTCCAGCCCGATTACGCCGCGCCCCGAGATCCTGCCGCTGGCCGGCGGCGGCCGACCCACAGTCCACATGTAGGTCCTCACCCCTGACCTCTGGGAGTCCCTTCCCTGCTCACATGCCACGGTCTCGTCGTTGAACGGATCGACGTCCTTGACGCTCCCGAGCCCGCCAACCCCGTCTCCCGCCGACTCTTCCACGTACGCCGCCCGGAGAGTCTGGGAAGCTGCTCTCGTGACGGATGATGAGGTTGTCGAGGCTGTCCGCTGTTGTGCCGGGGCTCGCAGCTTGCCGGCACCAGCGACGCCGGAGGCGGTCACGGAGGCGGAGAAGGTCATCGGTTTCCCTCTTCCGCCGCTGCTGCGGCGCCTCTATCTGGAGGTGGCGAACGGAGGCTTCGGCCCCGCCGAGGGCATACTGGGCGTTCGCGGAGGGGCTTCCCAGGGCGACTGGAGCGACCTCGCAGAGATCTATCAAGGGGGGCCGGATCCTTCCGGTCGGATCCCTGCCGGCCTGGTACCGGTCTACGACTGGGGCTGCACCATTTGGTCCCTGGTGGACTTCCGCGATCCGGCCGGGCCAATGTGGTGTACCCACGAGGGCGAGCACTGGCATCAGGGTATGAACTTGGCGGACTGGCTGAGTGCAACTATGGCGGGCGCACTGACCGTTGACAGCTTGCTCGACAGCCAATCTGCACATTGAGAGGGGACAATCGCGCATACGTCCGCTGACTTCTCGGGCGATTGGTCAAGTCGGGTTCTCTCCTCACGGCCGGTTACGGAGCGCCGGTGAGGCAGGCACGAGGCTGTCGCTCACCTCATGCTCAGCGGTGGTCAAGAGCGCGCTCTGGCCATGTGCCAAGCTCAGCCCTGGGCGTGCTGTTGCGAGAGGGGTCAGTGCAGGAGATAGAGGGCGAGGGCGCCGCCCGACTCAGCGATGCGGGCGACGCGGGCGTAGCCGCGGACAGTGGCGTACGCACCGGTGCCGCCGGTGACGGCGATGTCGAAGTCGCTGGGCGGGGTGCCAATGGGGCTGGTCTTCAGGTGTTGCCATGACACCTGCCCACGGGGAAGGCTGAAGGTGCCCGAGCAGTGGGTGGTTTCTGCTGCCACTCGAGTGCACACCGCCCCCTCGGTGCCATAGCCGGCACCGTTGCGGAAGAGATTCGCGGTGATGATGATCTGATCGCCGATCCCCGGTCCGGATGTACCGTTGTCGACCACTGTGGTTCCCGTGCTCGTCGACGTCAGTCGGATGACCTCTGTGCGCCCTCTGCCCATGCCCCTGTCCAGGGAGTACGGATCATGGGATGCAGAGGCAGAACCCGCGAGAGCTGCCAGCGAGACCGCCGTTGCCGCCACCACACCCCACTTTGAAACGGAAAGCATTCTTCCTCCCCTTATACAAGTGGCTTTTTGGGTGCGCTTCAGAATTGCCATTGTCTGATCTAGCGTCAATTACCAAACGCATCCAAAATGCCTGGTTCATCCATTCGGCCGCCTCTCGCCGCATCGCCAGGACGATGGCCTCGTTCGGCCGCTCCTAACCCGGCGGCAGCGGTGCGGTGAGGGGGCGGGGCAGGGCTCCCCGGGAACGTGGCCGCCGATGTGTCGGCGGCCACGTCGGCTTCGCCTCTACGGCGCCAACTCGTACGCCCCGGAAAGCGCCCGAGCTGTCGGCCGCGTCCTCGCGGATTCCTCCATCGTCTGGGAGGACTGCGGTAACTGAACGACGGACGGCCCGGCGGTGCTCATGAGAGCCCAGTGAGCCGCTGCCGCTCGGGGCGGGCAGGCCGCCCGCGCAGAGGTGGGAGCCCTGCGGGAGGCAGTCAATGCGGCCTGTCACGTGAGGAGGTGGCAGCTGCGCCGATCTGCTTGCCGACTTCTTGATCGGCCCGGTCAACGAGGATCATCGCCACATCGTCCGCCAAGGGACCCTCAGTGTGGCGGATCAATGCCTGGTGCGGTTCTTCCAGGGACTCCGGCGGGGTGGCGCGCCGGCGCGTATCCCCTCCATGGTCTCCGGCAGGGCGAAGAAGTCGTTGTCGCGATTGCGGGCTTCGATCACGCCGTCGGTGTACAGCAGCAGACGGTCGCCGGGTACGAACGGATAGCTCTCGGGCTTGGCGGGAGGGCCGTTGAAGAGGTCTTCCAGGCCGAGAGGCGGCAGTGGCGAGGCGGGCATCAGGGCCTGACCCCTGCCCTGGTGCAGCACCAGCGGAGGCGGATGGCCACGGTTGACCAGGCACCACGGGTTCGTCCGGCACCTGGGCCACGAGCGCGGTGGTGAACCCCTCCATCAGGACTTCCTGAGCGTACGCACCCGGGACGGCGATCTCCCGTCGCGGCGCGGCCGCGCAGGGTTCATGACCTCCACCAGGTCATCCTCGCAGTGCGCGGCCTCGCGAAACGCGCCCAGCGCCACCGCGACCGCGCGCATGACAGACAGCCCCTTGCCCCGGACATCCCCCACGATCATCCGGCCGCCGTACCGCGTCTCCACGGCCTCGTACAGATCACCGCCGACCTGTGCCCCCGTCCCAGCTGCGGGGCACAGGCTGGCCGCCCGGACCGGGCCCAGCCGCGCGGGTACAGCCCGCAGTACGACCCCCTGGGCCGCCACGGGGGATCCGGCGAACCTGGTCGAGCTCGCTCTGCCTCGCGTCTGCACGGCGCTGCTCATGATGTATCCGGCCACGGACACCAGGGCCAGAGCCAGGAAGTTGGTATAGACCTGAAGGATGCCCCAGGCCTGGTTGTAGGTGGCGGTGGTCACGCTGATCGCTAGTTCGCGGCGCTCGTCGCCCGCGAACGCAGTGCGCTGATCGATGCCGTGGACTCCCTCCCCCACCCAGCATAAGCGGGCCGTCACACGCTACGGCGGCCAGCGCGAGGTGCGCTTCGTGCTGGCCGATGCCGTGACGCACCTGCGCCGCGCCAAGCCGTACGGCCTGATCTACTCCGTCCACCGTCTTGGCTACATCGAACCCGACCTCCTCCCCGCCCTCGCTCAGGCCCTCAAGCGGGCGGCCGCCTGCTGTTCTCCGTCCTGCACACCAACTCCGCCGGAACGCCGCCCTCCAGCCCGATTACGCCGCGCCCCGAGATCCTGCCGCTGGCCGGCGGCGGCCGACCCACAGTCCACATGTGGGTCCTCACACCTGACCTCTGGGAGTCCCTTCCCTGCTCACATGCCACGGTCTCGTCGTTGAACGGATCGACGTCCTTGACGCTCCCGAGCCCGCCAACCCCGTCTCCCGCCGACTCTTCCACGTACGCCGCCCGGAGGGGTGAGGTGCGCCAACACCCGTCCTTGTAGGATCTGTTATGCCCGACCGAACCCGCCAGGGCAGAAGGCCTGGGACATCCGATGGACGTCCTGGAGTCGACACGCCGGCTCGGCGCCGGACTGCTGCCGCTCCCGGGCCGCGTCGCCGCCTGAATCTCCGCAGCGCGGCTGGACGCGGATACGTCGGGCAGCCGCACGTACGTCCCCTCTCCGGACCTTAGGCACTAATCGGCGTCGATTTGTGGGCCGTTCGGCGATCCCCGGCTCGGCTCAGCGCTCCGCCGGGCAATTGGCGCAGCTCGGCTGTGCTCCACCGGGGGGAAATTCTGGGGACTCGCCAGCAGGCTCACTCCGCTGGGCTCCCCTCCGCCTACGTTTCCGATGGCAGGTATGTTCCATTCCGACCAGGGAGAGCCGATGGCTGAACGCACTGTGCATCGACGCGGTTATCGAGAAGGCCTCGGCGGTGAGATGGTTGCCGAGTTCCTGGGAACGTTCGTCCTGCTTCTGCTGGGCATCGGGTCGGTGGCCGTCGCAGTCGTCGGTCTGCCCGGCTCAGGCCGACAAACCGCGGACTTCGGGGCCGACAACTGGCTCATCATCTCGTGGGGCTGGGGCCTCGCCGTGGTATTCGGCGTATACGTGGCCGGCGGCATCAGCGGCGCCCACCTCAACCCCGCGGTGACCCTCGCCTTCGCGGTTCGAAGGGATTTCCCCTGGCGGAAGGTCCTGCCCTACTGGCTGGCGCAGGTCGTGGGCGCCTTCGTCGCCGCCGCGCTCGTCTACGCGTCCTACAGGTGGGCGATCGACGCGGCCAACGCCAAGGCGGGAGTCCCGCGGGACAAATCTCTCGGCACATATTCGATCTTCGCCACATTCCCCGCCGAATACTTCGGAGCTTCATGGTGGGGACCCCTGCTCGACCAGATCGTGGGGACCGGAATCCTGCTTCTGCTGATCTGTGCACTCATCGACACCCGCAATACGGCTCCGATGTCCAATCTCGGCCCGTTCCTCATCGGCCTGGTGGTCGTCGCGATCGGTTTGACCTTCGGCACCAACGCCGGGTACGCGATCAATCCCGCACGGGACTTCGGCCCCCGATTGTTCACATTCTTCGAAGGCTGGGGATCTATTGCCCTCCCCGGGAGTTTCGAATGGTTCAGCGGCTACTGGTGGATTCCCATTGTCGGTCCACTCATCGGCGGAGTCATCGGTATCGTCGTGTACGACCTGCTCATCACTCCGCTGATCAAGGCCAGGAACGGCTTGACCGAAGAAGGACCCGCCACCGAAGAGCCCTAGATGTATTGCCCAGTAGGGGGCAACACGGAACCGCCGCGAGCGCGTTCCACCGGGGGAAAGCCACATCAGGCGCCGGTCTGCAGCGGCATGATCCAGTTCGTGAAGCCGGCGACACGCGGTGCGCCGTAGGTTCCACGCGATCCCATGTGGACGTTGGTGATCTGCTCCGTCAGCTCAGCGTCGCGGAGCGCGCGGGGACCAGGCTTGCCGGTGATGCGGGCGAGAAGGCGGTCCGGGAGACCTTCAGCAGCATCACGGTGCCGTGCATCGTGAACGCCTGATTGAACTGCTCGTTCGACAAAAACTGCATGCCCGAGCAGGCGCGCTGACAGGCATCGGCTGATCGCACGAGGGCCGACTTGCCCACCGCGCCGGACCCAACGCCGGTTTGCATATTTATGCGCCTTATGTCATAGTTTTGCCATGCATAGCCCTCTACCCGAGGAAAACGACCTGATGCCCACTGGAGCCCACCCCAACGCTCCCGCCCCCCGAGCGAACATCGCCCTAGCTCGCGACTGCGACGAGTGCCGCGGCTGGGGGAGCGTGGTGAACGATGGCCGCCACGAGATCTGCCCCGTCTGCCAGACCCCGAGTGCCTGACCGACGAGGTGTCCCGGTCCGGCGGCACGTGCTGCGCCCGGGCCAGGAGTCGGTGCCGATCTCGAGGCGCCAAGCCGCCACGGCGGCCACGCCGGACCGCCGCATACAGTTTCGCCTTCGACATGGCGTGGTGAGCACTTTCACCAAGCGCATCAGGTGCTGGGCCGACACGAGCCGGTTTCACGGCTCCTAACTGCGGTTTCCCGCTGACGGGCGCCCTAAAGGTCGGCTGACGGCTGTGGTCAGGGTTCGAACCGGAGATGCCGCTCGGCATCGCCCCGTGGGCTCCCCGCGCCGCTCTCTCCCTCCCCCGCGACGACGCGGGCGTCGGTCTCCGAGCCGGTCGAGTGCGGGACCACGCCGCCTCGCATGCGGCCGACTCTTGATCGTCATACGATGACGTCTTGGGGGACTCGGGCAAGCGACGGCCGGTCCTGAGCCGGCAGGAAGCGGGCTCCCATGGCTGAGCGTCTTAGAAGATCAGGGCTGGTCGGCGAGCTTTCAGCCGAATTCGCCGACACTCTGATTCTCATCCTCCCCGGGCGGCCTCGAAATCACGACAGCGTCGGGATCCGTGGGTGCTCCGCCGGCGGCCACTTGAGCCACCACACCGCAACCGAAGATGGTAGGCATCGGCATGGGCCGGGGCACCGACGCGGGATACGCAATCAACCCGGCTCGTGACTTCGGTCCCCGGCTGGCCAGCTTCTTCACCGGGTACGGCGGAGCGTGGCGAGATCAGTGCGGAAGCTTCTACTTCTGGGTGCCGATCATCGGTCCGCTGATCGGCGGCCCTGCTCGGAGCGTTCCTGTACAAGTTCCTCATCAGCCGGTTCCTGCCGACCGCGGAGCCGGAGCCCTCGGACGCGTCCCGACCCCCGAGGGCTGACCGGCCCTGCGTGAGGCCGCAACCAGTCCATCCCACAAGAGAGGCGGCATTGCCATGGCGGACTTCGTCGGCGCAGTGGACCAGGGAACCACCAGCACCCGTTTCATGATCTTCGACCATGACGGCAACGAAGTGGCGAAGCACCAGCTGGAGCACGCCCAGATACTCCCGCGCTCGGGGTGGGTCGAGCACGACCCGGTGGAGATCTGGGAACGCACCAATTCGGTGATCCAGAACGCCCTCCGGCACGGGAACCTGTCCCCGTCCGACCTGGCGGCGATCGGCATCACCAACCAGCGGGAGACAACCGTCGTCTGGGACCCCCGCAACGGCCGTCCCTACTACAACGCCATCGTCTGGCAAGACACCCGCACCGACTCCATTGCGGCCGCCCTGGAACGCTCGGGCCAGGGCGACGTCATCCGCCGCAAGGCGGGACTGCCGCCGGCCACCTACTTCTCCGGCGGCAAGATCAAGTGGATTCTGGAGAACGTCGACGGCGTCCGCGAGGCGGCCGAGCAGGGCCATGCCCTCTTCGGCAACACGGACTGCTGGGTGCTGTGGAACCTCACCGGGGGCCCCGACGGCGGAATCCACGCCACCGACGTGACCAACGCCAGCCGCACCATGCTGATGAACCTGGAAACCCTCGACTGGGACGACGAGTTGCTGGGCTTCTTCGACATCCCCCGGGCGATGCTGCCCACCATCAG
Organism: Streptomyces sp. V1I1; assembly: GCF_030817355.1. Lineage (NCBI taxonomy): Bacteria > Bacillati > Actinomycetota > Actinomycetes > Kitasatosporales > Streptomycetaceae > Streptomyces > Streptomyces sp. V1I1. The sequence goes on along the minus strand of NZ_JAUSZH010000001.1, from coordinate 7,966,607 downwards.
CCCGTCCTCCCACCGGGAGGCGTTCGGGGAGACCCGCACCTCCCGGCCGCTGCGCGCCGCCATCCCCATCACCGGGGTGCTCGGCGACCAGCAGGCGGCCACCGTCGGGCAGGTCTGCTACGCGCCCGGCGAAGCCAAGAACACCTACGGCACCGGCAACTTCCTGGTGCTGAACACCGGCACCGAACTGGTCCGCTCGCAGCACGGTCTTCTCACCACCGTGGCGTACCAGTTCGGCGACAGCCCGGCGATCTACGCCCTGGAGGGGTCCATCGCGGTCACCGGGTCCGCGGTGCAGTGGCTGCGCGACCAGTTGAAGATCATCAAGACCGCCGCCGAGAGCGAGACGCTGGCCCGCACGGTCGAGGACAACGGCGGCATGTACTTCGTCCCCGCCTTTTCGGGCCTGTTCGCCCCGTACTGGCGCTCCGACGCCCGCGGCGCGATCGTCGGCCTCGCCCGGTACAACGACAACGGCCACCTGGCGCGCGCCGCCCTGGAAGCCATCTGCTATCAGAGCCGCGACGTGGTGGAGGCCATGGAGCAGGACTCCGGCGTCCATCTGGACGTGCTCAAGGTCGACGGCGGCGTGACGGCCAACGACCTGTGCATGCAGATCCAGGCCAATGTCCTCGGCGTACCGGTCAGCCGCCCGGTCGTCGCCGAGACCACCGCGCTCGGTGCCGCCTACGCGGCCGGTCTGGCCACCGGCTTCTGGGGGGACACCGACGAGCTGCGCACCCATTGGCAGGAGTCCAAGCGCTGGGAGCCCGAGTGGTCCGAGGAGCAGCGCGCGGAAGGATACGCGGGCTGGAAGAAGGCGGTGGAGCGCACGCTCGACTGGGCCAAGGTCGAATAGGCCCAGGCCCGCGGCGCCCGCGGGATGCCCCCGGCCACGGGCGCAGCGCACGAGGCAGCACGAGTAGGCGTCCGATAGGAGTCCGATAGGAGTCCGATGGTGAATCCGGTGGCTCTCTCGCCCGAGGCACGCGCGGACGCCCTCGTCAGGTTGGGGGAAGGTGAGCTGGACGTCCTGGTCGTCGGTGGCGGTGTCGTGGGCGCCGGAGCAGCCCTCGACGCCGCTACCCGGGGCCTGCGAGTCGGCCTCGTCGAAGCCCGGGACTGGGCCTCGGGCACTTCCAGCCGCTCCAGCAAGCTGATTCACGGCGGCCTGCGCTACCTCGAGATGCTGGACTTCCGGCTGGTCGCCGAAGCGCTCAAGGAGCGGGGGCTGCTGCTCCAGCTCCTGGCCCCGCATCTGGTGCGGCCGGTGCCCTTCCTCTACCCGCTTCAACACCGGGTCTGGGAGCGCCCTTACGTAGGCCTCGGCGTGCTGCTCTACGACACCATGGCCGCCGCCTCGGGCACCTCCAGCGGCCTGCCGCGCCACCGCCACCTGCTCAAGCGCCAGGCCCTGCGCGAGGCGCCCGCGCTGCGCTCCGACGCCCTGGCCGGCGCGATCCAGTACTGGGACGCCCAGGTCGACGATGCCCGGCACACCATGTTCCTCGCCCGTACGGCAGCCGCCTACGGGGCACTGGCCGCCAATCGCACACGCGTCAGCCGCTTCCTGCGCCAGGGCGAGCGGGTGGTGGGCGCCGCGGTCACGGACCTGGAGACGGGCAACGAGACCGAGGTGCTCGCCAAGCAGGTCATCAACGCGACCGGCGTGTGGACCGACGACACCCAGACCATGGCCGGCACCCGCGGCCAGTTCCACGTCCGCGCCTCCAAGGGCGTGCATCTGCTGGTCCCGCGTGACCGGATCATCTCCCACACCGGGCTGATCCTGCGCACCGAGAAGAGCGTGCTGTTCGTCATTCCCTGGGGGCGGCACTGGATCATCGGGACGACCGACACCGACTGGACACTGGACAAGGCCCATCCCGCGCTGAGTTCCAAGGACGTCAGCTACCTGCTGGAACACGTCAACCGCGTTCTGGTCACGCCGCTGGCCGCGGAGGACGTCGAGGGCGTGTACGCCGGTCTGCGCCCGCTCCTGTCCGGCGAGGCCGCGGAGACCAGCAAGCTCTCCCGGGAGCACCTGGTCGCGCATCCGGTCCCCGGGCTCGTCGTGGTGGCCGGCGGCAAGTACACGACTTACCGGGTGATGGCCAAGGACGCGGTCGACGAGGCGGCCCGCGGCCTGGACGAGAAAGTGGCCGACTGCGTCACACAGCGCGTTCCGCTGCTCGGCGCCGACGGCTATCCGGCCCTGTGGAACTCCCGGCACAGCCTCGCCGAACGCTCCGGGCTGCATGTCGCCCGCATCGAGCACCTGCTGAACCGCTATGGCTCCCTGGTGCACGAACTGCTCAACATGGTCGGGGCCGACCCCTCACTCGGCGAGCCGTTGCCGAGCTCCGACGATTATCTGCGCGTCGAGGCCGTGTACGCGGTGACCCATGAGGGAGCCCGCCATCTGGACGATGTGCTCGCCCGGCGTACCCGGATTTCCATCGAGTCCTGGGACCGCGGCGTGGACGCGGCGCGCACCGTCGCCGAACTGATGGCACCTCACCTCGGGTGGGACCGGGCGCAGCAGGACCGCGAAGTCGACCACTACCTGAAGCGGGTGGCGGCCGAACGCGAGGCCCAGCAACAGCCGGACGACCAGACCGCCGACGCGGTACGACTCGGCGCCCCCGACATCATCCCGGTGCGCTGAGCGGGGGCGAAAGCCAAGAGCGGACCTGCCAGGACCTGTCCGGCCGCTCACGAGCGGAGCCAAACGCTTCGGGGCAGTCGGGAGCCCTCCGCCGGACGCCTCGGGAAAACGCGCGCTGGTCGCACAACGCCGCAAAGCCGCTTCTTCTTGCCACGCCCTCGCCCATGCACTGTCGTCGGTGCGGTCCGTATTGCCCGTGCACGGATGATCTGCTGTCCCGAATGGGTTGCAGGACCTGTACGGCGCTGTTGGACAGAGAGGGAACAGACGTGGAGACGATGATGAAGGCGGCCGTTGTCGAGCGGCCGGGACCGCCCGAGGTGCTGAGGGTGCGGACCGTCCCGCGGCCCGCGGCGCGGCCCGGCTGGACGCTGGTGCAGGTCAAGGCGTTCGGGCTCAATCGTTCGGAGCTGATGACCCGGCAGGGCCACTCACCGAGCGTCCGCTTCCCCCGGGTGCTGGGCATCGAGTGTGTCGGCGTGGTCGCCGAGTCGTCCGACTCCGGGCTGCCGCCCGGGACCACGGTGGCCGCTGTAATGGGCGAGATGGGCCGCGCCTTCGACGGCGGCTATGCCGAGTACGCGCTGCTGCCCGACGAGTTGCTCATGCCGGTGTCCACCACGTTGGACTGGGCCACCTTCGGCGCGCTGCCCGAGACCTACCTCACCGCATACGGTTCGCTCGCCGCCCTGAACATCGTCGGCGGCGGCACACTGCTGGTGCGCGGCGGCACCTCGTCGGTCGGCATGGCCGCGCTGTCGCTGGCCGCCGACCAGGGGCTGGAGACCATTGCCACCACCCGCAGTCCGGCCAAGGCGGAGCTGCTGGCTGCCCGTGGCGCCGACCACGTCGTGGTGGACACCGGCGCGATCGCCGACCAGGTACGTGCCATCCGCCCGGGCGGCCCGGACTACGTCCTCGACCTCGTGGGCGCCCCCACCCTCGTGGACTCCCTCCACCTGGCAGCCCGCGGCGGCACGGTGTGCGTCACCGGCATGCTCAGCGGCGTATGGGCCATCCCCGACTTCGAACCTGTCGCCATGATCCCCTCCGGCACCAAGCTCACCGCCTTCCACAGCCAGGACCTCCAGGGCTCCGCCGGCACCGAGGCCCTCCAGCACATCGTCGACGCCGTGTCCGAGGGCACTTACCACGCCAACCTGGACCGCGTCTTCACGCTGGAGGAAATCGCCGCCGCGCACCAGTACATGGAGACCAATCAGGCCACCGGCAAGGTCGTCGTACGTATCCCGTAACGAACAGGCACGGGGCCACGGCAGCCGACCCAACTCGCGGGTCAGGGCCTTGGCCATGTAGTCGTAGAAGGTACTCGACCCGTCATTCTTCAGTGCCCCGTAAATGGTTGGCCCGCATCTTGATTTGGCGGGATGATCCGCGATGTCAGGCCGGGAGCGTCTTTGATCACGCCCGACCTGCCCAGAGAGGGAGCTGTGATGACCGTTGCCCCGTCCGAGTCGTCCGGGCCCCAGCCCGAAGTCCGCGCGGCAGCAGGGGCACTGCGCGGAAGCCGCGAGGCGGGCCTGGCGGTCTTCCGCGGCATCCCGTTCGCTGAGCCGCCGGTCGGCGCGCTCCGTTTCGCCGCACCGCGGCCGGTTCGGGGCTGGGACGGCGTGCGGGCGGCCGTGTCGTACGGCCCCCCGCCCCCGCAGGCCGGTGCGTTCGGCATGGACGCGCTGTCGCAGGACGCGGCGGGCGATGACTGGCTGACGGTCAACGTCTGGTCGCCCGAGCCGGACCCGGGTGCGGGGCTTCCGGTGATGGTGTGGATCTACGGCGGCGCCTACGTGATCGGCATGTCCAGCCTCCCCGAATACGACGGCGGCCGCCTGGCGCGGGACGGCGGCGTCGTCGTCGTGACTTTCAACTACCGTGTGGGCATCGAGGGCTTCGCGCAGATCGAGGGGGCGCCCGCCAACCGGGGCCTACTCGACCAGGTCGCCGCATTGGAGTGGGTGCGCGACAACATCCGGGCCTTCGGCGGCGACCCGGACCGGGTCACGGTCTTCGGCCAGTCGGCTGGCGCCGGATCGGTCGCCGGGCTGCTGGCGATGCCGCGTGCGGCCGGGCTCTTTCGTCGGGCCGTCGCGCAGAGCGTGCCGGGCACGTTCTTCTCAGCGGCACTCGCCGCCGACATCGCCGCCGCCTGCGCCTCCGAGCTGGGGCTGCGGCCCACGGTGGCTGACTTGTCCACCGTGGCCCCGGCCCTGCTGCCCGCCGCCGGTGATGCGGTCGCCGCCAAGATGGCCCAGTGGGTGGAGCGCTGGGGCCAGGTCGCGCACAGGTCGATCCCGTTCTCTCCCGTCGTCGACGGCGATGTTCTGCCGGTCACTCCTTGGCAGGCCCTGGCCGACGGCGCCGGCCGGGACGTCGAACTCGTCGTCGGCCACACTCGCGACGAGCACCGGCTGTTCACCGCGCTCGATGGCCTGCTCGGCCAGGTGACCCAGGAGCATGCGGCGACCGCCCTACGAGTCTTCGCCCCCGGCCCGGACGGCGCACGCAGGTACCGCGACGGCTTCCCGGCCGCAGAACCGGACGAGCTGTACGAACTGGTCAACTCGGACTGGCTGTTCCGCATGCCGACCCTCCACCTCGCCCAGGTGCAGACCGCCGTCGGCGGCCGTGCGCACGTCTACGAGCTGACCTGGCCCGCCCCAGGTATGGGTGGTGCCCTCGGCGCCTGCCACGGCCTCGACGTGCCGCTCGTTTTCGGCAACTTGAGCAGCGGGCAAGCCGCCATGCTGATCGGCGAAAACCCCTCCCCGGAGGCAGAGGCGCTGTCCGCGCACATCCGCGCCGCGTGGACGGCGTTCGCCGCCCACGGCGACCCCGGCTGGCCCGCGTACGACGCCGAGCAACGCCTCGTGCAGGTCTTCGACACCCGACCGGCACTCACCGCCTACCCGGAGGAGACCTCCCGTCTGCTCTGGCAGGACCACGCCTTTCCGGTGGTGCCGCTGATCGACCGGTAGCGGCCTGCCCCACACATAACGTGTGTCGGGCCCACTCGGCTGCTCCGGGGGCTGCGTCAGCGGGTGCGCCGTACGCAACCGGCTGCATCTGCCGACCACGGCCCGCGAGATGCTCGCCGAGCAGGACGCGGACAGACTGACCATGGACGCGCTCGCCGAACGGGCAGGCCTGGGCAAAGGGACGGTGTTCCGCCGCTTCGGCACCCGCGCGGGGATCTTCCAGGCACTGCTGGACGACGACGAGCGGGCCTTCCAGGAGCAGGTACTGTCCGGGCCGCCACCCCTGGGCCCCGGCGCCGCGCCGCTGGACCGCCTGATCGCTTACGGCCGGGCCCGGATCGGCTTCCTGATCGGGCACCGCGAGATCGCCCGCGCCGCCCTGGACGGCAGCCAGCCCATACCGGCCGGACCAGAAACAAGCCTCTCCCGGATCCACATCCGCATGCTGCTGGGCCGGATCGACCTCGGCGCCGCCGACCTCGACGTCCTGGCCGTCCAGCTCACCGCCGCCCTGGACGGCCCCCTCCTGCTCCACCTGTCGGCATCCGACCTCACCGAAACCGCCCACCAGACCGAGGAGCGGCTCTCACAGGGCTGGCAGGACCTCGTACAACGCGTCTGCCGACCTTGACCAACGAGAACCTCGCCCCGGTGCTCACGCAGGCGCGAGAACCAGGCCTACGACGTGCGCTTGTTCGACGGCGCCGGGGGTACGCCTGGGCCTTCTTGTGTTCCGCGAGCCGCCCGGTAGAGCTGGGAGGTGGATGATCAGGCGGCACGTGCCACGTCACCGGGTGCTGAGCACCATCCGGAAGCGGGCGGCGGGTACGAGAGCCCCCCAACCAGCAAACCAGCTCCGGCAGAGCGCCCAGTCACACGGCAAACATCTCAGGGCGACGCCGCCGACGATACGAGCGCTTCGAGTTTGTCGAGCCCCTGGGCCCAGCCTTCCTCGTGAAGAGCGCGGCGCCGCTCCGTAGCGAAGTCACCCTGAGTGAGCACCAGCTCCGACGACGTAGCGCCGAGTTCGCGAAGCGACAGGGTCACCACCGTCTCCTGGTCCTCAGGGTCTGGATCCTCCCACCGGAACGTGTAGGACAGACGTTCTGGAGGGGCGACCTCGCGGAATTCCCCTGCCAGATAGAACAGTTCACCCTCCGGAGGCTGCATCGCGATCCGATAGCCACCCCCTGGCCGGAGCTCGCTCTCCACACTCGGGATGGTGAACCCATCAGGGCCCCACCACTTCGACAGTTCCTGCGGTTCGGTCAACGCACGGAATACGACCGAGAGCGGTGCGCCGATGAGGACACGCCGCATACGCAGTCTCAGGCCGCCCTCCCGCGTCATCACGAACCTCCTGGACCAAGGTGTTGGCATACACATGGTAGGAGTGGCGGGGGCTTGGGGCCCGAAACCGCGCCGACGACCAGCGGCGGAGCCTGGGACGGGGGTCCGCCTGCCGCTGGTCGGTGCGCGGCGATCTGCCCGCGTCCCCGCTGCATGATCCGCCGTATCGGCCTACCGTCGGGACATGAGCGAGATCTTCGTGATGTATGAGCTCGATCAGCCGCCTGCAGCGCGATCCTCCACCGGCATTTCACCGGTTGAGGAGCGACCCGTTCGCCGCGTGCACGCGGCGAACGCCGCTCCCGGCTCCTCCACCACTCCAGGGCCGCGCACCCTGTGCGGTAAGGACACCTTCGCCATGGAAGCGGCATCCTGGAAGCCCTCGGAGCAACCCGGTTCATCGTGGTACACACCGAAGTACGCGCCGCTCGTCTGTGCCCAGTGCGATGCCGTGATGGAGGTCTGACAGGGCTTCAAATCGGCTGTGCTTCCACGGCTCCGGCGGCACGCCGATCCCACCCCTTCGCCGGCCTGCACAGGACCTGAGTGCGCATCACGCAGTGGCCCGCGCCATTTGGCGTGCATACGCGAGGAGTTCGTGTCCGCCGCCGTGTCCGAGACGCGCGGTCGCTGCCGCGTCCATGCAGAGGTCGTTTCCCGTATGGTCTGGGCAGCCGAGTGCACGTTGCTCAAGGTCTTCGTCCAGAGCGGCCGCTCCCCCGCCGTCGACGGTCGGCCCGGCGAGGTGACAGGGCCCTGGAGTGAGTAGATCGAGTCCCCGCCGTGCGCACGCCGGCGCCCAGCGGGCCGGGTGGCCCGCGGGCGGGATCGGGGCCGCTCTTCGCGACGTACACTCCACCCATGGGTTGCACACACGCGATGAGGGAGTGCCTGCGAGGGGCCCCGCGCGCGCTGTGCCCCACTACGCCCAGGACGACTCGCTGCCGCGCGCTGCACGGCCACGGCTAGCCACTTCCTGACCAACCGGGTCCGATCCTCTTCTCCCGCCCCGCCCGCGGAGCCTTCCGGCACCACTCGCGGCCGCCTTCTTGGTGATTTCCGATTTCTGCGGTTCTTCCGGTTTCCGGGGACACCCAGCCACTGCCTGTCCCCCGCCACCCCGCATCCCTGCACCATTCCCGCGGCTGCTCGACGTGCCGTCGCCACTACCGGCGACGGCAGACATCCAGCCCGTCCGCACCCCCCGAGAGGACCCCCTGTGAAGTTGAGCGAATTGCTGGCCGGGCACGACCACGAGGTCCTTCTGGGCGATCCGGAGACGCACATCACCGCGGGAACATGCTTCGACGCCCATCGCGTCTCGCCCGGGTCCCTGTTCATCGCGGTGCCCGGTCACCGCGAAGGCGGTCCCGAAGCCGTCGGCCCCGCCCTGGCGCGCGGCGCCGTGGCGGTACTCGTCGACGCCTCGGTGTCCGATCTCCCGGCGGCGGTGCAGGCCACGGGAGCCGGAGTGTGCGTCGTACGGGTCCCCGACACGCGTATGGCGGCCGCGGTCGTCACCTCCCGCTACTACGGCGAGCCCGGGCGCGAGATGGACATGGTCGCCGTCACCGGCACCAACGGGAAGACATCGGTGTCGTACATGGTCGAGTCCGTGCTGCGCATCGCCGAACGCGCGCGGGTGGGCGTGATCGGGACGGCCGGCAGCCGGATCGGCGATGAACTGATCCCCATGCCGAGATCTGTGCTGACCACACCGGAGTCACCTGACTTCCAGTACCTGCTGGGACACATGCGCGACCGTGAGGTGAGCACCGTAGTCCTGGAGGCCACGTCGATGGGTCTGCTGACCCACCGGGTGGACCACGCCTTCATCGACGTCGGCATCTTCACCAACCTCACCCAGGACCACCTGGACGACCACGGCACCATGGAGAACTACCGGGATGCCAAGCTGCGCCTGTTCCAAGGACTGTGCCGGCGCGCAGTAGTCAACGCGGACGACCCTGTGGGAGCGGGAATCGGCGCGATGATGCCGGGGGCGGTCACGACCTACGCCATCGACGCCGAGGCCGACTACCGGGCGAGCGACCTGACCATGGACGCCTTCGGCACGCGCTTCACCCTCCAGCACGCCGGATACAAGTACCCGGCGGCAATCCCCGTACCGGGACGGTTCTCGGTGGCGAACGCGCTGGCCACCGTGGCGGCCTGCCACCTTCTGGGACACGACCTGGCCGGACTGGTCGCCGCGCTCGACCGGATGCCACCGGTCCCTGGACGGTTCGAACGATTCCAGACCACCGGCGGCACGTCCGTCATCGTGGACTACGCCCACTCCCCCGACTCGCTGGAGAAAGTCCTCACCGCCATCCGGGAATTCGCTACCGGAGAGGTCATCACCGTCTTCGGCTGCGGCGGCGACAGGGACACCACCAAGCGCGCACGGATGGGTGAAATCGCCGGGACCCTCTCCGACCTTGTTGTCCTCACCTCCGACAACCCGCGCTACGAAGACCCCGAGGCGATCCTGGATCAGATCACGCCCGGCCTGCTGGCGACCGGCACCCGCTTCGAGCGGTGCGCGGACCGCCGCCAGGCCATCGACTTCGCCCTGTCCAGCGCCGGACCTGACGACATCGTCCTTGTCGCCGGGAAGGGGAGTGAGCCGTACCAGATCGTCGGCGAACAGCTGCTGTCGTTCAGCGACATGGCTACGGTGCGTGAACTCACCGCGCAGTAGCAGTAGTTACGTACCTCATGCCGCCGCCTCACGACAGCGGCAGGCTGGATTATTCGGCCGCCGGCTCTTCCGCGGCGACACCTGGACACCGAGCGCATCGACGCGGCTCGCGTGACCTGGCGGTACGCCCGCGGGGCGGCGGGCCCGCAGCCGGGAGCTCGTCGCGACGCGGTGGCCCCGGCTCCCCCTGAGCTGCGGCAGTGCGAAGCTATTTTCTCTCCTTGACCAGGAAAATCTGCCGTGTCAAAGGTAGAAATTACGCTCTCGCATGGTTAGAGTTTCTTCCGTAGCCTACGAAGTCAGCGATACGCGACAGAGACGAACTGGCGCGAGCAGTACACGGCACGGCAATGGAGTCCTGGGGTCAGGAAGTGCAAGAAGATCCCAGGTCTGATGGCCGGGCCGGGCGGCCCCCGGGGTCGCCGTGCAGCACCGCATGTCCAGAGCAGTTACGACCCGAAGAATCAGAGAGGAGCAGACGCCATCAGGATCGCCCGGGCGAGGATCCCGTTCGCCCGGGTACCGCAGGCCCCGATTGGAAGGTGGTCCCCGGTCACGCATCCGCGATCCCCGCGCTTCCGGCCTCAAGGACGGACCCGCGGAATACGAAAGCCAGCGCACAGCGCCGGCAGATGGTGTTGATACCCCTCGGGGCCCCGGTGCGTACGCACCGGGGCCCCTCGACGCGTTCCAGAAAGAGGTGCAAGTGCCCCCAGAGATCCCGCCGCACACCACCGATCGATTCGATGACGACGACTACCCCGCCTACACCATGGGTCGCGCCGCCGAAATGATCGGCGCCACACCCGGCTTCCTCCGGGCGATCGGCGAAGCCCGGCTGATCACCCCGCTGCGGTCCGAAGGCGGCCATCGCCGCTACTCCCGCTACCAACTGCGCATCGCCGCTCGCGCGCGCGAACTGGTCGACGGCGGCACGCCGATCGACGCAGCCTGCCGCATCGTCATTCTGGAAGACCAGCTCGAGGAAGCCCTGCGAATCAACGAGGAACTGCGCCGGCCCACGGCAGACTCGGGCGGAGCTGCCGGCTCCTGACTGACATCCGACTGACGCCCGACTGACGAGCATCGGCGAAGCCTCGCCCCGAGTCACGGGACACCGGACAGGCCTGGCGTCAGCCGGCCTGGCGAAGGGGTCGCGTTCGCATACCCGGCGCCGCGTCGGCAGCGCAGTCCGTTCCGCTCGGATGACCTGGTTGAGCTCCGCACACCCGAATATCTATTGCCGCAGGCGCAGATATTCGAGCGATGCCCGATGAGGGTTTATAGCGCAGCGGGCGGAGTGATATCACTCGCCGCGCCCATCCGCTTGCGTCGTGCTACCGTTGTTCTCAGTTGCAGTTGTGGTTCCCAGAGACTTCAAGTGCCCGTGCCGACGTTATTGTCGGAGCGTGCACTTCTGTATTTCCGGATTCTTTTTCCGGACGGGGCAATCATCGCGGCGACGCGGAGCTCGCACAGTGCGGGCTCCGGGCACTGCCCCGAAGGAGATATGACATGGCTACTGGCACCGTCAAGTGGTTCAACGCGGAAAAGGGTTTCGGCTTCATCGAGCAGGACGGCGGCGGCGCTGACGTCTTCGCCCACTACTCGAACATCGCCGCCCAGGGCTTCCGCGAGCTGCAGGAGGGCCAGAAGGTAAACTTCGACGTCACGCAGGGCCAGAAGGGCCCGCAGGCGGAGAACATCGTTCCCGCCTGACGCTGACGCGCACGACGTAGCTGGGGCCCGCACCTTGGGGTGCGGGCCCCAGCTCGTTGCATTCTCCGGGCCGGCCGGGCCGCAGCGACTTCACACACGGCGAGACGCAACACTTTTCCTCACCGTACGGCGGACGATTCGCTCACGACTCCTGCAGGACACAAGGTCCGCCCGTTCCCCATGATTTTGCATCCAGCCACTGCGGTGCATGTCAGTCATTTTGACGTGTCCGCCCCCCGCCTTTTTCCGTCGGCGGCGGCCGGACTTCGTCTTCGTTTTCACTTCGGCTCGTTCTTGCAATTCTCTATGCCGCTCATGCTGCCGAGAATTCCTGGATGCGTGCCGCATCGAGGAAGGTTTTGCATGAACCGCGCAGCTCGCACGAACGACCGCTACTCCCGCACCCGCAAGGGCGGCACCGCCGGCTCCGGCAGGGGCGGCGGCTTCCGTTCGCAGTCGCAGGGGCGCCAGGGCAATCCGGGCCGCTCGGGTGCCCCCAGCCGCTCCGGCGGCTACGGACGCCGTCCCGCCGCACTGCAGGGGGAGTTCGCGCTCCCGGTCACCATCACCCCGGCCCTGCCCGCTGTCGAGGCGTTCGCCGAACTGGATATGCCCGCGCCCCTGCTGGCGGCGCTCCGCACCGAGGGCGTGACCGTGCCGTTCCCGATCCAGGCTGCAACCCTGCCGAACACGCTGGCCGGCCGCGACGTTCTGGGCCGCGGCCGCACCGGCTCGGGCAAGACGCTCGCCTTCGGCCTGGCCCTGCTGGCTCGGACCGAGGGCAAACGCGCCGAGCCCCGGCAGCCGCTGGCGCTGGTCCTGGTTCCCACCCGGGAGCTGGCGCAACAGGTCACCGACGCGCTCACCCCGTACGCCCGTTCCCTGAAGCTGCGGCTGGCCACCGTCGTGGGCGGCATGTCGATCGGCCGCCAGGCCGGCGCGCTGCGCGGCGGGGCCGAGGTCGTTGTCGCGACCCCGGGACGGCTCAAGGACCTCATCGAGCGCGGTGACTGCCGCCTGGACCGTGTCGGTATCACCGTCCTGGACGAAGCCGACCAGATGGCCGACATGGGCTTCATGCCCCAAGTCACCGAACTGCTCGACCAGGTAGGCCCCGGGGGTCAGCGGATGCTGTTCTCCGCCACCCTGGACCGCAACGTCGACCTCCTGGTCCGCCGCTACCTGAACGACCCCGTGGTCCACTCCGTCGACCCCTCGGCAGCCACGGTCACCACGATGGAGCACCACGTACTGCACGTCCACGGCGCCGACAAGTACGCCACCACCACCGAGATCGCGGCCCGCGACGGCCGGGTGATCATGTTCCTGGACACCAAGCATGCCGTGGACCAGCTCACCAAGCACCTGCTGCACAGTGGCGTACGCGCCGCCGCGCTGCACGGCGGCAAGTCCCAGCCCCAGCGCACCCGCACCCTCGCCCAGTTCAAGACCGGCCACGTCACAGTGCTGGTGGCCACCAACGTCGCGGCCCGTGGCATTCACGTCGACAACCTCGACCTCGTCGTCAACGTCGACCCGCCCAGCGACCACAAGGACTACCTCCACCGCGGAGGGCGCACCGCCCGCGCCGGCGAGTCCGGCAGCGTCGTCACCCTGGTACTGCCCAACCAGCGCCGCGACATGACGCGCCTGATGGCCGCCGCCGGCATCACCCCGCAGACCGCGCAGGTCCGCTCCGGCGAGGCCGAACTGAGCCGCATCACCGGCGCCCAGGCCCCCTCCGGCGTCCCAGTCACCATTACCGCACCGGCTGTGGAGCGCCCCAAGCGCAGCGCCTCCTCCACCGGTGGCCGACGCAGCCGCAGCGCCCAGGCCCGCCGCTCCCCCGCTTCGTCCCAGGGGCGGGCAGGCACCTCGCAGCGCCCGGCCTCGTACACAAGCGCCGCATGAAATCGCAGCCCCGGCGGTCGCCGTGGTCCATTGATCCACCGAACACAGAAGGTGTCCATTGACGCTGATCCTCACGCAACCGCGGCAGACGGACCGGATCGGGCTGACCGCCGCCGACGCCATGACCTCACCGGGACCGCAAGTGAGCGATGACATGATCGTCGATGTCGCCCTGTCCGTCCTCATCGGCGCCGGCGTGGGGCACCTGATCGTTCGCGGTGAGGACGACCGCTGCGCCGGTCTGGTCTCCCGGGCCCAGCTCACCGCGTACCGCAGTGGCTCCTGGTACGCCGAGGACACGCGGTTGCGGGACATCGTCCACGACCGGGGGCCGTTCACCCTGTCCGAAACGTCGCTACTCGAAGCGGATTACGCCATGCGGGCCCGAAAGCTCGGTGCCTCGCCTGTGGTCGACGAGGACGGGTACATCCTCGGCGTCCTCACCCTCACACGCTGATCTCCCCCGGGCCGGCATTCCGTGTCCGCCCTTCCCTCCAACCCTGTTGAGGCACTATGCGCTGCGTCATCGCCCGCTTCCCCTTCGACCTGGTCAAGAGTGATGTTCAGCAATCGATGACGGGCATCAAGCCTGAACCCGTCACCGGTGACTCCGTGACCATCGGCCGCCGCACCTTCCCCGTCAAGCAGGTGGGCGAAGTGATCACCGGACAGGATCGCCGCGACTTCACCGCCGGCGAAGTGACCAGGGCGCTGACACGTCTCGGTTTCACCTGCCACACCGCCCCGGCGGTCGTCCGCGCACCGGTCCCCACCCCGCTCGAGACGGCGTCAGCACAGCTCGGAACAGCGGCGCGCATGTGACCGGGACCGGCGACGACTACTGACCTGGGCCGACGGCCGGCTGTGCCGCCCGCCCGCACAGTGGTGGACCCGGCAGCGACGTGACATTCGTCGTGCCGGGTCCCGGCGTCAACCGCACCTACGGCCGCTGTTGATGCAGCTCACTGCGTTCCTCATCAGCGACGAGGACATCACGTTGATGAAGTCGCCATGGTCCGTCACCGGCTTGTGCAACTGCTCGGGGAAGCTGTCGACGGCGAACACCGACCCGGGCGAAATCTTGTACGTGATCCGCTGGACCAGCTGCGGGATGGCCCGGAACCCCTTGGGGCACGAGCCGTTGGCCTGGGCGAAGGCCACATGCGTACGATGGTTCGCACTGTCAGTGTTCTGACCGTCCCAGCAGCTCTGGAACTTGAACGTACGCACCACATTGCTGCCCCGCGGGCACAGCGGGTACTTGTCCTTCAGCTGTCGGTTCTCGAAGCCGGTGCAGCTCCACGAGGCGTTCGCGTTGGCTGTTCCGTTGGTGAACGCCTTGGCGTCGCCGGTGATGATGCGCAGGAACGTGGGCATCGCCGTGACTTTGCCGACGGGGCTGCCGCGGAAGGTGAGTTGCACTGAAGCGGGCTGGAGAATGCGCCCGACGTTGCCGTCCTGTCCTCCGCCGGGGAGGTTTACGTCACCCTCGTTCTTTCCGTTGCGCAGTCGCAGGACCGGCCAGTAGTGGGTGGAGCGGTCTCCGTTGGTGCATGTCGTCCCGGCGGTGGCGAGGTCGTCATTGCTGGAGAAGGCGTCGGTCTCGAGATTGCCGACGTAGTCGTGCATGTGGTGGGCGCCGTTGCTGACGCCTGGGGCGACGATCACGTTGTCGGGGTTGAAGTGCTTGTTCTCGTTGCGCCCGCAGCGCGACTTGAACGTTCCGCGGGAGGCATTGGACTGTAGACGGGGGTTGGCGACATTGGGCCGTACCTTGCGGATGTCCACGAAATCCGACCTTCGGGGACCGGTCTGCGCCTGACCGCCTACGGCCGGAGCGGAGGCACCCGGAGCAGGAGCGCTCGTAGCAGGGGCGCTCGTAGCGGGGGCACCGGGAGCTGCAGCGTCGGACGCGGAAGCGGGGGCCACGTCGTCCCGCTTGACCGTGCAGGACGCCAGCGAGTCCAAGCCCTCCGGGCTGGTCGAGACCCGGTCGATTTCGGCCGCAATACGGTCCAGTGTGCTGCGGCGCTGGGACGACAGCGGATCCAACACCCGCGTGCGCACCCAATTCTGGTCGGCTTTCGCGCCACCCGCGGCGAGTTGCCCATAGGCATCCGCGACCTGGGTGTCCAGCTGCGCCAGTTCATTGTCCACAGTCGGCCGCGCCTCCTGCGGCACACTCGACAAACGGACTGCGACATCAGGGCAGTTGATGGTCATCGGCGCCTGCGCCGCTGCCAGCTTGCGCGCGGATTTCGCGGATTCCCGGCTGGCCGAGGCGTTGTTGTCGGTCATCAGGAGAGCTCCGCCCCCCACGGCCATTGCTGCCACTCCCGCGACTGTCATGCCGATCCATCTGGACCGCTTGTGTCTCTGTCTGTAGCTCACAAGTCCGCCCCTCCTTGGTTGCCTTCGCACACCGGGGACTTCATGCCCTCGGCCGAGTCGGACCGTGCCCTCACCCGCTCGGGCGGAGGCACAGCACAACACCGAGAGATACGGAGACGAGGACTGTTCTGCTCAGCAAGAACTGAAGGTTGTTGAAAATCCGTGCGCCGGGCGGGCGTCGAAGGGCCCCGCTGCCCCTCAGGCGCCATCTGCAGGGCCCTCAGCGGGAGGCAACAGCGGAAGAGGTACGCCGCCGGCGAGCAGACGGTCCAGCAAGTCGCCGAGCAGGTCGCGCTGGTGGGGGGTGAGCGGGGCGAAGGAGTCGGCGAGGATGCGGTCCACGATCTCGGCGCCCGCCTGGCGTACCTGGCGGCCGTGGCCGGTGAGGCGGTGGCGTACGGCGCGGCCGGGTCCCGGTACGCGTTCGATGAGGCCTCGCTCGATCATGCGCTTGGCCAGTGTGCCGAATGCCTGGTCGGTCTGGAAGGTCAGCTGTGCCAGGTCGTGCAGGGACGCTTCGGGGCTCTGGTCGAGGTGGCGCAGGGCGTCCCACGGCACCAGGCTCACCCCGATCGTCTGGAGGCCTGCGTTCAGGGCGTTGTGGTGGCGGTTCGCAGGCGCTTCACGGCCCGCCCGTTGATTTGGCGTCCCGGTATGAGTCCCCTGAGTGCTGCCACCCCGCCTGCCGCCGAGGCGCATACCGCCACCGTCCAAGACCTCCCCTTCGCGGACCTCGCCGCCCCTGGGACCGCCGACCCAACCGTCGGCACCGTTGGCGGCAGGACGAAGGCCGCCTCTACCTGCTGCTGCACGGAGGAGCCGGCCCCCAGTCCGTCGCCGCCTTCGCCGGGCTTATGGCAACCGACTTGCCCGGCCAGGTGATCACCCCGGCACACCCCGGTTTCGGCGGTACGCCACGTCCGGACCGGCTCGACAGCATCGCCAGACTCGCCGTCCTCTACCGCAATCTGCTCGACCGGCTCGGCCTTGACGACGTCACCGTCGTCGGCAACTCCATCGGCGGCTGGATCGCCGCCGAACTCGCACTGCTGCACAGCCCGCGCGTCAGCCGCATCATCCTGGTCAACGCCGTCGGCATCCACGTCGAGGACGCTCCCGTCACCGACATCTCCGGGCTGACACCGGACGAACTGTCCCGGCTCAGCTTCCACGACCCGGCCCCGTTCCGCGTCGACTCCGCCTCGCTCACCGAACAGCAACTGGCCGCCAACCGGAAGGCGCTGGCCGTCTACGGCGGACAGCCGCCCATGACCGACCCGTCACTGCGCGACCGGCTCGGCGGCATCACCACACCCGCCCTCGTCCTCTGGGGTGAGAGCGACGAGGTTGTGACCCCCGCCTACGGACGCGCCTAAGTTCCGCCTGCTCCCCGGCACCGGCCACGTCCCGCAGATCGAAACTCCTCAGCAACTGCTCACCCACATACCGTCCTTCCCGGAAACCCACCCGGTGCGGCGAGCCAACGGCCCGGCATAGCCACCGGGCACCCCACGCCCACCTCGGCTCCAAGAGCCGCCATCATCACGCGACGGGGGCCCGGAACAGCCCACTCAAGTCACGTTCGTAGCAGATCCCTGGGCGGCCGCCCAGCAGGGTCTCGCCGGTGGGTACGAATCCCGTACGGGCCAGCACGGCTCGCGAGCCGGCGTTGTCGAGCGTCGTCACGGCCCGCAGCGTGGTCAGACCGTACTCCGTAGCAGCCAGCGCGCATGTCTGGAGGACGGCGGTCGTGGCCAGGCCTTGACGGGCGGCCCGCTCGGCGATCCGGTACCCGAGTTCGGCGGAACCGTCCACCACATCGATCAGGTTGACCCGCCCCAGCACCTCACCACCGCCGCCCACCAGCACATGGAAGAAGTGCAGCCCGGCGGCCTGCTCGGCGAGCAGGTCACGGTGCCGTGCGTCGAAATGGGCGAAGTAGTCGTCGCCGCGGTCTGGAATCGACGCGGCGAAGTAGGCCCGGTTCTCCTGCTCGAACGCGAGCAGGGCCGGGGCATGGTCGAGGCGAAGGCGCTGGAGTTCGGGCATGGGAGGACGCTACGCATCCTCGCACTCGGGCGAGTGTGGAGGGGGCGGTGAGTCGGCCGGCCCGCTCCGTGGATCGACATAGGTGCGCCCGGCGCGCAGCCCAGGTCCATGACGGATATGTCCGGCCGTAGCCGGACCGTGATGCTCAAGTTCTGCTCAGATGTAATGACGCCGAGAGGATCGAGTCCTTACTGTCCTCCCTACGCAGCTCGCGCGCGACGCGACAACGGTGATCGTCGGCACGCACGAGATGGGCTTTGCACGGTCCGCCGTGAAGCGGGTCGTGCTCGTGGCCGACGGCAGGATCGTCGAAGAGGCCTCGCCGGATGAGTTCTGCAACAACCCGCGCAGCGACCGGGCCAAGGACTTATTGTCCAAGATCCTGCACCCTTGACGCGCGACGTCCTGCGGCGACGCCCTTGTCCCCAACCGCCGAGCCTGCCGCAGCTGTTGATACGAAGGATGTTTCACGATGAAGCCCTGCAAGTCCGCCGCACTCGCGACGATCGCCGTGCTTGCGGTCGCCCTCACGGCAACCGCCTGTGACAGCGAGTCCGGCAGTGCCGGTGACGGGCCCACCGGTAGCTCGGACAGCGGGAACCAGCCGACGCTGCCCACGTACGCGGTCGCCAAGGACGTCAAGATCGACTCTCCGATCCTGCGGAAGGCCCAGAAGGCCGGCAAGCTCGTCATCGGCGCCAAGAACGACCAGCCGTTCCTCGGCTTCGAGGACGCGGGCGGCAAGCGGTCCGGCTTCGACATCGAGATCGCCAAGATGATCGCCGCCGACCTCGGGTTCTCGCCGGACATGATCGAATTCAAAACGATCGACACCCGCAACCGCGAGGCCTCCATCTCCAAGGGCGAGGTCGACCTGTACGTCGGCACGTACACGATCAACGACGAGCGCAAGAAGACGGTGGGATTCGCCGGCCCGTACTACACGGCGGGCGCCGACCTCCTGGTCCGCAAGAACGACGGGACGATCAGCGGTCCGTACTCTCTGCAGGGCAAGACGGTCTGCTCGGTCAAGGGCTCAACCGCGATCAAGGAGATCAAGAAGCCCGACTACAACACCACGACCATCGAAACGTCCAAGTACAACGAGTGCGTTCAGAAATTGCTCAACGACGAGGTCGATGCCGTCACCACGGACGATGCCATCCTCATGGGCTACGCAGCCCAGCGCCCCGAGAAGCTGAAGGTCGTCGGGAGCCCGTTCACCGAGGAGCCCTACGGCATCGGCATGAACAAGGATGACAAGGCGCTGCGTGACGCGGTTTCGGACGCCATCGAGGCGCACGACAAGAGCGGCGATCACAAGAGGGCATACGACGCGACGCTTGGCCTTTCCGGCTCCAGATACGGCGGGGCATCGATGGTCGAGCGCTACTGACGGCGCCGACACTGCCCATCTCCACCTCGGCGGCGCGGCGCCCCTCCGAGGCGCGTGGGGCACGCGCAAGCCGTAGCCCCAGCGCGGCTTTGGCCCCCGGACCTCAGCTGTTCGCGCTCCGCGTTCCACTGCGCCGCTGAACCAGCAAGCCCCCCAGAGCAGTGCGCTGGTGCAGGACCACCCGTCCGGCGCGGGCCGTGGTGATCAGGCCCGCGCCGCGCAGCGCGGCGGTGTGGGCGAAAACAGTGGCATTTGCTGCACCCGCCGGCGGCAGCTCTCGGTACCTACGGCGGGCAGCTACGTACTCATGGCCGGGTTCTGGCCAACCGCCGACACCGGCCCCTCAAGTAGCCGGCCCCTGGTGGAGTTTGCCGGTATCTGGCGGGACATGCCCAAGATCGTGTTCTCCAGGACCCTGGAGCGGGCCGACTGGAACACCACCATCGTGCGGGACGTCGTCGTCGAGGAGATCATGGCGCTCAAGGCGCAGCCGGGCGGAGACATGGCGCTCGGGGGGGCCGACCTCACCGCGGCCTTCATGCAGCACGACTTGATCGACGAGTACCGCCTCTACATCCATCCGGTCCTCATTGGACGGGGCAAACCCCTGTTCCCGGCATCGGACGCCAAGACCGATCTCCGGCTCGCCGAGACCCGGACCTTCGGCAACGGGGTCGTCCTCCTCCGTTACCAGCGCACTGAGGCTTCCTCGCCGAAATGACCTTCGCGAAGCGGCGCCGCGTCCCTGCCGGTGTGTCAGGTACGCCTGAGCCACAATCGATCGCATCCGGCGCAAGGCGTACGTTTTGCACCGCAGTTGCCGCACGGCGGCTCACCTGCTCATGCGGCAAGGCGGGACTGAGGCGATGCCTCAGCCGAGTCCAAGGCGGGTGCTTCCATGGCATGGCAAGCAGCGGTGAGACTGTCCGCTGTGAACACTGACTGGAACGCTCTTGCCACCACGGGCAGTGCCGTGCTGACTACGTTGCTCGGCGTTGTCGCAGGCTCGTACGTCAGCAGCCGGACGCAGCGGGTGCAGCGGTCCTGGGATCAGCAGACGGACGCGTGTGCGCAGGTTCTGCGGGAGTCTGCCGCAATCCTCGTAGCTCTCGCCCGGGTTGCCAAAGAGAGGTCACGCTCGCCGGGGGCCGTCTCGGATGTCGACTGGCGTCCGTGGAACGACGCCTTGGCCATGGTGAGTCTGGTTGCGGAGCACGACATCGCCCAGGCGGCTCACGCGATCGACGAGCAGATCTGGCGGTCTCATATAGCCCTGGTACGGGAAGTATCAACACCGGATCGGTGGTTTGCGTTGCGTGATGCCGTGGACGATCGGCGCCAGGTGTTCACCGAAATCGCACGCCGTCGGCTGGCTGTTCCGGGGCCGGTGCCCCGTCGACTCCATGGCCGACCGGACACGGATGATCCAGTATGGGAGCGTCCGGAACCACCATCGCCCACGGGGTGACATCAGCCCGCTCGAGGGGCCGACGCGAGCAGGTCTGGCGAACGAGGTGAGCGGGGGTGGTGATTTCGGCGAACCCCAACACGGTGCGGTTATTGACGTGCCGCACCTGGCCGTATTTCTCGCAGACGGCCTCCTCATCCGTCACGACGACGTACTCGGGCTCTCCCCCGCCTCAGGCGGCAGAAAGGCGTGCAGCCATCTCTCCGTGTGAGCGACATGGGTCGCCGCCGCACTGGCGGCGGCGACAGGGTCCCGGTTGGCGATCGCGGTGGCAATCGCCCGGTGCTCCTCATCGCTTGCACGCTTGATCTCAGCGCTCTCGGGAAGCGTGAACACCTGGTAGGCGCGAGAACGCGCGCGGAACACGCCGAGCAGGGACTCCAAAGTCGGGTTGCCTCCGATCCGCGCGATCGCCGTGTGGAAGCGGTGGTCGATCTCGGAGATCTTGGATGGGTCCTCCATCGCCTCCATGGCCTCCATCGCCTCGATGTGCCCGAAGATCGTCTTCAGCGCTTCGGGCGTCACACGAGCAGCCGCCTGGGCAGCGACGTGGGATTCCAGAACGCGCCGGAGCTCGTACACCTCGAGCAGCCCGCTCAGCGGCAGGAGGTCGACTGTCAACGACAGGCTGCCGATGATGTCTTCCGGCCGCAGCTGGGACACGTAGGTCCCCGAGCCATGACGCGGCTCGACGATACGCAGCGCCACGAGCATCCGCACCGCTTCACGGAGGGGCCCCCGGGACACGCCAAGCTCCTCGCACAACTCGTTCTCGGGCGGAATACGCTCCCCCGCGCCGAGACGACCTGTGGCGATCATGTGCCTGAGGCCGTGAAATGCCTTGTCGACTGCGGACATCGCTTCCTCCCCGGATGGCCTGGCAGCATCGCCCGACCTCCGAACAGTCTACCGAGTCATCAGACAGCGCATGCGGGTCACCAGTAAGTCATTAGATGACTTGGTGGGCAGACCATGCGTGGATGACTTCGCGGCCCGATCGTGACCTGAGGCTGCGACGGCAGACGAACAGCCGCATACCCCGCATCCTGGCTGCCCTAGAGCGGGCATCAGGCTGGTGCATCACCCATAGTGAGCGCAAGGCTATTGCCCTCGCCCGGGCAGCGTGTCAGGATGCCGCCCCAAGTCGTCATATCTCTTTTGAGAATCATCTGATGTCACACGCGATCTGGAAGATCACGGGAGATCGGGAGTCACGTGAGCGAGAGCCACCTCACCCCAGCACCACGCCCGCTGCTCCTCCCTGACGGGCGGGCCGCCGCGGAAGCGTGGTCGCTGGACCCCGGGCACAAACATCTCAACCACGGATCGTTCGGGGCGGTTCCGGTCGTCGCGCAGGACGAACAGAACCGGTTGCGCAAGGAGATGGAACGGTCCCCACTGGTGTGGTTCCCGGAGCTCCCCAAGCGGGTCGCGACCGCCAGGGCTGACATCGCCGCGTTCCTGCGCGTCGCCGTGGAAGACCTCGCTCTCGTACCGAATGCGAGTGGCGGCGCGAGCGTCGTCTACGCGAACCTGCCGGTCAGACGCGGCGGCGAGATCATCGTGACGGACCATGGCTACGGAGCCGTCACCATGGGGGCCGAGCGCCTCGCGAGGCGCTGCGGCGGCACCGTCCGCACGGTGAGGGTTCCCCTCGGCGCCGACGAGAAGCACGCCTACGAAGCGATCGCCGCCGAGCTCAGCGACGCGACGGAACTGATCGTCGTGGACCACATCACCTCGGCCACCGCGCGCCGGATGCCCGTGGAGCGGATCGGTGCGGAGGCGCGGAGGCGCGGCATCCCGCTCCTCGTGGACGGGGCGCACGTTCCCGGTCTGATCGACGATCCTCTCTCCGGTCTGGAGTGCGACTTCTGGATCGGCAACCTTCACAAGTTCGGCTGCGCCCCCCGTGGCACATCGGCTCTGGTCGCCCGCGGCGCGCTGCGCGACGGCCTCTATCCGCTGATCGACTCCTGGGGCGCCGCCGATCCGTTCCCCGAGCGCTTCGACACCCAGGGAACGGTGGACGTCACCAGCTATCTGGCGGCGCCGACCTCTCTCGACTTCATCGAGCGCACCTGGGGCTGGAAGACGGCACGCAGCTACATGCAGGACCTGGCCGACTATGCGGAGCGGATCGTCGGCGACGCCTTCGCCGAACTCACCGGTACAAGCAGCGCAGTTGACGTCGGTATGCCGGTCAATGCCTTGCGGCTGGTGCGTCTCCCCGCAGGCCTGGCCACCAGCCATGCCGCCGCCGACGCGCTGCGCGATCGGGTGGCACAGGAGCTGGACGTCGCAGCGGCGTTCACCAGCTTCGACGGCGTCGGCTACATCCGCCTGTCCACGCACGTGTACAACACGGCCGCCGACTTCGAGTACTTCGCCGAGCGCTGCGTCCCGGTGCTCGGCGAGTGGGCCCGCACTGCGGACGCCGCACCGTAGAGACGCGAGGCACGTTCCCACCCGACGCTGCTTTGCGGAATCACACCTATGGAGGAGGACAGTTGAGAAGAAGGAAGGCAATAGCCGCCCTCGGCATCGCTGCCGCGATGGTACTGACGGGCTGCTCCACGAGTGCGAGTGACGGGACCGTCACCCTTCAGATGGTGGAGAGCCTGACGAACCCCGCCCGCACAGAGCTCCTGAAGAAACTCATCGCGGATTTCCAGAAGGAGAATCCGAAGATCAAGGTCAATCTGATCTCGCCGCCGACCGACCAGGCAGATCAGAAGATCCAGCAGATGCTCCAGTCCGGCAGCGGCGTCGACACCCTGGAAGTGCGGGACATCACCGCCGGCCCATGGTCGACCAACGGCTGGCTCTACGACATGGGCAAGGACCTTGAGGGGTGGGCCGGCTGGAAGGACATGACCGAGAACGCCACCAAGGCCTCCAAGAACGCCAAGGGCAACACGTACTTCGTCCCGTACGGCTTCTACGGGCTGAGCCTCTTCTACCGCACCGACCTGATCAAGGAAGCCGGATCCAGCAGTCCGCCCACGAACTGGGATGAGCTGCTGGAGCAGGCCACCGCGATCCAGGACAAGGGCAAGCGCCAGTACGGCTATGCGTTCCGGGGCGGAACCAACGCCAACGGCAATGTGACCGCGGCCATCGAGGCCTATGTCGCC
The DNA here is from genome assembly GCF_030817355.1 of Streptomyces sp. V1I1. Taxonomy (NCBI): domain Bacteria; kingdom Bacillati; phylum Actinomycetota; class Actinomycetes; order Kitasatosporales; family Streptomycetaceae; genus Streptomyces; species Streptomyces sp. V1I1. The sequence continues at coordinate 7,942,821 of NZ_JAUSZH010000001.1, read as the reverse complement.
GACAAGGTCGACCGCGAGAACGGATACAAGCTCACCGACGGCAGCACGATCTTCTCCGCGCCGGAAGCCCTCGACGCGCTGAACACCTACTTCAAGCTGTTCAAGCAGGCGTCGCCGCCGTCGTCGGTCGCGTGGGGATACCCGGAGATGGTCGAGGGCTTCTCGAACGGCTCCACTGCGTTCCTGCTGCAGGACCCCGAAGTGATCGCGACGGTGGGGCAGTCGAAGGCGATCAAGAAGGACCAGTGGACCACCGCTCCCCTGCTCGCCGGTCCCGGCGGTAAGGCCGTTCAGCCGCTGGCGACCGCCGGCTGGGGAATCGCCAAAGGCAGCAAGCACAAGGCGGAATCGATCAAGCTGATCAAGTTCCTCTCGCAGGGCGAGGCGTCGACCACCTTCAGCAAGGAGAACAGCCTGGTCCCGATCCTCAAAGCGGCGAGCGAGGACGAGTTCTACAAGACCGGTCCGTGGGCCAGCTACGTGACGATGACCCAGAACCCGGACAAGTACATCACCGTCACCCAGCCCCGTGACGCGCCCTGGTGGACCGAGTGGTCCCAGAAGGCCGACGCGGAGATCCAGAGGGTGCTGCTCGGCAAGATGACTCCGAAGCAGCTGCTCGACAGCTGGGACAAGTACTGGACCGAGAAGTGGAAGAGCAAGGGCTGAGGGGAAGGCGGGACGTGACCCGATCGACCTACGAGCAGGTGGAGCGCCCCTCCCTCAAGGGGGGCGCTCGGCCCGCACCGACAACGGCAAGTCAGCGTCCGCGCAGGCCGGCCTTCACCGCACGCCGCGGCCTGGTCATCGCCGCGTACATGGCCCCGGCCGTGCTCTTCGTAGCTGTCTTCATCTACTACCCCATGCTCCGGGGCAGTCAGATGGCCTTCCGCCACTGGAACCTGACGGACCTCACCGACACCTCGTGGGTGGGCTTCGAGAACTTCCAGGCGATCTTCACGGACCCGGCATGGAGCACCGTCCTCAGCAATACCGCGCTGTGGGTGTTCGCTTCCATCGTTCCCCAGTTCGTGATCGGTTTCGCCATCGCACTGTGGTTGCGCCGGCGTTTCCGCTTCCGCGGGCTGTATCAAGCACTGGTCTTCTTCCCCTGGGCCATATCCGGGTTCCTCATCGGCATCCTGTTCCGCTGGATGTTCAACAGCGAGTTCGGAGTCGTGAACGACCTCCTGGAGAAGGCAGGACTGATCGATGAGCCGATCGCCTGGCTTGCCGATCCCAAGACGGCGATGATCGCCGTCATCGTCGCCAATATCTGGTACGGCGTCACATTCTTCTCCATTATGATCCTCGCCGCCCTGCAGTCGATCCCCAACGACCTGTACGAGGCAGCCGAACTCGACGGCGCCGGCAAGGTCCGCACACTGTTCCAGGTCACCATTCCCTACATCCGGATGACACTGGCGCTGACCGTGCTGCTGCGGGTGATCTGGATCTTCAACTTCCCCGACATCATCTTCGGAATGACCGGCGGCGGCCCGAACAACGAGACGCACATCGTGACCACGTGGATGATCACGATCACGCAGCAGGGTGACTACGGGAAGGCGTCCGCGCTCGGTCTCATCGTCGTCGCGGTGCTGCTGGTCTTCTCGGTCTTCTACCTCATGGCCACGCGCGAGAAGAAGGGAGCAAGTTCGTGATCAACAAGGAGTCCCTTCCGGGACGCGTCACCAGAGTCACCTTCCTCGCGCTCTGGCTGGTCGTCACGGTCTTCCCGCTGTACTGGATCACCATCACGTCGCTGAAGAGCCCAGGCGACATCTTCACGTTCCCGATCGCCTACTGGCCGGAGCACTTCTCACTGGAGAACTACGCCGGGCTGTTCAGCAATGCGCAGTTCGGCGTCTATCTCACCAACAGCCTGATCGTCGCGACGGTCGCGGGGGCGGTGGCAACCGCGATCTCGATGCTGTCGGCTTATGTGCTGGCCCGCTTCGAGTTCCGGAGCAAGAGCGCGCTGCTGATGGCGGCTCTGATCACGCAGATGATCCCCACATTCATCGCGCTGGGCCCGCTGTACCTGATGATGACCGAACTGAAACTGGTCGACAACCGGCTCGGGCTCATCCTGGTATACGTCGGGGTTTGCATCCCCTTCTGCACGGTGATGCTCCGCGGATTCTTCGCGAACATCCCGGACGCACTGGAGGAAGCCGCCATGATCGACGGCCTCTCGCGGTTCGGGGCCCTCTTCCGGGTGCTCCTGCCGGTGATGAAGCCGGGCATCATCGCCGCGTTCATCTTCAACTTCGTGAACTGCTGGAACGAGCTGTTCCTTTCGGTCACGCTCATGAACAGCGACGACAACAAGACGATCCCCACGGCGCTGAACGGCTTCATCTCCAGCTTCAACATCGACTGGGGTTCGATGTCTGCGGCGGCCGTGCTCACGATTCTCCCGACCATGGTGCTCTTCGCCTTCGCCAGCCGCCATATCGTCCAGGGCCTCACCTCGGGTGCGGTCAAGGGCTAGTGGCCACGGCGCCACCCCCCGCCCCGCGGACCGGGTACGCGCAGTCGGGCCTGCCCATCGCCCGCTGGTGGTGGTCGCCTGGTGGTGACCCCTTCGCGGTGCGACTCTGGATGTACTGCCAACCGCGACGGGTGAGTACGAAGATCGGCGGGTGATGTCATGCCCGAGCTGCCCGATGTCGAGGGGTTCCGCGAGGTCCTCGCCTCCTGCGCACAGGGCAAGCGGATCAAGCGGGTCGAGGTGAACGACGCGGGCGTCCTGCACGGGGTGAGCGCCGGCCGGCTGAGCCGCGACCTGGAAGGCCGCCGGTTCGGCGAACCGGAGCGGCACGGCAAGTGGCTGCTCGCCCGCACCGACGGTCCCACTGTGATGCTGCATTTCGGGATGACCGGGCAGCTGGTCTGCTGTCGCGAGACGGACCCGCCCCATCCGCACGACCGCGTCGTGTTCACCGTGGGCCGGGACCACCTGAGCTACCGCGACCAGCGCAAGCTGCAGGGCCTCTGGCTCGCCGACGATGCCGATGTCGCGCGGATCCTGCACGACCAGGGGCCTGACGCGATGTCGGTGGACCGGGCCGAGTTCGACGAGCTGCTGTCCCGTCGGCGCAGCCGCATCAAGTCGGCCCTCACTGACCAGTCCGTGCTCGCCGGGCTCGGCAATCTGCTCGCCGACGAGATCCTGTGGCGCGCCCGCCTGCATTCGGAACGCCCGGCCGACGAGCTGACCGACGACGAGCGCCGCCGGCTGCATACAGAAATGCGCCGCACCCTGCGCTCGTCGGTGCGCGCCGGGCGCGTTCCCACACGGAAGTCCTGGCTGACCGGCCGCCGTGACGACCCCAACCCGACGTGCCCGCGCTGCGACGGGCCGCTGAACCGCAAGCGTGTCGGCGGGCGCGGCACTGTGTGGTGCCCCCGGTGCCAGCCGGCCAGGTCATGAGCTCGCACCCGACCTCCATCAGGGGTCCAGTGTCGAGAATGATCGATTTTGACCGGATGGAGGTTGCATCTTATCGGTCTGCGAGTTGATTCGGAAAACATTCATTCGCTTAAGGGGCTGGGCGGGACCCTGCGCGGATGAGCCGATACGCTCGCTCAACTCCAGGAGCCCTCGGGGGGAAAGGCCATTGATGAGCGTCACCAGAAAGTGCACCGGGTACAGCCGTTCCCGCGAACTGAAAAAGAGCGGACTTTACCCTTTCTACCTCAACTTCAGCGAGCGGGACCGGGGCGCGGCTCGGCTTCCAGACAGTCGTGAGATCATCATGTGCGGTTCCAACGACTACTTAGGACTGAGCACCGATCCACGGGTATGTTGCGCCGCCGCAGAAGCATCGCGCCGATATGGCGCAGGCTGCACGGGTTCTCGGCTCCTGAATGGCAACCTCGACCTCCACGACCACTTGGAGAGGAAGCTCGCCGAGTTCTTCGGCAAACCAGCCGCCTTATTGCTGACCACGGGCTATCAGACCAACCTGGCTGCTGTCACCGGTCTCTGCGGTCCGGGCGATCACATTCTCATCGACAAGCAGGCGCACGCTTCCCTCGTCGACGCCGCTCGGCTCAGTCGGGCCAGGGTCCAGTGGTTCGCGCACAACGACACACGGGATCTGACCCGCAAACTCGATCAGCTTCCCGAAAAGGCCGGCCGGATGGTTGTGGTGGACGGCGTCTACAGCATGGAGGGCGACCTTTGTCCGCTGCCTGAATTAGTACGGGTGTGCCGACAGTACGGAGCCACTCTCCTTGTCGACGACGCGCATGGTGCCGGCGTGTTGGCCGAGGGCAGGGGAACGTGCGCCCACTACGGCCTCATGGAGGAGGTACCACTCGTCACGCTCACCTTCTCCAAGGCTTTCGGATCAACTGGCGGAGCAATCCTCGGCGATGAGGAGGTAATTGACTACCTCCGCCACAACGCACGCAGCCTGTTGTTCTCCGCGAGCTTGAGCCCGGCCAACACGGCAGCAGCCCTGGAGTCGCTGCGCATACTTCAGGAGGAGCCGTGGCGCTCCAAAGAAGTGATTTCAAAGGCGGATTTCATGCGAAGGGAACTGACGGCGCTCGGCTATCCAACCGGCGCCGCCAGCCAAGCACCTATAGTCCCCATCGATATGGTGAACGAAAAACGCACTCTCATGGCGTGGAATCTCCTGATCGAGCAAGGTGTATATGTCAACGCGGTGCTCCCTCCCGCCGCGTCGCCCCGCCTGAGGAGCAGCTACATGACGGTACACACCGATGAGCAACTCGCGCGAGCACTAGAGGGATTCGCAGCAGTCCGCGACCAACTACTCCATGACGACCTTATCCACTGAAACTGGAACTGACACGGAGTCACAGCGTCACCCAACTTGGCTGCTGATTGCTGTGCGTCTGCGACCGATACATCTGAATGCGTCGCTTTCCTGCAGCCTTGGCGCCGTACATCGCCAGGTCGGCATTGCGCATCAATTCGTCGGGGGTGATTCCCGGGGTGGCCACCGCGAGCCCGATCGAAGCCGCGACCACGGCCTCGGTACCGGCGAGGCGGTAGGGCTGCGTCAAGGCGAACAGCAGCCGCTCCGCCACCTCCCGCGTCCGGGACTCGGACGCTCCGGCCTCCCCCTCCAGCAGTGCGCCGAACTCATCCCCGCCGAGGCGGGCAACGGTGTCTTCCGCTCGTACCGCTGCCTGCAGCCGCCGCCCAGCCTGGATGAGCAGTTCATCGCCCGCCGCATGCCCGGCCGAATCGTTGACCTGCTTGAAGCCGTCCAGGTCGAGGAAGAGCACTGCGGGCGGTGCACTGTCGGCCGACCGCTTGGCCAGGGCGTGCTTGATCCGATCGGTGAACAAAGCACGATTGGGCAGGCCGGTCAGCGCATCGTGGAACGCCAAATGCTCCAACTTTGCCTGTAGCGCGACCCGTTCGCTCACATCCCGGCTGTTGGCGATCAACCCGTCGTCGTGAAGGCTGATCGTTGACTCGATGTGGCGCCATTGCCCGTCGGCCGACCGCATCCGGCAGGAGACACGACGGCTCAGGCCGTGACTGCTGAGCTCGTCTTCCTCCCTCAGCTTCCCGATGGTCTGTTTCAACGGCGGCAAGTCGTCGGGGTGAATGAGCAGCGGCAAGCGGATGCCAAGAAGATCCTCGGGCCGGTACCCGAAAACCTGTTGCACAGCCGGACTGATGTAGAGCAGGACACAGTCCTCGCCGGCGATAGCGATCACGTCACTCGAACCCTGGACGAGCGTACGGAAGTGATCCTCGCGGGTGGCGACCTCTCTCGTGAGGCAGAGACTGTCAGCATGCACCACGCCTTGACGCACACTCAGTGCGAGCAACACGGTGCCTCCGACGACCAGCATGACCACATCGAGGCGGTAGCCGGACAAGGTGTGCACCACCACGGCCACCGCACAAACGACTACGGGGAGAAACGCCGCCACCACTCCCGCCACGGGCAACTCCCTCCGGTCCACGTCCAGGACGCTGTCGCCGCCGGGCAGCCACGGCGCTGCGGCGATGAGGAACATACCGGTCATCGAGCATGTCTCGGTGACCGGAATCGTGGTTGAGACGACCGGCTCTGCCGAAAAAATGCGGAGCATGTCGCTTACCGCGAAGACCGCGAGACCGAATGCCGCAACGGTGACGGACGCACGCTGCCCGCGTGGCATGGCGAAGCGCAGAACCAGCAGCAGTCCCAGGACGAGGATGTCCGCGACCACTCGGCCGAGATCGGACAGCGCTGCCAGGATGTCACCGCCCAGATCTGCCCGATGCAAGAGGAGTACCCAGCCAAGGGTGAACAACGATCCAGCAATCATCCACCCGTCCAAGAGCCGTCGCAGCCAGGTCAGCCGCGTGCCACTGTCGCCGGCCGCGACCACCAGCCCGGCCACGCCCAGACCGAGCGCGACGGCGATGCCGGCCACGGCAAGCAGTTCGACCGCCGAGTAGAGCATCCCGGTGGGCGACCGAAGCAATGCCGTCAACTGGCGCAGCACAAGCTCATGCATGCCGGCGGCACCCGTCGACAGGCCGAGCAACAGCAGGCGCAGTCGCACTCGCCCCGTGGCCGATCGCGCCCGCGCGAGGATGGAGAGGACGGCCACGCCGTGGGCAGCGGGCACTCCGACATCGGCCACCGGCAGCCCCAGCTGGGCGAACCGCCCGCCCACCCCTGCGGCGACCGCGGAGCCGATGCACACGGCCTGCCCCACCCCCGCCACGTACAGCCACCTGCTGCGCAGTTCGGCCTGTGGCGACCCTCCCCCGTCAGCACGCTCAAGCACCATACGCAACACGAACTCCCCGAGATTGTGCCCGGCTCAGAAGCCTCGCCCCAGAACTCCACGATGGAGTAGGGACGGCAGGAAGCTAGAGGAACCCTGTCTCTAATCGGGACGTATGATTCGGAGTTCACCTGAATTAACGACAGATCCAGGCATCGTCGAGGCTGATAAGACCACTGCGTGGTAAAAGGGGTCGCGGCGGTTACGACACCGCCAGTCAGGCTCGTGGCCGACGGTGGCTGGGATCGGGTTCGGCACCCGTGTCGACGGGCCCGCTGCGTGCGAGCGCGCAGTTCGGCGGCCTCTTGGTCCACGAATCCGGCCAGCAGCGGTACGGCAGCGTCATGGCGGAGGAGCGGGACAGTGGATTGGCGCGTCCACTCATGAGGATGTACATGCTCCACCGTTCTCTCGCTGACGGTTAGTCGGGAGATACGCTGGGTGAAGAGCGAGATCGCCGACGGGCATGCTCACCGTGCCGGGAGGAGAACGGTGGTCACGGACCGGTCGGACACGCAGCGAGCCGAAGGCCGAGCACCGGACGAGGAGCAGCGCGAGCGGGACGATCGTTCCCAGAACCCTTGAGCGAGACGCCGAACTGGTCGTCGTCAAAGCGGCGTCGGACGCCGTGAGCGGCCTTTCGACGACGGGTGCGGTGATCCCCTCCGCACGCCGCGGTGGGTTGCTGGCCTTGACCAGACCGGCCGGGGCAGGCAAGACGTCTTGGAAGTGATGCGTCGCCTTGCGGCCGAGCGGGACTGCACAGGGCTCTTCGCGAAGGGCGGCGAGCAGGAGCAGAGTCTGGCCTTCCATGTGGTGCGGCAGTTACTCCAGCCGCTGTTGGCCTCGTACTCCGAGAGCGAGCGCCGGGAGGTGCTGGGCGACTGGTTCGGCATCGTCGGTCCCCGTGTCGGCTTGAGTCCCGCCGCGGAGCGCGCTGTGCCGGATCCGCAGGGGGTGCGGGACGGTCTGGATTGGGTGACGAACGGGCCCGAGGGGATTGCTTTGTTGCAGCGTGCCGTCACCACGCTGGAGTTGTCGCCCTCCTCGTATCAACTCGCGGGCGCTCTGGTCGAGCTCGGCACCGCGCTGCGCCGTGCCGGACTCCTCTCGCAAGCGGCCAGCCCCTGCACCGTGGTGTGGACCTGGCCGGCCAGTGCGGGGCCGGGGGTGTTGCGGCGCGGGCGCGCGACGAGCTGGTCGCAGCGGGGCTGAGGTCGCGCAGCTTGGAGACGGTGCGGCACTAGCCGCTTAGCGGAGCACCAACCGCGTAGTCAACGGCGCACGGTAGGCCGTGCGCGCCGTGCCGTGCACCACATGGTGGGGAATGGTGCGCCAGGGACGGGAGCATGGTGGTTTCCCCCGCGGTGGAGAGGTGAAGCATCAAGGGCGAACGAACGGGGAGTACATGTCTCCGCACAGATTTACTCGCTCTTGCTTCCTCGTCTCGCTCCCTCGGAGGGGGCCATGCGCGTTGCCGTAGCAGGTGCGGGGGACCACACCATGATGGCCCTCAATGATGCCGTGCTGGACATGGTGGAGATCCGGCAAGCGGTCGACTCGGTGCTTGCGGAGTTTCTGGCAGCGAAGATCCGTTCAGCTCCTCCTCAACTCATGGAACCCATCGAGACGTTACGCAGATTCCTCTTCGTGGGCGGCAAACGAATACGACCAGTGATGTGCGTGTGCGGCTGGTGCGCCGCACATGGTCGCGGAGACCCGGAGCCAGTGCTGCGGGCGGCGGCGTCTTTGGAGCTGTTCCACACCTTCGCCCTCATTCATGACGACGTCATGGACGACAGCGACACGCGCAGAGGGCATCGAAGCGTCCACGCGTCCCTGGCCGACAGTCACCGCAGCCGCCAAGGCGCCGGGGACGCCGACCAGTTCGGTGCAAACGCCGCCATCCTGCTCGGCGACCTCGCACTGACCTGGTCCGACGAGTTGCTCCACTCGACGGGCCTCGCGCCCGTGCCCATGCGTGCGGCCCTTGGCGTGGTGAACGCCATGCGTACCGAGGTCATGTACGGCCAGTATCTCGACCTGCTCGGCACTGGCAGGCCGACCGGCAATATCGCTTATGCCCTGACGGTGAGCCGCTTCAAGACCGCCAAGTACACCGTGGAGCGACCGCTGCATCTCGGTGGCGCCCTGGCCGGATGCAGCACCGCCGTCATGGAAGCCTGCACCGCCTACGCCCTTCCCATCGGAGAGGCGTTCCAACTCCGGGACGACCTCCTGGGAGGATTCGGCGATCCCGCGGCGACCGGCAAACCCACCACTGACGACTTCCGCCACGGCAAGTGCACCGTGCTGATGGCCCTGGCCGTCGCAAGAGCCACTCCTGCGCAACTCCGCCTTCTGCGTGCTCTGGTGGGCCGCCCCGATCTGACCGAGGAGCAGGCCGACTCCGTGCGGGCCGTTCTGGAATCCACCGGTGCCCGCCTCGCGGTGGAGCGGATGATCGCCCGTCGCCGCCGACGAGCCATGAATGCCCTTGACCACGCCCCCTTCCCGGAGGCTGCCGTCGAAACCCTGCGCCAATTTGCCCACGCCGCTTCCGTGAGGACGTCATGACCGAATTTTTCCCGCCCGAGCTGCCTCGGCTGCTGCCGGTGGCCTACCATCCCAAGGCGGCGCAGATCGAGTTCCGGTCGACGCGCACCTACGACAAGGGCGGCCCGCTGTTCGACAAGGTCCGCCCCCTCGTGGGCAATGGCCTGTTCACCTCGGCCTGGGCGGAGCACCGGGAGCGCCGACTGGTGCAGCCCGCCTTTCACTCCAGCCGGACGGCGTCGTACGCCGCCGTGATGTGCGAAGAGATCGACGCCGTGCTCGGTTCGTGGCAGGAAGGCCGTGCCATCGACCTCGGCGCCACGCTGCATGCGCTGACGGTCCGGGTCACCACGCGAACATTGTTCTCCACCACGATCGGTGGTCGGGCCGTTGCCGACGTACAGCAGTGTCTCCCATCATCCTTCGGGGCATCTACCGGCGGATGACCGCGCCGGTCGGTCTCCTTGAGCGAGTGCCCACTCCGGAGAACAGGCGCTTCGAGCAAGCACGCACGAGGCTTCGCGCAGTCATCGACGAGACGGTCCAGGGCTGCCAGCTCTCGGGGGCGGACAACGGGGACCTGTTGTCGATCCTGGTCGGGGCCCAGGACGAGGAAAGCGGTGAGCGCTTCACCGATGAAGACATCCGCGACCAGGTCATGACCCTGCTGATCGCCGGCACCGAGACCACCGCGAGCGTCCTGGCGTGGACTTCCACCTCCTGAGCCGACACCCCGAGGACATCTTCGGCCTGGCCGAGGCGATCCTGGCTCTCGCCGCCGTCAGCACACGGTGTCAGTTGCGGCCCGTGCCCGGGACGACGATCCCGGCCGAAGCCGGAAGCGGCCCTGGGCACCGGTCCCCTCCGCATGCTCCCCGAGCCGCGTCGCTTCGGGGCAGGCTCGGGAGGTACGAATCCCTGACACCGGACCCACCGGTCTGCCGAGCGGCGACGCTCATCCGGCGGCCGGCTCAGTCGGTCACCGCTCGCCCTCGGGGGAGCGCTCGCCCCCGCCTGCCGCGCGGTCGTGTTCGAAGACCCAGACAGCCACCTGGGCACGGGAGGTGAAGCCGAGTTTGCTCAGTATGTGCTCGATATGGCCCTCCGCCGTGCGCTGGGCGATCACCAGCGTGGCCGCGATCTCCTTGTTGCTCAGCCCCTGCGCGACCAGGTGGGCGATCTCGGTCTCCCGGCGGGTGAGCGGGGAAGGCCGCTCGTCCTCTCCGCCCGGCTCCACCGCTGCCAGGTGCTCCTCAAGCGCGTAGCTGAGCGCCTCTTCGTAGGAGAGCCGGCAGCCCTTCTTGACGGCGGCACGGAAGGCCGTCGTGCCGAGGGCCCCGCTCGTGCGGGACTCGCATTCGTCGTGGTACTTGACGAGATGCCCGTACCCGGACAGCGGCGCGCCGATTGCCTGCCAGACGGTCTGCAGGATGCCCAGGAGCTGGGCGGCTCGCTCGTAGTTCTCCTCCGTGGCGGCGATCCAGGCCAGCGCCTCGAGGTTGACGCCGACCCCCAGCGGATCGTCGAGCGAACGGTTGAAGCCCAGGCTCGCCTTCTCGAGCTCGGCGGCGCGACGGGTGTCGCCCTGGCGCCAGACCTCGATTCCCAGCGCCATCATCGTGTAGGCCCGGTGCCAGCCCTCTCCGTAGGCGTCACACACCCTCAGGGACTCCTCGCCGATGGAGATGGCGCGCGGCGAGTCACCGAGGAACGAGTGGAGAAGGGAAAGCCGGATCAGTGACAGCGCGAGTCCCACGGGATCGTTGGTGGCCTGGTGCCGGGCCACCGCCTCCTCGTAGAGCCCGATCGCGGATTCGGCGTCCCCCCGGTACATGGCGATCATGCCGGAGTACAGCGCGGTGTAGGCGAGTACGGACTCGTCCGCGAGCCGTTCCCCGAGCCTCCGGCTCTCCTCGAGCATGGCCGCCGCGGCGGCGGTCTCGGACTGGATGACGGCCAGCCAGCTGTTGGTCCACAGCGCTCGGGCCCGGGCCTGGCTCGGTTCGGTACAGATGGCGAGCCCCTCGTCCAGCCAGCGCCGTCCCTCGCCGATGTAGTAACTGGTGATCCAGTGGTAGAGCAGGTCGGAGGCCATGCCCAGGCCGATCTCGGCCTCCCCGGGTTCGGCGAAGCTGTACTCCAGGGCTGTGCGCAGGTTGGTGTGCTCCAGATGGAGCCGGGTGAACCAGGCCACCTGGGACGGACCGAACAGCTCGGCTCGCGCTTCGCCCGCCAGCCGCCGGTAGTAGTCGCGGTGGCGCCGTTGCCAGGGCGCCGTCTGCCCGGCGGCGACGAGCTGCTCCCGGCCGTACTGGCGCAGTGTGTCCAGCAGCCGGTAGCGCACTGTCGAATGGGGCTCCTCTCTGAGGAGGACGGACTTGTCGACCAGTCCGGTCACCACGTCGAGGACCTCTTCGCGGGTGATGCCGTCGCCGGAGCAGACCTCCTCGGCCGCCTCCAGGTCGAAGCCGCCGGTGAATACCGAGGCGCGAGCCCAGAGCAGCTGCTCCTGGTCGGTGCACAGAACGTAACTCCAGTCGATCAGCGCGCGCAGTGTCTGGTGGCGCGGGAGCACCACCCGTGAACCGGCGGTGAGCAGCTGGAACCGGTCGTCCAGCCGCTCCAGCAGCTGTTGTACGGAAAGGGCCCGCAGCCGGACGACGGCAAGCTCGATTCCCAGGGGGATGCCGTCCAGCTGCCGGCAGATCCGTTCCACTGCTTCGCGGTTGGCCTCGGTGACGGAGAAGCCGGGCAGGACGGCGCCCGCCCTCTCGATGAACAGCCGTACGGCGTCGCACCGGGTCAGCGACTTGGTGGACAGCCGGGGGTTCTCGGTGCTCGGCAGGTCCAGCGTCGGCACGGCCAGGGTGTGTTCGTATGTCAGGCCCAGCACCTGCCGACTGGTGGCCAGGATCTTCAGGTCGGCGGTGGAGCGCAGCAGGGAATCGGCCAGCACCGCGCACTGCGGCAGCAGGTGCTCGCAGTTGTCCAGGATCACCAGCGTGCGCTTGTCCCGCAGGTGGTCGGTGAGGACGTCCAGTGGCGGCCGGGATGAGTGGTCCCGGATCTCCAGCGCTTCGGCGACGGTCTGGGCGAGCAGCTCGGAATTCTCCAGGCCCGCGAGTTCGACCAGCCACACGCCGTCCGGAAACGCCGACCGGACCTCGGCTGCGACACGTGACGCCAGCCGCGTCTTGCCGACTCCCCCCACGCCCGTGAGCGTCACCAGGCGCGATCCGGACAGCCCGCGGCGGACCTCGGCCACCTCGTTCCGACGTCCCACGAAGCTCGTCACCTCGGCAGGCAGCTTGCCCTCTTGCCGACGTGTCGAGACGCTTGATGCCACGACAGCCATCGATTCCTCGGATCGGTCCCGATCCATGGCCCACGTGCCGTTTGTGAACCGGGCCGACGCAAACCAGCCTATTCCTCCGCGGCTCCGGCCGTCCCCGCCCGGCGGGGGCCGAAGAGGAATCCAGCTCTGCCTCCCGCAGGGTGCAACCATGGTGTTATGTCCGCCCACGGTGCCAATGGCACTCGTCCCCATCTCCGGCGGGGCACTTCCTTCGGCGACGAGTCCTCGCTGATCGGCCGCCGAGGGCAGCTGGCCGAGGCCAAACGGATGCTGCGGCATTCTCGCCTGGTGACCCTCACCGGTGTGGGGGGCGTGGGCAAGACCAAGCTGGCAACGGGAGTTGCCGACGAGGCGCGAAGGGCGTTCCCGGACGGCGTATGGCTGGTCGAGCTCGGCTCGCTGGAGGACGAAGGGCTGCTCCCGCAGACCGTCGCGACCGCGCTCGGGCTGCGGGACCAGTCGGCCAGACACCCGACGGACCTGCTCTGCGACCATCTGCGTGACGCGCGGTCCCTGATGATCCTGGACAACTGCGAGCACATCCTGGACGGCTGCGCGGCGCTCACCGACCGGCTGCTGCGTGCGGCTCCCCGGCTGTGCGTGCTGGCCACCAGCCGCCAGCCCCTGGGGGTGTACGGCGAGTCAGTCCTCTCGGTGCCCGCACTTGCCGTGCCGGACCTGCATCGAACGCTCAGCCCCGCGGCGGCCGGCCACTACGCGTCGGTCAGGCTGTTCCAGCGGCGGGCGGCGGAGGCGTCGCCGGATTTCACCCTCGGCGCCGAGAACCTGGAGACGGTCGTCCGGCTCTGCCGGCGCCTGGACGGCATCCCGCTCGCCATCGAACTGGCGGCGGCGCAACTGAGGACGCTCACGCCCCAAGAACTCCTCCGACGGCTGGACGAGCGTCTCGATCTCTCCCCCGCGCAGACCACGGCGGACCTGCCCCGGCACGAGACCCTGCGCTCGTCGATCGACTGGAGCTTCGAGCTGTGCTCCCCCGGTGAGCAGCGGTTGTGGGCGCGCCTGTCGGTCTTCGCCGGGAGCTGCGGGCTCGAGGCGGTCGAAGCGGTCTGCTCGGGTGACGGCATACCCGAGGAGCGCATCTTCGACCTGGTGGCGGGGCTGGTCGACAAGTCGGTCCTGATCCGGGAGGAGCAGGGCACCCAGGTGCGCTACCACCTGCTGGAAACGATCCGGCAGTACGGCGCGGAGCGCTTGGCCGAGGCCGGGGAGAAGCCGGCCATGCAGCGCCGCCACCGGGACTGGTACCTCCAGCTGGTGGGCCGCGCGGAGGCGGAGTGGCTGAGCCCGCGCCAGGAGACCTGGCTCGCCCGGCTGCAGAGCGAGCACGCCAACTTCCGCACCGCTCTGGAGTTCTGCCTAAGCGAGCCCGGCCAGAGACAGGCGGGGCTGGAGATCGCCGCGTCGCTGTGGTTCCACTGGCTGTGCAGCGGACTGATCAGCGAGGGCCGCCACTGGCTCGGCAGGGCGCTGGCGCTCGCACCGCAGGACACGGTGGCCCGTGGCAAGGCACTGTGGGTGGACGGCTGGCTGTCGGTGCTCCGGGGCGACACGACCTCTGCGCTGCCGCGGCTGGAGGAGTGCCGGGCCCTCGGTCTTCGGCTTCACGATGCCTCGACCCTGGTCCACGCCACTCAGTACCTGGGCGGACGCGCGCTTTACGAAGGCGAATTCCGCCAGGCGATCGGCCTTCTGGGAGAAGCCGTGAAAGGCCACCGCGCGGCCGGCGACCGCAACGGCTTGATGACCGCCCTGTATCAGCTCACCTTGGCATGCGCCATGTCCGGCGATCCTCGTGCCTCGGATGTCGGGAAGGAGTGCCTGGACCTGTGCAACGAGGCGCACGCGCCCTGGTCCCGCTCCTACGCCCTGTGGGCGCTCGGCCTGCACCTCTGGCGCCAGGGCGAGCCGAGCCGTGCGGCAGAACTCCTCCGCGACGCCCTGAACGCCCGCCGGGTTGTAGGGGACGGGTGGGGAATCGCCCTGTGCATGGAGGCGCTGGCCTGGACTGCCGCCTCAGCCGGAGAGGCGGAACGCGGTGCCAGGCTGCTGGGCGCGGCGGAGGTCGTGTGGCGTTCCATAGGGATCTCGCAGTCCGGGTTCCGGCACCTGGCCGCCGGACACGAGGGGACTGAGATCCGACTCCGCACCGATCTCGGCGAGCGCAGATATGCCGCGGCAGTCCGGCGCGGAGCGAAGATGGGACTCGACCGGGCCGCGGACTGGGCCTTGTACGGCTCCTCGGCCTCGACTCCGTGGGCTCCTCGGGAGGCGGCGGCCGGCCAGTGACGGGGGCGGGAATGCGGGATTCCGCAGCGGTGCCGCACGCGGAGCGATGACGGCGTCACCCTGCGAAACACATCGCGGGCCCACTGCGGGTGGTTTCAGGTACTAATGCGGGTGGTTTCAGGTACTAAACCGGGGATTTATCCCCTCCCCGTCACTTTTGCTGTCGGCACATGATGGTCGCGTCATACGAGATCCACCCCAGCCGGGCGGAGAATCGAAGGTCCGACCAAAATGTGCCAGCACCAGCCATCCTGCCCCACCTCAACCGCGCCCGACCATGACGCCGCCCGCCTCGTGGCCTACCACCCCGAGCAGGGGTGGGGCCTCCTCTGCAACGGCGTGACGGTGTTCGAGGACATGGGTGAGCTCCTGCCCGACGGCACATCCGCTCCGACTGTTCAGGCCATGGAGGGCAGGGCGGCATGAAACCGTTCACCGCGCCCATGCGCGAGACTGCGGCTATTGCGCCGTGGCATGCCGGGCTCGGCGCTACCCCGGCCCAGCCCGCCCGTAGAAGGTCCTGGCTCCTGCCCAGCGACCCGTCCTCGGTGCGTGAAGCACGGCGACTCACCCGTGCCCAGCTGGCCGATTGGGCGCTCGACGACCAGATCGACGACACAGTGCTGCTCGTCAGCGAGCTGGTCACCAACGCCCTGCGCCACGCGTGGGGGCCGATCCGCCTCACCTTCTGTCTGCCCTCCCCGCACGGCGGGCTGCGTTGCGAGATCGAGGACGCGAATCCGGCCGGACCTTTGAGGCGCCATGTCGAAGAGCACGACGAGGAGGGGCGGGGGCCTGCACATGCTGAACCGGCTGTCCCGCCGCTGGGGCAGCCGCCGGACACACGCCGGGAAGGTGGTGTGGTTCGAGCTGCATGCCTGCGCCGGCCCCGTATAGAGGGCTGCGCCTGACGGCGGAAGGAGGAACTATCGACGGCACAGAGACACGCGAACAACATGACAGCCATCGAAATGGGCCCAGGGTCCGGGAGACGAGTTCCATCGAGCCTCCCGCCCCTGGGCCTCCCCATCACCCTCCACGCCTTGAAACAGCTCCCATGAGCCCATCGGGCACGGGATGCTCAGTTCGCCCTTGCCAGCGCCTCGGATAGGCTGATGTGTTAGCAAACGCGTCCGAAAAAGCTGCGCCCAAAGTCGCCGTACCCGAAGCCGCTGCATCGACTATGCGTCGGCAGGGCTCGCCGGGAAGATCGCCAGGGAGTGGTCGGCAAGCAGAGGCCCCCACACCCCGGGGTGAGGTCATTGCGTGGACACACACGAGTCGACGAGCGATGTGCCGGGTCACCCCCTGTCGGCGATCGGGTACGCGGGTGTGCTCCGCGACCTGCTTCCGATCGCGCTGTGGAGAGTCAATGCCCAGGGGCGCGTCGTGGAGTGGTCGCTCGCCGCCCAGGACCTGCTCGGCTACGTGCCGGAGGAACTGCTCGGCCGGTACGGGATCCCGATACTGGTCCCCGAGCCCAACTGGGAATCGGCCGAGCAGCTCGCGCAGAAGGTCATGGCAGGTGAGACGGTTGTCGGAACCCTCCCGCTGCGGCACCACGACGGGCACCTCGTGCCGATGGAGATGTGGCTCTGCCCGTCTGTGGACCCGCAGGGAAGAGCGGGCCTCCTGGCCATCGCCGTGGAGACCTCTGCGGTGCTGAGAATGCGGGATTCGCTGGCTGCCCTGGAAGGTCTGTTCACCCAGTCCCCGATCGGTCTGGCCACGCTCAGCCACGATCTGCGCTTTCTGCGGGTCAACGACGCGCTGGCGCGGATGAACGGCGTCTCCGCGGCCGAGCACCTCGACAAGCGGCTGACCGAGGTCGCGCCAGGGGTCAACGCCGCGGCGCTGGAAACGGTGATGCAGCAGGTCCTGGACAGCGGTAGAGCGGTGGTCGACGTGCGCCGCACCGGGCGCACCCCGGCCGATCCCGATCACGACCGGACCTGGTCCTGCTCCTACGCCCCGCTGCTCGGCAGCGCCGGCCGGCCACTGGGAGTGATCGCTTCCCTGATCGACATCACCGAGGGGCAGCGGGCTCAGGCCGAGGCCGAGCAGGCACGGCAGCGCTTCGTCCTGCTGGCCGAGGCCGGCGCGCGGATAGGGACTACTTTGGACCTGCGGCAGACCGCCGAAGAAGTGGTGCAGGTGCTGGTGCCCCAGCTGGCCGACTCAGCCGACGTACAACTGCTGGAACAGGTACTCGACCCCGATGAGGCGGCCGCATCCACCCACGGCGTGGTGCGTCGTATGGCGGCCGCCTTCACCGATCCGTTGGCCCCTGCCGAGAAGCTGGCAGCGGGCCTGACCTTCCAGGTTCCGCTCGGCTCGGTGTACGAGCAGGTCATCGCCGATGGCCACCCCATGAATCTCTACCTGTCCGACATCCCGGCGCTGATCAACGATCCGCGCGCCGAGGGACTGCGGACGTACCTGGCTGCCCGTGTGGGCTCCGCCCGACTGGTCCCGCTGGTCGCCCGCGGCAAGGTACTCGGCGCCGTGGTGGTGACGCGTAGCCGCAGCCGCGAGCCGCTCGGCGAGCAGGACTGCCTGCTCATCGACGAGCTGGTCGCCCGAGCTGCGCTGAACATCGACAACGCGCGCATGTACACGAGGCAGCGAAAGGCGGCCCTCACTCTGCAGCGCAGCCTGACGAACAGCACGCTGCCGGAAGTGACCGGCCTGGAACTGACCGGGCGCTACCTCCCCGCCAGCGACCACGAGGTCGGCGGCGACTGGTTCGACGTCATCGCTCTGCCTGACGGCAGGACCGGGCTGGTCATCGGGGACGTCATGGGGCACGGAATCCACGCGGCGGCCGTCATGGGACAGCTGCGCACAGCGGTGCGAACGCTGGCACGCCACGACATCTCCCCGGGGCAGATCCTCAGCTCCCTGGACGCCGCCGTGGCCGACCTGGGGGAGAACGAAATGGCGACGTGCGTCTACGCAGTCCACGACCCTGCTGCCGGCGGCTGCCTGATCGCCAGGGCCGGCCATCCACCTCCGGCCGTGGCCGACCCCCAGGGGACGATCGCGTTCCTCGACGGCCCCCCGGGTACGCCCTTGGGAGCGGGCGGACAGGACTTCCAGACCGAGCAGGTGCCGCTGCCCCCCGGCAGTCTGCTGGTGCTGTACACCGACGGACTCATCGAGGCTCGCGACAGAGATCTCGACCAGGGCATGCAACAGCTCGCCCAGGCGCTGCGACACCTAGACCATCCGTTGGAGGAGATCTGCGATGGCATCCTCGACCGCTTGCTGCCCTCCGCGGCCCAGGACGATGTGGCGGTGCTCCTCGCCAGAACGCTGCGTCCGCCAGACTCGGTGAGAAGTCACCCTGAGCGGCACGGCTTGGGCGGTCCCGCCCGGAAGGTGCAAGGGTGGTAGGGATGGACACTCCGGTGACAACGTTCAGCGAAGGCCCGGAAGACCCGTTTGCGGTGCGGCGCGCGGCCTTGGCGGTGCTGGACGACCGCGGGAGGGTCGTCGGCTGGAGCGAGCGGGCCGAGGCGCTGCTCGGCTACCCGCCCGAGAAGGCGCTGGGGCGGCCGACGGTCGACTTTCTGGTCGACCCGCGCGACCAGGACGTCGTCATGGACGCGGTGGCGGCATGCGTACGCGACCGGGGGTGGTTCGGGGTCGTGCCCGTCCGGCATCGCGACGGCCATCGTGTGGAGTTGGGGTGCCGGGCCCGGATGACCGTGAGAGGCGACTCCCCCCGCGAATGGGTCATCGTCGGTGCGCCCGCCGAGGAGGTTGTCCAGTGGGAGACGGACCGGTCGGTCCTGGACGGGCTGTTCCGCCGGTCCCCGATCGGCCTGTCCGTCCATGGCCCGGACCTGAGCATCCTGCGTGTGAACCGGGCGATCTCCAAGTTCACTCAGATACCGGTCGAGCAGCATCGCGGGCTCCGCACCAGCGACTTCCTGATCCAGCAGGACACCGACACGGTGGAGAGGCAGATACGGGAGGTACTTGAGACCGGCCGGTCCGCGATCTCCACCGAGCAGCCCTGCCGTCTGCGGCGGGATCTCGGCCGTGAACTGGTCGTATCGGTATCGGCCTTCCGGATGGAGGACCCCTCCGGACGGATCCTCGGGGTCACGCAGACAGTCGAGGACGTGACCGAACGCTATCGGGCCCGCCGTCGGCTGGCTCTGCTCAACGAGGCCAGCACACGCATCGGGACCACGCTGGACCTGGCGGAGACAGCGCGTGAGCTGGCCGAGGTGGCGGTCCCCGACCTCGCCGACTGCGTCTCCGTGGACCTGCTGGAGCCGGTGACCCGCGGTGAAGAGCCCACCCAGGAGACGTTCGGACCCGTGCGCCGAACGGCGATCCGCAGCATCCTGCCGAACACGGCGGAGGTGATGTATCCGGTGGGCCGCACTATTCAGATACCGCCGGGAACTGTGCAAGCGCGGTGCCTGGCCGAGCGTCGTCCGATCCTCCAAGCGCAGCTGGAAGGCCCTACCGGGTGGCTCCCCCTGGACCCCGAGCGGGCTGAGCGCGCCCTCAGTTTGGGCGTCCACTCGCTGATGGTGGTGCCGCTGGTCGCGCGGGGGCTCGTGCTCGGCCTGCTCAGTCTGTGGCGGTCGCGACGGGTCGAGCCATTCGAGGAGGACGACCTCACACTCGCCGAGGAGTTCGCCGCCCGCGCCGCCGTCTGCATCGACAACGCACGCCGCTACACACAGCAGCACGAGGCCGCCCTCACCCTGCAGCACAGCCTGCTCCCGCACGAGGTGCCCAGGCACCCGGCTGTCGAAGTCGCCCACCGCTACCTGCCGGCCGACGCGACGACCGGCGTCGGCGGTGACTGGTTCGATGTCATCCCGCTCTCCGGACTCCGCGTCGCCCTCGTCGTCGGCGACGTGGTCGGCCGCGGCATCCACGCGGCGGCCACCATGGGCCGGCTGCGCACCGCCGTACACACCCTTGCCAACCTCGACCTCACTCCTGACGAGGTCCTCTCCCACCTCGATGACCTCGTGGACCGTCTGGCGGCCGAGCAGGAGCCGACCGACGAACGTTCCCCTCAAGTCATTGGCGCAACCTGCCTGTACGCCGTCTACGACCCGGTCTCGCGGCACTGCGTTCTGGCCCGCGCCGGCCACCCGCCGCCCGCGGTGGTGACGCCTGCCGGACAGGTACACCTCCTCGAACTGCCTGCAGGCCCGCCGCTGGGCCTGGGCGGGCTGCCGTTCGAGGCCACCGAGCTGGAACTGGACGAAGGCAGCCTCCTTACCCTGTACACCGACGGCCTCGTCCAGGGCCTCAAGCGAGACGTCGACGAGAGTCTGGCCGATCTGTGCGGGGCACTGACCCCGCCGACCCGCTCGTTGGAAGAGACATGCCGGGCGGTGGAGGGCGCGTTGCTGCGCGACCGGCCCACCGACGACGTGGCCGATGACGTGGCTCTGCTCATCGCCCGTACCCGCGTCCTGGCAGCGGAGAAGGTGGCCACGTGGGAGCTGCCCGTGGAGGCAACCGCCGCTGCTCAGGCCCGGATGCTTACGGCATCCCAGCTGGCCGAGTGGGGGCTGGAGGAGATGGTCTTCACCACCGAACTGATCGTCAGCGAACTGGTCACCAACGCCTACCGGTACGGCAGCGGGCCGATCGCCCTACGGCTCATCCGTGACGACCACCTCATCTGCGAGGTGTCCGACACCGGCAGCACCTCACCGCACCTCCGCCGGGCCCGCACCACGGACGAGGGCGGCCGCGGACTCTTCCTGGTGGCCCAGCTCACCGAGCGGTGGGGCACCCGGTACACGCGCGACGGCAAGACGATCTGGACCGAACAGCCGCTTCTCAACGGCGCTCCAGCGAACCTCGAATGAAGGCTGCCTGGCCGGCGTGCTGCAGGTCGTCGGCCAGGACGCTGATCAGACGGACGCCCAGAGTGACCGGCGGGGACCAGGACTCGTCGACGACGCGGTCCAGCGCCGCGTCGTCGAGCCCCCGGACGAACCGCATGGTCTGCTCGTGGACGGCGTCGTAGTAGCCGAGCAGCAGCTCGGCCGACTGGACCTGTACCGCGGCGACCTGCCTGCTGGAGTGGCCGAACCCGGTCGCTCCCTTGGGAAAGGGCAGCTCGAAGCGGGCCGCCCAGTCCTGGGAGAACCACACCTGCTCCACTTCACTCGCATCAGCCACGTGATCGTCCTGGATACGCGACAGATGCCATACGAGCCAGGCGACCGAATTCGCGTCGGCGTCCAGCCGGGCGTTGAGGTCGTCCGGTGAAAGCCCCTCGACCGCGCCGTGTACTGCCTCCCGGACGCGCTCGAACGCATCTGCCAGCAAGTCTGCGCTGTTCATTCACTGATCCTTGGTCCTGGGCGGCCCCGGCGAGAAGTTGTGTCTCCGAAACCACCATGGACCGTCGCCGGCCCCAGCGATGTGGTCGACACGCGCACTTCGCCCGCGCCCCCGGCCACCGCCTATGCCGGGCCGGGCCGGGCTCAACGCTGCCCGCGGGGGACGGCCAGGTCTGTGAGCAGCGCGGCGCCCGGTGCGAGAGCGGACCACGTGCCACGCCAGGTCAGCACGGCGATGGCGGACGTCGGGAACTTCGTCTGTGCGCGCTGCATTGTGCCGCCGAGTGCCTCGCCGGCGAGCAGCAGGATCAGGTCCTGGAGGCCGGGGTTGTGTCCGATCAGCAGCAACGTCCCGACATCGGCGGGCACTTCGCGTACGACATCGAGAATGGTCTGGTCGTCCGCCGCGTAGAGGCTGGGCTCGTATCGCACCGGCGGGGTGCTGCCCAGCTCCGCGGCGGCCAGCTCCCAGGTCTGGCGGGTGCGGCGGGCGGTGGAGCACAGGACGAGGTCGGGCAGGCAGTCGGCCTCCGCCAGCCAGCGGCCGGCGGCGGGGGCGTCCCGCATCCCGCGAGGGGCGAGGGGGCGCTCATGGTCGGGAACGCCCTCGGGCCGTGCGGACTTGGCGTGCCGCAGGACGACCAGCCGCCGCAGCGGGCTCATGCCGACGCTCCGGCTGGGTGCGGGCGGCCGGTCTCTCGGGCGAGTTCCAGCCCGAGGACGCGGTCCAGATGGGCGAAGGTCTCGAACTTCGCTCCGGCCGGCACGTCCGTGGCCGTCTCCAGTTCCCGCAGCATGTCGAGTACGGCGGGGGTGCCCAGCGTGTCCTCCAGCGCGGCACGGGCCGGGCGCACGCGGTCGGCGGGCATCGGCTTCGACGGCTGCTCTGCCCAATCGGCTACGGCACGCCGCCATCGAGCCAACGTGCGGCGGGCCTCGTCGAAGCCTTCGGCACGGAGCGCGACCGGCTCATGATGGGCGTGGGAGAGCAGGAGCAGGCGTACGGCGAGCGGATCCTGCTCCTCAAGTCCCGCCAGGGACATGGACGTATGCGCCTCTGCCACCTGGAGGGAGGCGCCGCTTCCGCCCTCGTACGCGCGGTCGGTGAGGTGTACGCCGGGTGGGCCACCGAGCATGTCGGCGATGTGGTCCGGGGTCCCGTGGGCGTCGGCCGGCCGGATACCGACAGCGGCGGCCGACGGGACGCTCGGGCCCGTCCGCCCCAGCAGGACCTGTCTGCCGCGCAGCTCGACGACGCGCGCAAGCACATCCGCGACCAGCAGCACGCGCAGACCGGTCAGTCCGCCCGGCCCACCGGGCGGCGGCACGTGGGCGCAGATCCGCAGCGGCCCAGGGCCTGCCAGTTCGTCGACGATGCGCAGCACACAGCCGAGCCTAGGCGCCCGGGCCCCGACTCCGCACCAGGAACGACCGGTGGGAGTGACTGCGAGCCTGTCGCGGCGGGCCTTCCGTGACCCCAGACCTAGGTCGCCGTGTCCGACCAGCTGTACGGCGGCCCGGCGCGCCCGCTCGCCGTTCCGGCGCCCGCGGCCTCCAGTTCAGCGTCGGCCGCCCTCATCAGCTGCACCGCGAGGTCTCTCATCGCACGGCTCGCCGAGAGTTCGTCGCCGATCGTGGGGATGTCCACGTCCTGAGGGTTGCAGCGGGCGACCCCATGACCGGTGAGGGTAGCGGTACCGGTGTCCAGTACCGCGCGGGTTTTCGTCGTGCCGTCCTCCTCCGACAGATGGAGGCGGACGCTCCACTCCAGCGTCCGAGTCATCGCACACCTCCTCGCCCGCGTCCGGCCCGAGTGCGACACCACGACGCGGTCCTGACTCCAGGATCCACCCACGGCCGATATCGGTGCGATGACCCGCACGGGCCGAAGTCGCCAAGACGGTGCCGCACTTCGGCGTGGTTCACTCCGCAACGGGTTCCCTCTTCTGCCTGCTGGAGTAGGGTGACGATTGTAAGTCCATTTTTCAAACTCATTGAGGGACGGTGCGGCGGCATGAGCATGACGGCTGCGAGCACAACGGTCAGCGTCGGTCGTTCGTGGTGGTCGTGGGCCGGCGTTCACGGCGGCTATCTGGCGGCGCAGGGGTTGGCCGGAATGCGCGGCCTGCTCGGCGAGGCACCCGTCGTACGGACGCTCACCACGCACTTCCTGGCACCGGTCGACGACCATCCCCTCCGGATCGAGGCCGTGGTCGAGCGTGCCGGGCGCGGCACGTCGTTCGCGTCGTTCGTCGCCGAGCAGGGTGGCGCCGTAGTACTACGGGGCTCGGCGGTGTTCGGCACTGCGCACCCCGGCCCCGGCTACGACGGCAGCCAGGCACCCGCCGTGCCCGGAGCGGACGACTGCGAGGCGCTGGAGCTGCCGGAGCGTCTGGCCGCGTTCGCGCGGCACCTCGAGATACGTCCCGCGACCCCGGCACGGCCACTCGGCGGAGGCGACCGCGCCGAATTGACGGCCTGGGTGCGCTTCGCCGACGGGCGCGGACTGGATGCCGAGGCGGTTGTCATCCTGGCGGATGCCCTGCCCCCTGCGCTCTTTGCGCGCTGGACGGCACCGAGGCCCGTTCCCTCGGCCGAACTGACCGTCCACTACGGCGACGCCCTGGACCGTGGGCCCGTCGACGGCTGGGCGCTGGTCCGTATCCGCACCGAACACGCGGGAAGCGGCTGGGCGGTCGACGACAGCACGGTATGGACGGCGGACGGCCGACTGCTCGGCTCGGGACGGCAGGCCCGGCGCATCCTGGCCCCGCTGACTTGATCTCCGGTCGCCGTCTGCGCCCGGCAGGCGGTCAATACCCGTGCCGCGAAGAAGCCGGTCACTGCAACCCGCCCTCAACGCAGAGTGCGATGACCTTCGACGGTCAGTGCGGCCTCTGCTCTCGCGAGCGTCGCCGGGTGGCCGAAGAGGCCGGGCAGGCCGCCCGAGTGCAGGAAGACCGTGCGCTGCCCGGGGACGACGTCGCCGTCCTGGATCGCTGCGATCAGACCGGCCATCGCGCGGCCGGTGTAGATCGGGTCGAGCACGATGCCCTCGGTGCGGGCGGTCAGGGTCAGGGCTGCCATCACCTGCTCGGTCAGTACGCCATAGCCGTCGCCGACCTGGTCGAGTCGCAGCCTCAGCGTCTTCGGCTCGCAGTGCGTGCCGGACAGGCCGGAGATCAGCTCGGACACGGTCCCGGCCGGATCGGTGACTGCGCCGCAATGGACGCCGAGCACTCGCGCGGCGCCGAGCTCGCCGACGAGGCCCGCCATGGTGCCACCGGAGCCGAGGGCGACGACCACAGTCGCCAAGTCCGGGGCCTGGGTGAGGAGTTCGCGCCCACACTCGGCGTAACCGCGCGCGCCGATGACGCTGGTACCGCCGAAGGGGATCAGCGCCGGGACAGCGCCCCGCCCTCGGAGCTGTTCGGCCACCTGCTCGGCGGTGGAGGCGAGCGACCCGCGGTCGGCATCACCGGCCCATACGACCGTGGCGCCGAAGAGACCGTCGAGTGCGAGGTTCCCGGAGGCCGACGATCCGGGGCCGCCGGCGAGTACGAGTACGACGTCGAGCCCCAGCCGGGCGCCGGCGGCGGCGGTCAGACGTGCGTGGTTGCTCTGGGGCGCACCCGTGGTCACCAGGACAGTGGCGCCGTCGGCGAGCGCCGCGCCGCAGGTCCACTCGAGCTTGCGCACCTTGTTCCCACCGCCACCCAGGCCGGTGAGGTCGTCACGCTTGACCCACAGGTCGTCCGTGCCGAGCCCGAGCGCACGGGCCAGCCGTGGCACGGGCTCGAGCGGGGTCGGCCATGTGCCGAGCACTGCCCGTTGCGGAGTGTCGCTGTCCGGGGTCATCGTCACCACCCTTGTCTGCGGCGCCTTGGTCGAGGTTCGCGGATCATCATGCCCGTAGGACAGCCGGCCAGCCCGAATGCCGGTGAGGCCGCGGGTTCCGATCCGCTGCTGCGGGCGCAATTGCGCCACATGTAAGCAGCAGGGAATCCTAACGAGTTCTTGATGCCGCTCCCCCCGTCGGAGTCGCGCTGCTGAGCGGGTGGGGCGACATACGCTCGCGCCGTGCTGAACGTGACCGGGATACTCAAGCGGCTGGTGATCGGCCGGGCCATGCGAAGCGAGCAGCTGGGCGAGACGCTGCTGCCCAAGCGTGGCCGGACTGCTGCTGTGGGCGTTCAAGGCCAACGTCACCAACCTCATCCACCTCTACATCCTGGGCGTGTTCACCTCCTTCACGCTCTCCCAGACGGGCATGGTCCGGCACTGGAACCGCGAGCTACGCACCGAGACAAACCCGATCCTGCGCCGCCGCCACCAGATGGCGCGTGTCGTGAACGGGGTGGGCGCGGTCATCACGGGACTTGTCCTGGTCATCGTGCTGGCCACCAAGTTCACCCAGGGCGCCTGGCTGGCCGTGCTCGCCGCGATCGTGCTGTGGGTGATGATGCGCGGCATCCGCCGTCACTACGACGCCACCGCGGCCGAACTTTCGGTCACCGACCCGCGCAGCGAAATGGTGCCGCCCTCCCGCGTGCTGGCCATCGTGCTGGTCTCCACCATCCACAAACCGACCCTGCGGGCGCTGGCCTACGCCCGCGCCTTCCGGCCGGACCACCTGGAAGCCCTCACCGTCGCGGTCGACCGCGATGCGGCCAACGCGCTCCAGCGCCAGTGGGAGGACTACAGGATTCAGGTACCGCTCAAGGTCCTCGACTCCCCCTACCGCGAGATCACCGGCTCCGTTCTCGAGTACGTCCGCTCCATCAGGCGCGACAGCCCGCAGGACGTGGTCGCGGTCTTCATCCCCGAGTACGTCGTCGGCCACTGGTGGGAAAACCTGCTGCACAACCAGTCCGCGCTATGGCTCAAGAGCCGCCTGCTCTTCACCCCGGGCGTCATGGTGATCAGCGTCCCCTGGCAGCTCAGCTCCTCCGCCCACGCCGACCACCCGGCCGCCCGCGCCCCCGGCTCGGTCCGCCGCGGAGAACCCGTCACGACACACAAGAGCGACGACGTCAGCACGCACCGGTAAGGATCCTCGATGGAGTACCTCGCGGCCGGACCCGAGTGGGAGGACCCTGGAGACAGGACCACGCGGCGGTGCCCCGACTGCGGACACATGTGCGCGAGGAGGTAGGCCATGAAACGGACGCTGGAATGGAAGGTCGGACTGTACCTGTCCGAAGAGGACGGAACGACGAAGGCGCGGGCGGTGCTGGACACCGGCTCCTCGACGCTCACGGGGCAGGGGACCGCACGGTGCAGCGCAGAGGACGCGGACGTCCCCGAGATCGGTGACGAGCTCGCGGCGAGCCGCGCGCTCAAAGACCTCGCGGGTCATTTGATGCGGGTCGCCGACCGCGACATGGAGAGGGTGGGCGCCGGGGCGGAAGCGCCCCTCGGTCCGCCGTACAGCTGGACAGTGGGGGCGTAGGCCGGGCTCATGCCTGATGCCCGGCGGTTGTTGTGCCGTCCTGGCCCGTGGACTGCTCCTGGGGCAGGGTGAGAATGCACGATTCCCCGGGCGCCACGGAGACCGTGCGGTCCGGCAGGGCGATGTCGATCGGTGACCGGTCGGAGTCGGGCACGGTGATCTGCAGCTGTCCCGCGCTCATCCGGAGCCGTACACCCCAGTGCCCCTGGTAGCGGATCGCGAAACCGTACTCCGACAGCTCCGGCAGCGGCACGGGGTCGAGCCGCAGCGCGCCGCCCCGTGTCTCCAGGCCGGTCAGTCCTCGCTGCACGAGATCGAGGGTGCCGGCCATCGCGCCGAGGTGAATTCCCTCCCCCGTGGTGCCGCCCTGCAGATCGGCGATGTCCCCGGCCAGCGCCTCCTGGCAGAACGCCCAGGCCTCCGCGCGCCGCACCCTCGCCAGCACCCAGCCGTGCACGAGGCTGCTGAGCGTCGAGCCGTGGCTGGTGCGGCGCAGATAGTGGTCCACGGTGCGCTGCCAGGCGGTGTCGTCCAGCTCGTACCCGAGCCGGTGGAAGAGGCCCTGGAGTTCGGTCGGTGAGAAGAGGTAGCCGAGCATCAGCACGTCGGCCTGCTTGGACGCCTGATAGTTGTTGGCCGTGTCCCCTTCGGCCTCCAGGATCCGGTCGAGGCGCCGGATGTCGCCGTAGCGGTCCCGATAGGCGTCCCAGTCGAGTTCCGTAAGTTCGCCGTAGCCCTCGAACTGGCTGACCACACCGGCGTGGAAGGGCACATGCAGTTTGTGGGAGACCTCCTGCCACGCGTCGAGTTCGCCGTCGACGAGTCCGGTGCGTTCGACGAGGTCCCTGCGGCGTGGCTCCGGGAGACAGTGCAGTACGTCGAGGGCGCGGGCGAGCACCCAGGCAGCGGTGACGTTGGTGTACGCGTTGTCGTCGAGGCCCGCCTCCTTCGCGCCGGGGTAGGCGTCGTGGTACTCGTCGGGACCCACGACTCCACGGATCCGGTAGCGGCCGAGGGTCTTGTCGTACGTCGTCGCGTCCGCCCAGAACCGGGCGATCTGCAGCAGCATTTCGGCGCCCTTGGTGTGCAGGAACTCCATGTCGCCGCTCGCCTCGCAGTACTGCCACACGTTGTACGCGATCGCCGAGCCGACGTGGTGCTGAAGCCGGGAGTGGTCGGGCAGCCAGCGCCCCGAGAGCGGGTTGAGGTGCAGCTGCTGGGTCTCCTCGCGGCCGGTGCTGCCGCTCTGCCAGGGGTACATGGCCCCGGCTCGTCCGGCGTCGCGAGCGGCGGAGCAGGCCCGCTCCAGGCGCCGGTGGCGGTAGCTGAGCAGGGCCCGGGAGACCTCGGGGAACTGCAGGTTCAGACAGGGCAGGACGAACAGTTCGTCCCAGAAGACATGGCCGCGGTAGGCCTCGCCGTGCAGGCCGCGGGCGGGGACGCCGGCGTCGAGTTCGGCGGTGTGCGGGGAGAGCGTCTGCAAGACATGGAAGAGGTGGAGCCGCAGGATCGGGCCCGCGCTGTTCGGCACGTCGAGTTCGGCGGTGCGCCACAGCTGGCGCCAGGCCGTGCGGTGCGAGGCCAGCAGGGCGTCGAAGTCCGGGGCGCGGTTCACCCGGTCCACGGCGGCGTGCAGCGGGTCGCTGATCGCCGGGTCCCGGGAGGTGTGCAGGGCGATCGTCTTGTCGACGGTGACGGTCCGGCCCGGGGTGAGGGGAAGGCGCAGGAGCTGAGAGACCCGCAGGTTCTCACGGCGAGTGGTCGCCTCGGCCGAGGCCGGGACGTGGGCCACATCGGCCACGTGGGCCACGGTGCGGGCCGCCAGGCCGATCCTGATGTCGGAGGTACTGGTGCGGCAGCGCAGCCACATGGTGTCCGGGGCCGACGTCCCGGTGTGGACATGGGTGAGGTGACGGCCGGCCAGCTGCCGGTAGCGCTCAACGCCGCTGTTGGTGACCGTTCCGTCGAGCGCCGACTCGACCTCGATCTCCCCGGACCAGTCTTCGGCGGTGAACTCGGTGCGCAGCAAGGCCAGATGGGGGGAGGCCATGTGCACCAGGCGAAGCTGCCTCACCGCGAGGCGCCGGCCGCTCTCGTCCTCGTAGCCCAGGGTGCGCTCCAGCGTGCCGGCGCGCAGGTCCAGCGTCTGCTGGTGACCCAGGATCTTGTGGGTGTCCGGGGAGAGCCAGTTCCCGGAGTCGGTACGGAATCGCAGCGGCAGCCAGTTGGGGAGGTTGACCATGTCCTCGTTCTCGACCTGCCGTCCCGCCACGTCCGAGATCAGCCGGTTGTAGCAGCCCGCCGCGTACGTACCCGGATAGTGGACCCGGTCGGCCGTGCACTCGGGGGCCGCGCCGCGAGTCGCGAAGTAGCCGTTGCCGAGGGTGCACAGGGACTCGCGCAGCCGCTCCTGTTCCGGGTCGTAGCCTTCATACTCCCAGGTCCAGTCGCGCATCGTCAGTCCTCCGGGGCAAGAAGTTCCGCGAGGTCACGGACCACGATGTCCGCGCCGTGCTTCAGCAGTTCAGCACGGGTCTCGTCGGTACGGGCCCGGTCCACGCCGATGACCAGGCCGAAGCCGCCGCGCAGCCCGGCCTCCACTCCCGCCAGGGCGTCCTCGACGACGGCGGTGCGGGAGGCGGGGATGCCGAGCCGGCGGGCCGCCTCCAGGAACAGCGCGGGGTCGGGTTTGCCGGGCAGTTGCAGGCGTGCCGCCTCGCCGCCGTCCACCAGGGCGTCGAAGAGGTTCAGCACTCCCGCGTGCTCAAGGAGTTCACGGGCGTGCCGGGAGGCGGAGGCGGCGGCCAGGGGTACGCCGGCGGAGCGCAGGGTGTGCAGCAGTTGGACCGTGCCGGGGAAGGCATCCACGCCGTGCTCGCGCAGCCGCGCGGTGAACAGCCGTTCCTTGTCCGCGGCGACGGCCTGCACGTCCGCGTCGGTCAGCGGCAGCCCCCGGGACTCCAGGAAGGCCGCCGCCCCGTCGAGACGCGACTTGCCGTCCACGTACCGCAGATAGTCCTCCACTACGTGGAAGGGGCGCCGCTGGGCGGGATCGGCGGGAGGGTGGTCGCGCAGGAAGGCGTCGAAGGCCGTCTCCCAGGCGGCGGCGTGCACCCGCGCGGAGTCGGTGATCACTCCGTCGGTGTCGAGGACCATGGCCGCCGTGCCCCGTAGTACCCGGGGCAGGCCGGCCGTGCCGTTCTGCGTCGGGTTCACCTCATTTCGTCGATACGGGGACGGGTTTCAGCCGGTCCAGGTCCAGTCGGCGACCTCGGGCAGATCGGTGCCGTGTACGCGGATCCAGGCGTGGTGGCGGGTGCGGGCGTCGGCCATGTGCTGGCGTACGGCGGCGGCGCGCACGCCGAGGCCGGGGACGCGGTCGATGACGTCCATGACCAGCCGGAAGCGGTCCAGGTCGTTGCGTACGACCATGTCGAACGGCGTCGTGGTGGTGCCCATTTCCTTGTAGCCACGGACATGGACATTGACGTGGCCCGCGCGGCGGTAGGCGAGCCGGTGGATGAGCCAGGGGTAGCCGTGGTAGGCGAAGATCACCGGCTTGTCGCGGGTGAACAGTCCGTCGTACTCGAAGTCGGCCATCCCGTGCGGGTGTTCCTCACGCGGCATCAGCCGGGTCATGTCGACGACGTTGACGACCCGCACGGCGAGGTGGGGCAGGTGCCGGCGCAGCAGCTGCGCGGCGGCCAGCACCTCCTGAGTGGGGACGTCGCCCGCGCAGGCGAGCACGACGTCCGGCTCGCGCTCGCCGTGCGCCGTTCCGGCCCACTCCCAGATGCCGGCGCCGCGGGCGCAGTGGACGCGGGCCTGGTCCATCGACAGCCAGTCGAAGCAGGGCTGTTTGCCGGCGACAATCACATTGACGTAGTCGCGGCTGCGCAGGGCGTGGTCGGCCACGGAGAGCAGGGTGTTGGCATCCGGCGGCAGGTAGACGCGTACGACCTCGGGGCTCTTGTTGAGTACGTGATCGACGAAACCGGGATCCTGGTGCGAGAAGCCATTGTGGTCCTGCCGCCAGACATGAGAGGTCAGCAGGTAGTTGAGGGAGGCGACGGGGGCCCGCCAGGTCAGTGCGCGGGACGTCTTCAGCCACTTGATGTGCTGGTTGACCATCGAGTCGACGATGTGGACGAAGGCTTCGTAGCAGGAGAACAGTCCGTGCCGGCCGGTGAGGAGATAGCCCTCCAGCCAGCCCTGGCAGAGGTGTTCGGAGAGGACCTCCATGACCCGGCCCTGCCGGGAGAGGTGTTCGTCGGTCGGGGCGGTCTGCGCCTGCCAGGCCTTGCCGGTGGCGCCGAAGACGGCGCCCAGCCGGTTGGAGTCGGTCTCGTCGGGCCCTACGAGCCGGAAGTCCCGGCGCCCGGACGTGGCCTCCATGAGCTGTTCGAGGAGACCGCCGAGGACCCGGGTGGGCTCGTGCAGCGTCGATCCCGGCTTGTCGACGGGCACGGCGAAGCGGTCAAGATCGGGGATCGGCAGGTCGCGTAGGAGCAGGCCGCCGTTGGCGTGCCGGGTGGCGCCGAGGCGCCGGGCACCCTCGGGGACGCAGGCGAGGACGTCGGCGGTGGGGCGGCCCAGCGTGTCGAAGAGCTCCTCCGGCCGGTAGGAGCGCAGCCATGCCTCCAACTGCCGCAGGTGCTCCGGGTTTTCCCGTACACCGGACAGTGGGACCTGGTGCGAGCGCCAGGTGCCTTCGACCGGCACCCCGTCGACCTCGGCAGGTCCGGTCCAGCCCTTGGGCGTGCGCAGGACGATGACGGGCCAGTGCGGCCGCTCGGTGACGCCGTCCTCACGCGCGGTGCGCTGCAGGATGGCGATGCGCTGCAGGGCGCGGTCGAGGGCGGCGGCCATGGCACGGTGGACCTGGAGGGGGTCGTCGCCGGTGACGTGGATCGGATCGTGTCCGTATCCCCGCAGCAGGTCGTCGAGTTCGGGCTCGGGGATGCGGGACAGGACCGTCGGGTTGGCGATCTTGTAGCCGTTGAGGTGGAGGATGGGCAGCACCGCCCCGTCGTGGACGGGGTCGAGGAACTTGTTGGAGTGCCAGGAGGCGGCGAGCGGGCCTGTCTCAGCCTCGCCGTCTCCGATCACGCAGGCGACGAGCAGATCCGGGTTGTCGAGCGCGGCGCCGTACGCGTGGGCCAGTGCGTAGCCGAGTTCACCGCCCTCGTGGATCGAGCCGGGGGTCTCCGGGGCGACATGGCTGGGCACCCCGCCGGGGAAGGAGAACTGCCGGAACAGCCTCTCCATGCCGACCTCGTCCCGGCTGACGTTCGGGTAGATCTCGCTGTAACTGCCCTCGAGCCAGGAGTTGGCCAGGACCGACGGGCCGCCGTGTCCGGGGCCCCAGATACAAAGGGCGTCGAGTCCGCGGGCCTTGATGACGCGGTTGAGATGGGTGTGGACGAGGTTGAGCCCCGGGGACGTGCCCCAGTGGCCGAGCAGCCTCGGTTTGATGTGTACGGGTTCCAGAGGTTCCCTCAGCAGCGGGTTGGCCATCAGATAGATCTGCCCGGCGGCCAGATAGTTCGCGGCACGCCAGTGGGCGTCCAGAGTGCGCAGCTCCTCCTCGGTCAGTACGGTGCTGTCCTGGTGCTTGACCTTGGGCATGAGTGACTCCGTTACGTCATCGAGCGTGGGAGGCGGTATGGCCGACAAGAAGGCGCGGCCCGAAGCGCTGCCGCGTGCGCTGTACGAGCGGGAGCTCCTGAGGCTGCAGACGGAGCTGGTGAAGGTCCAGGAATGGGTGCGCGCGGAAGGCGCGCGACTCGTGGTGGTGTTCGAGGGGCGGGACGCGGCGGGCAAGGGCGGCACCATCAAGCGGGTCGCGGAGCATCTCAACCCCCGGGTCGCACGGATCGTGGCTCTGCCCACGCCCACCGAGCGTGAGCGCACGCAGTGGTACTTCCAGCGTTACATCGCGCACCTGCCCGCGGCGGGCGAAATCGCACTGTTTGACCGAAGTTGGTACAATCGGGCGGGCGTCGAGCATGTGATGGGCTTCTGCACGAAGGAGGAGCACCAGCGGTTCCTCCACCAGTGCCCGATCTTCGAGCGGATGCTCGTCGAGGACGGGGTCCTGCTGCGCAAGTACTGGTTCTCGGTGAGCGACGCCGTACAGGAGCAGCGGTTCAGGCGTCGGCTCGATGACCCCACGCGCCGGTGGAAGCTCTCGTCGATGGACCTGGAGTCCATCACCCACTGGGAGGCGTACTCCCGGGCCAAGGACGAGATGCTGGTGCACACGGACATCGCGGAGGCGCCGTGGTTCGTCGTGGAGAGCGACAACAAGCGCAGAGCACGCATCAACATGATCGCCCATCTGCTCGCGTCCCTCCCCTACCACGAAGTGCCCCCGCCGGCGCTCGAACTGCCGCCCCGGCCGCCGTCCACGGGCTATGTGCGCCCGCCGCGTGATCTGCAGACGTACGTCCCCGACCACGCGGCCGGTCTGACCGGCTGAGCCGCCCTTGGCGCTCACGGGCAATCACGCCCGCTGCGGTACGACTGCAACGGGGCAGGCGGAGTGGTGCAGCACCGTGTGCGCGACCCGGCCGAGCTGGAGCCCGAAGTGACCGTGCCGCCGCTGGGCGCCGACGATCAGCAGATCGGCCGCTGCCGACGCGTTCATGAGCACCTTGCGGGCGGGGCCTTCGGCCGTCGCCCGGTGCAGCTCGACGGCGGGGTGGTCCGCCGCGGCTTCTCGCAGCG
The DNA here is from genome assembly GCF_030817355.1 of Streptomyces sp. V1I1. Taxonomy (NCBI): domain Bacteria; kingdom Bacillati; phylum Actinomycetota; class Actinomycetes; order Kitasatosporales; family Streptomycetaceae; genus Streptomyces; species Streptomyces sp. V1I1. The sequence goes on along the minus strand of NZ_JAUSZH010000001.1, from coordinate 7,909,304 downwards.
CCTCTTCGAGGGTCTCCGCGGCCTGGCTCTCGTGGTAGTGGGCCGCGTCTGACGCGAGCAGAGGCTGATCGGCCGTCTGGTGCGCGGGACAGCGCCAGGCCCGGACGGCGTGCAGGGCAGCCCGGCGAGCCTGCGCCTCCTGGAACGCGAAGCGAACGGCGGCCAAGCCCTGTGGGGGTTTGTCGACACCAAGGACGATCCGCCGGTGCGTAATGCTCTGGGCGGCGTGGCTGCCGCGGATGACGAACACCGGGCAGTCGGCACGGGCGGCGACCGCCAGGCTGACCGAGCCGAGCAGCATCTCGGCGAGGCCGCTGCGGCCTCGCGAGCCGGTGACCAGGGCGGAGGCGTTGCGGCCCTCACTCAGCAGGGCGGTCACCGTGTCATCGGGCAGGATGTCCGTCAGGATCTTCAGCTCCGGGTCGCGGCGGCGAGCGCGCTCCGCGGCGGAGCCGACGATGTTCTCGGCCATCACCCGCTCCGAGGGGCGGTCCACTCCCTCGTCGACTGCGGCCCCTTCGTAGCGCTCCCACAACGACGCGTTCACCAGCCGCAGCGGCACCCCGTGCAGGGCTGCCTCGTCAGCCGCCCAGTCCACGGCCCGCAGGCTGGACTCGGATCCGTCCACGCCGACGACGAGGGGCAGCTCCATTGTCCCCACCTTCTTCCTTCCCCCTCAGACCGGACTTCTCTGAGAACTCGAAGGCGATGCGGGCGTCGAGCGAGACGCTTTCAACGGTAGTCGAATCCTGGTGTCAAGCCGAGATCGGAACCGGTCAGGCGCCGGAAGCGGCTGCCGCAGGCACGGCTCCCCGCGAACGCTCGCTCCTCACCTCAGCCCGAAGGCGTCCGCGAGCATGTCGAGTTGGGCATTCAGCAGGGTCATCCGGGCCTGGCTTCCCATGGCTGCGTACTGGCCGGACACCTCCAGGCCGACGGTGCCGTGCAGCTGTGACCAGGCCAGCACCGTCCCGGCGAGCGCGGTCCCGGCGCGTGCGTCGTCCGCGGTCAGGCCCGTGTACGCGTGCAGCCACTCGGCGGCCGCCGGGTCCGTGCGTACCCACCCCGCCATCTCGGCGACCACCGGCCGCACCGCCTCGGTGGCCTCGCCCTGGGCGAAGACCTTCGCGAACGGTCCCACGGCCGCCCTCGCCCGCTGCACGATGTCCGGCGGGGCCGCGTAACCGGGCACCGGACCGCCCTGGATCAGCAGGTAGCGGTGCGGCTGCGCCACCGCCCAGTCGAGATAGGCGCCACCGAGCGCGCGCAGAGCGAGCCTCGGGCCGGCCGGCGCGTCGGCGCCGACCCGGCCGACCGCCGCGGCGACGTCGTCGTAGGCGTCCCGGACCAGGTCGTTGAGCAAGTCGTCGCGGCCGGCGAAATACCTGTACAGGGCCGGGCCGGACAGCCCCACCTCGCTGGCGATGCGGGTGAGCGCCACCCCCTGCGCGCCGCCCTCGGCCAACTGCCGAAGGGCGATCTCCTTGATCTCGGCGCGGGTCTGCTCGCGGTAGCGGGCCCGCGGGCTCCGTGCCTCAGCGGCCATGGCGTCCTCCCACACATCGAATCGTCGTCACGGAACGTACGCCACATCTCGACTGCAATAATAAATCGTGTGAGTTATGCCCCCTAACGAAAGGGAGGCAATCACACTCATGCCCAGTACAGACATACTGGTGCCCTTCCGCACATTGAAGAGGAGAAGATCCTGGACGGCGACGAACGTCGGCGTGCCATTCTCACGGTCGCGCGACTCAACGGATCGGTGGACGTCGCTGCCCTCGCGGTGGAGTTGGCGGTGTCCCTGGAGACCGTGCGCCGAGATCTGCGGATGCTGGAGGAGAGCGGCCTGGTCCGGCGCAAGCACGGAGGGGCCTATCCCGTCGAGAGCGCCGGATTCGAGACGACACTCGCCGCCCGCACCACCCGGCACGTACCGCAGAAGGCCCGAATCGCCGCGGCAGCCGTCGAGTTGCTCGGGGAGGCGGAGACCGTCTTCATCGACGAGGGTTACACCCCACAACTGATCGCCGAGGCACTGCCCCAGGACCGGCGGCTGACCGTCGTCACCGCATCCATCACCACCGCGGGCGTGCTGGCCGGGCGGGACAACACACAAGTACTCCTGCTGGGCGGTCGGGTGCGGGGCAACACGATGGCCACTGTGGATCACTGGGTGACCGACATGCTGGCCGGCCTGGTCATCGATCTGGCGTACGTCGGGGCCAACGGCATCTCCTGTGAGTACGGGCTGACCACCCCCGATCCGGCCGTCGGCCATGTCAAGGCACAGGCAATGAAGTCGGCCAGGCGCCGGATCTTCTCGGGAATCCACACCAAATTCGGCGCCGTGAGTTTCTGCCGGTTCGCCGAGGTGGCGGAGTTCGAGGCCATCATCACCGATACCTCGCTCACCGCTGCGGAGGCCCAGCGCTATGCGCTGCTGGGCCCCCAGGTCCACCGGGTGTGAGCAGTCCCCTCAGCGAGCGGTACCCACCGGGCGGGGTGGCAGGTCCTGCGGCAGCAGCGTACTCGTACTGGGCGGCGGGCTCCTGCACCTCGGCGACCTGAGCCGGGAGATCGCCGAGGAGCTGCCGCCGGCGGCCGCGGCGGGATACCTGGCCCAGCCGTGGCTGGAGGGAACCCTGGCTTCCTGCCGGGTCGAGTCCCTGCTGCACGCGGCGGATCCCGAACTGCCGCTGGTGCACGGCCTGGTGGACGGGTCAGCGGCCCTCGCCTACTGGGAGGCCGTGGAACGTGCCGGGGTGACGGCGGGCCCGCTGCACATGCTGGGCCACACCGTCCGGGCCGGATGAGCTGGCGGGAGTGCGGACCGTTTCCTGAGGCGTGGTAGTGCGGGGCGGACTGTGTGTCGGTGCGCCCCGCCCCGAACGTGCGCCAGGAGGCGCGTGCGTCAGAGACACACGCGCCTCAGGTCGTACCGGCCTGCTGGATGCTGTCGCCGCTGTTGCCGATGGCGACATGGGTGGCGATGCGCCGGAAGTCGTTCATCACGCCGAACATGCTCTTGTTGGACGGCAGGAGGGCCTGAAGGGCCTGGAGCGCAGTGGCTCCCGCCAACTGGGCCTGGAACAAGTCTTTGTAGGCGTTGTAGACCCGCGCCGTGTAGTTGGGCTCCTTCGCCGCGTTCGTCCGGTGGTCGTTGGTGAGGGCGATTGAGGCCAGGTCCATCAGATAGCAGTCGATCAGGTCGGTGACGTCCTGAGCCTTGGCACCCTCCTCGCCGGCCTGCGCGTCCTCCGCCAGGATCTTGGCCATTCCCAGGACGATGTCGCGGTAGATCCGGTGCCTTGTGCTGCTGGGGAAGGCGGCCATGATGTGGTCGGCCTGACCAGCGCCCTCGGTGTTCATGGTGCGCGGTGTGCTGAGGTCGGCCAGCCCCGGCACGGTCAGCGGGACTCCCTGGAACATCTCCTCCTCGTCGGGGATGTTCGTGTTGCGGGAGGCGAGCGGGTGCAGGCCGATCTCGTGGGCCAGCATGCCCATGATGTAGCCGATGTCGTACTTCTCGAAGTAATAGCTGGCGAGGTTGATGTCCACGCCGTCATCGTCACGGTCCCTCACGTCGGCCGGGGGCTCCGTCGTCCGCAGGTGCAGGGTGATGCGGCAGGGGCGGGTGCCGATGTACTCCCTGATGGTGTCGTGCTTCCGCAGCAGATCGATGATGCGGATCGCCTTGTCGCGGTACCTCTCGTTCGTGTGCGCCAGGTTCGTGAACTCGAAGTTCCCCGACGAGAACGGCACGTATGCCCTTGCTGGGGCGGTGGGGGTCGCGTTCGGGTCCTGCGGCATACGGGCCGGGACCTCGGTGACTTCGGTGACTGCCGCGCCGCTGTCGGACGGTCGGGGCAGGGAGACCGGGTCCACCCAGACGGACTCGCGGAGGACCGGCTCGGTAGCGGTGCGGGCGGCGTCCCAGCTCTGCTCGGTGTGCCGCTCGGTGCCCTGCTCGCTGTCCTGCTTGCTCTGAGGTTGCGGGTCGACGTCACCGATCAGCGCACTGAGCAGCGCCAGGTGCCGACCACGCAGACCGGCGACGGCGAGCGAAGAGTCCTCGGGGCCCGCGTTCAGGTCGCCAAGGAGACTGCCCGGGATGTGCGGGCGGTGCGGGGAGTCGGCGTCACGGTATTCGTCCCGCAGACCGAGCTGGTGGGTCAACTCATGGACCATCTGCACCGGATCGGCGTCCGCCCACCACGTGCTTTGATCCATCGCGCGGTCCCGGCCCACCAGGTCCACAGTCAGGTGCGGAGAGTCAGAGGGGGCGACGTGCTCGACGGTGACGTGGAGGCGGTCGCCGTTCGGCAACCGGTAAGCGGGGTTGTTGAGGAACTCCCGCACACCTGAGTCGAGTTGATCGGCCACGAGCGTGGTCTGACCCTCCGGGCCCCGTATCGCGAGCCGGACGGTGAGGTCCGTGACCTGCTCGCCCTGGTAGGAGAAGCGGCGCGCGTCGAAGCCCGACCGCACCACGAAGCGGGGGCGGCTGTCGCGCGGACCCCTCAACTGCGGTGTTGCGGGCGGGGCTTGCTGGACGCTCTCCTCGGTCTGCTGACTGTTGTCGGTTGCTTGCGGGAGTCGGGGGCGGGCCTCGTCGGTCGGCGTGGGCGGCTGGATGCTGTCGCCGCGGTTGTTGGTGGCGACGCTCGCGGCCAGTGTGGTGAAGTCCCGCACCACGCCGAACATCCCCTTGTCGGCGGGCAGCAGAGCACGGGCGGGGCTGTCCTCGGCCATACGCGCAGCAAACAGCGCCTTGTACGCGTTGTAGACCTTCGCGGTGTTACCAGGCTCCTTGGCCGCGTTCACCCGATAGTCACTGGTGATCGCGATAGACGCCAGATCCATCAGATAGCAGTCGATCAGGTCCGTGACGTCCTGGAGCTTGGCTCCCGGCACATGCGCCTGCGCGAACTCGGCCAGCATCTCCGCCATCTTCAGCACGATGTCGCGGTAGATCCCGTGCCTGGTGCTGCTGGGGAATGCGGCCATGATGTGGTCGGCCTGACCCGCGTTGTCGGTGTTCATCGTGCGCGGCGTCTTCAGGTCGGCCAGCCCCGGAACCGGCAGCGGAATACCCTGGAACATCTCCTCCTCATCGGGGATGTCCCGGTTCCGGGAGGCAAGCGGGTGCAGGCCTATCTCGTGGGCCAGCATCCCCATGATGTAACCGATGTCGTACTTCTCGAAGTAGTAGCTCGCGAGGTTGATCTGGACCCCGTCGTCACCCAGGTCACGCACGTCGGCCGGGGTCTCGGTCGTGCGCACATGCAGAGTGATCCGGACAGGGCGGCCGCCGACGTACGCCTTGATAGTCGGGTGATCCCTGAGCACATCGACGATCCGCACCGCCTTCGCGCGGTACCGCTCATTCGAACGCTTCAGATTCGTGAACTCGAAGTTCTCCATCACGAAGGGACCCGAATCGGGCTCCGCAGCGGTAGCAGGCGTCGCGTTCGGACCCTGCGGCATACGGGCCGGGACCCCAGTGACTTCGGCGACTTCGGCGACTTCGGCGACTGCCGCGCGGTCGGAGGACAGCCGGGGCAGGGAGACCGGATCCACCCAGATCGCCTCGCGAAGGACCGGGTCGGTGCCGGTGCATACCGCGTCCCAGGTCTGCTCGGTGTCCTCCTTCGCGCTTTGCTGCGGCTGAGGAGTCACGTCCCCGATCAGCGCACTGAGCAGCGCCAGGTGCCGGCCACGCAGACCTGCGACGGCGAGCGAAGGGTCTTTGGGGTCCGCGTTCAGGTCACCGAGCAGGCTCCCCGGAATGTGTGGACGGTGCGGGGAGTTGGCGTCGCGGTACTCGTCCCGCAGGCCGAGCTGGTGCGTCAGCTCATGCACCATCTGCACCGGATCGGCATCCGCCCACCAGGTGTTCTGATCCATGGTCTGATCCCGGTTGGCCAGGTCCACGGTCAGGTGCGGCGAGCCCGAAGGCGTAACCAGCTCGACGGACACGTGCAGCAGGTCACCGTTCGGCAGCCGGTAACCAGGAACGTTGAGGAACTCGCTGACACCTGACTTGAGCTGGTCGAACACGCGCGAGGCCTGCCCGTCCGTGCCCCGTATCGCGATGCGGACGGTGAGGTCGGTGACCGGATCGCCGTCGTAGGTGAACCGCCGCGCGTCGAAGCCCGACCGGACCACGAAGCGGCGGCGGCTGTCACGCGGTCCCCTTGGCTGCGATGTGCCGGGGAGTTGCGTCTGGAGCGCGGTGTCGGTGCTCCCCTGCGGAAGCCGGGGACGGGCTTCGCCGGTGTCGCTGTCGGCCTGTGCCGAGGTGCCGGCCTGCACCGGAGAAGCGGTCTGGATGCTGTCGCCCTGGTTGTTGAAGGCGACGCTGCTACCCAGGCCCAGGAAGTTGCTCGTGACGTTGTACCAGCTCTTGTCGGCCGGCAGCAGGCTCCGTACGGGACTGTCCTGCGCCAACTGCGCTGCGAACTGCGCCTTGTAGGCGTTGTAGACCTTGGCCGTGTACCGCGGTTCCCACGCCGCGTCCTTACGCCGGTCGTTGGTGAGCGCGATCGTGGCCAGGTCCATGAGGTAGGTGTCGATCAGGTCCGTGACGTCCGCGGGCTTGGCGCCCTCTTCGCCGCCCTGCGCGTCCTCTGCCAGGTCCTTGGCCATGTCGAGCACGATGTCCCGGTAGATGCGGTGCCTGGTACTGCTGGGGAAGGCGGCCATGATGTGGTCGGCCTGGCCCGCGCCCTCGGTGTTCATCATCCGCGGTGTCTTCAGGTCGGCCAGCCCCGGAACGGTCAACGGCATCCCTGCGAACATGCCTTCCTCGTCAGGGATGTTCGTGTTGCGGGACGCGAGCGGGTGCAGGCCGATCTCATGGGCCAGCATCCCCATGATGTAACCGATGTCGTACTTCTCGAAGTAGTAGCTCGCGAGGTTGATGTCGACACCGGCATCACCACGGTCTGTCACGTCGGCCGGGGTCTCCGTCGTCCGCACGTGCAGGGTGATGCGGCAGGGGCGGGTGCCGATGTACTCGCGGATGGTGTCGTGCTTCCGCAGCAGATCGATGATCCGGACGGCCTTGTCCCGGTACTTCTCCTTCGTGTGCTTCAGGTTGGTGAACTCGAAGTTCCCCGACTTGAAGGGCGTAAGGGTCGGTTCAGCGGCGGCGTTGGCTGGTGTCGCGTTCGGGTCCTGGGGCATGCGAGCCAGGACCTCGATGACTGCCGTGCCGTCGTCAGCCGACCGCGGCAGAGAAACCGGGTCCACCCACACCGACTTCCGGAGGACCGGGTCGGTGGCTGTGCGAGCCGCATCCCAACTCTGCTCGCTGTCCTGTCCGCTTGGCTCAGGCTGCGGGGTCACGTCCCCGATCAGCGCACCCAGCAGGGCCAGATGCCGACCCCGAAGACCCGAGGAAACGAGCGAGAAGTCCTCGGGGTCCGCGTTCGGGTCGCCGAGGAGACTGCCCGGGATGTGCGGACGGTGCGGAGAGTCGGCGTCACGGTACTCGTCCCGTAGACCGAGCTGGTGCGTCAGCTCATGCACCATCTGCACCGGGTCGGCGTCCGCCCACCAGGTGTTCTGGTCCATGGTTCGGTCCCGGCCCGCCAGGTCCACGGTCAGGTGCGGGGAGTCCGAGGGATCGACGTGCTCGACAGTGATATGGAGGCGGTCGCCGTTCGGCAACCGGTAAGCAGGACTGTTGAGGAAATCCCGTACACCTGCGTCGAGTTGACCGGCCACATGCGTGGTCTGACCCTCGGGGCCGCGTATCGCGAGCCGGACGGTGAGGTCGGTGACCGGTTCGCCGTCGTGGGTGAACCGCCGCGCGTCGAAGCCCGACCGCACCACGAAACGAGGTCGGCTGTCGCGCGGACCCCTCAACTGGGGCGTGCCGAGCAGGGCTTGCTGGATACTCTCCTCGGTCCCCTGAACGCTGTCGGTTCCTTGCGGGAGCCGGGGGCGGGCCTCGTCCGTCGACATGGGCTGCTGGATGCTGTCGCCGCGGTTGTTGGTGGCGAGACTGGCGGCGAGTTGGGTGAAGTCCCGCACCACGCCGAACATCCCCTTGTCGGCGGGCAGCAGAGCACGGGCGGGGCTGTCCTCGGCCATACGCGCAGCAAACAGCGCCTTGTACGCGTTGTAGACCTTGCCGGTGTTACCGGGCTCCTTGGCCGCGTTCATCCGGTAGTCACTGGTGATCGCGATGGACGCGAGGTCCATCAAGTAGCAGTCGATGAGGTCGGTGACGTCCTTGGCGTTGGCTCCCTCCACGCCGGCCTGCGCGGCCTCGGCCAGCATGTCGGCCATCTTCAGGACGATGTCGCGGTAGATGCCGTGCCGGATGGTAGGGGGGTAGGCGGCCATGATGTGGTCGGCCTGGCCCGCCCCCTCGGTGTTCATGGTGCGCGGCGTCCTCAGGTCCGTCAGTCCCGGCACCGGCAGGGGCATACCCCGGTACGCCTCCTCCTGCTCCGGAATCTCCGTGTTGCGCGAGGCGAGGGGGTGCAGGCCGATCTCGTGGGCCAGCATCCCCATGATGTAGCCGATGTCGTACTTCTCGAAGTAGTAACTGGCGAGGTTGATGTCGACACCGGCATCCCCGCGGTCCCTCACGTCCGCCGGAGTCTCCGTCGTCCGCAGGTGCAGGGTGATGCGGCAAGGACGGTTGCCGATGTACTCGTTGATCGTCGGGTGATCCCGCAGCAGTTCGATGATGCGGACGGCCTTGTCCCGGTACCTCTGGTTCGTGTGCTTCAGATTGGTGAACTCGAAGTTCCCCGACTTGAAGGGAACGAGGCTCGGTTCGGCGGCAGCGGTGGGGGTCGCGTTCGGGTCCTGCGGCATACGGACCGGGACCTCGGTGACCGCCGTGCCGTCGGTGGACGGTCGGGGCAGGGAGACCGGGTCGACCCAGACAGATTCGCGGAGGACCGGGTCGGTGCCGGTACGCACCGCGTCCCAGGTCTGCTCGGTGTCCTCCTCCGCGCTTCCCTCCGGCTGCGGGGTTACGTCCCCGATCAGCGCACCCAGCAGAGCCAGGTGCCGCCCCCTCAGTCCGGCGACGGCGAGTGAGGAGTCCTCGGGGTCCGCGTTGAGGTCGCCGAGGAGACTGCCCGGGACGTGGGGTCGGTGCGGGGAGTCGGCGTCGCGGTACTCGTCCCGCAACCCGAGCTGGTGCGTCAGCTCATGCACCATCTGCACCGGATCGGCATCCGCCCACCAGGTGTTCTGATCCATGGTCTGATCCCGGTTGGCCAGGTCCACGGTCAGGTGCGGCGAGCCCGAAGGCGTAACCAGCTCGACGGACACGTGCAGCAGGTCACCGTTGGGCAGCCGGTAACCGGCAACGTTGAGGAACTCGCTGACACCTGACTTGAGCTGGTCGAACACCCGCGAGGCCTGTCCGTCCGTGCCGCGCATCGCAACACGGACGGTCAGGTCGGTGACCGGATCACCGTCGTAAGTGAACCGCCGCGCATCGAAGCCCGACCGGACCACGAACCGCGGCCGGCTGTCACGCGGCCCCCTCGGCCGCGATGTGTCGGACGGCCCGCTCTGAAGCCCGGTGTCGGTGCTGCCCTGCGGAAGCCGCGGGCGGGCCTCGCCTGTGTCGCTGCCGCTCGGCGTCGGCGTGCTGGTCTGGATGCTGTCGCCCTGGTTGTTGAACGCGACGCTGCTGCCCAGGCCCAGGAAGTTGCTCGTGACGTTGTACCAGCTCTTGTCGGCCGGCAGCAGGCTCCGTACGGGACTGCCCTGCGCCAACTGCGCTGCGAACTGCGCCTTGTAGGCGTTGTAGACCTTGGCCGTGTACCGCGGTTCCCACGCCGCGTCCTTACGCTTGTCGTTGGTGAGCGCGATCGTGGCCAGATCCATGAGGTAGGTGTCGATCAGGTCCGTGACGTCCTTGGCCTTGGCGCCCTCCTCCCCTGTTCGCGCATCCTCCGCCAGGACACCGGCCATTTTCAGCACGATGTCGCGGTAGATCCGGTGCCTGGTGCTGCTGGGGAAGGCGGCCATGATGTGGTCGGCCTGACCGGCACCCTCGGTGTTCATCGTGCGCGGGGTCTTCAGGTCCGTCAGCCCCGGAACCGTCAGCGGAACCCCCGCGAACATCCCCTCCTCGTCGGGGATGTTCGTGTCCCGCGAGGCCAAGGGGTGCAGGCCGATCTCATGGGCCAGCATCCCCATGATGTAACCGATGTCGTACTTCTCGAAGTAGTAACTGGCGAGGTTGATGTCCACACCGGCATCACCACGGTCCGTCACATCGGCCGGAGTCTCCGTCGTACGGAGGTGCAGGGTGATACGGACAGGGCGGTCGCCGACGTAGTCACGGATCGTGTCGTGCTTCCGGAGCAGCTCGATGATGCGGACCGCCTTGTCGCGGTACCCCTCGTTCGTGTGCTTCAGGTTGGTGAACTCGAAGTTCCCCGACTTGAAGGGCGTCAGGGTCGGTTCAGCGGCGGTGGGGGTCGCGTTCGGGTCCTGCGGCATACGGGCCGGGACGCCGGTGGTCGCCGTGCGGTCGGTGCCGGTGTCGGTGTCGGTCTGGGGCAGTCTGGGGCGTGCCTCGCCGGTGTTGCCGCCGGTCCGGTCCGGAGCAACGGGTTGCTGGATGCTGTCGCCGCGGTTGTTGGTTCCGACGCTGGTGGCGAGCTGGGCGAAGTCTCCGAGGACGCCGAACCTTCCCTTGTCGGCGGGCAGCAAGGGGCGGACGGGACTGTCCTGGGCGATGTGCTCGGCCAGCTGGGCTTTGTAGGTGTTGTAGACCCTTGCCGTGTAGTTGGGGTCCCTGATCGCCCTCGCCCGGTGGTCGTTGGTGACCGCGATGGAGGCGAGGTCCATCAGGTAGGTGTCGATCAGGTCGGTGACGTCCTTTGCCTTGGCGCCCGTCACGCCGACCCGTGCGTGCTGCGCGAGCACCCCGGCCATTTCCAGGACGATGTCGCGGTAGATGCCGTGCCGGATGGTGTGGGGGAAGGCGGCCATGACGTGGTCTTCCTGGCCGGCGCCTTCGGTGTTCATGAAGCGCGGCGTCTTCAGGGTCTCCAGTCCCGGTACCAGCAGGGGCATGCCCCGGTACAGCTCCTCCTCCTCGGGGATCTTCGTGTTGCGGGAGGCGAGGGGGTGCAGGCCGATCTCGTGGGCCAGCATCCCCATGATGTAGCCGATGTCGTACTTCTCGAAGTAATAGCTGGCGAGGTTGATCTGGACGCCGTCGTCGCCCAGGTCACGCACGTCGGCCGGGGTCTCGGTCGTGCGCACATGCAGGGTGATCCGGACAGGGCGGCCGCCGACGTAGTTCTTGATGGTGCTGTGCTCGTCGAGCAGCTCGACGATCCGGACCGCCTTGTCGACGTACCTCTCCGTCTGGTTCAGGTTGGTGAACTCGAAGTTCCCCAACTTGAAGGGAGGCAGGACCGGCTCCGGTGCGGCGGGCACCGTGTCCGAGTCCTGCTGCATGTGAGCCGGAACCTCGGTGACTGCCGGGCCGTCGGCGGGTCGGGGCAGGGAGACCGGGTCGACCCAGATGGACTCGCGGGTTTCCGCAGCGGCGGCGCTCCGGGCCGCCGCCCAGCTCTGGTCGGCCTGGTCGCCGTTCTGCTGAGGCACTGGGGTCACGTCGCCGATGAGCGCTCCGAGCAGGGCCATGTGCCGGTCGCGCAGGCCGGCGGGGGGGAGGGAGACGTCTTCGGTAGCTCCGTCGAGGTCGCCCAGCAGGCTGCCGAGGATGTGCGGGCGGTGCGGGGAGTCGGCGTCCCGGTACTCGTCGCGCAGGCCGAGCTGGTGGGTGAGCTCGTGCACCATCTGCACCGGGGCGGCGTCGGACCACCAGGTGGTCTGGTTCATCGCCTGGTCCCGGCCCGCCAGGTTCACGGTCAGGTGCGGCGCATCGGTGGGATCGACGTGCTCGACGGTCACGTGCAGCCGGTCGCCGTTGGGCAGGCGGTGGTCCGGGTCGTTCAGGAACTCGCTCACGCCCGCGTTGAGCTGGTCGAACACGCGCGAGGCCTGGCCGTCCGCGCCCCGTATCGCAATGCGGACGGTGAGGTCGGTGACCGGCTTGCCCTGGTACGAGAACCGCCGGGCGTCGAAGCCTGAACGCACCACGAACCGGGGTCGGCTGTCGCGCGGGCCGCGCGTCGGCGAGGTGGCGGACGGCGCGGTCTGCGGCGCGGGGCCGGTGCCCGCCTCGGGAAGTCTGGGGCGTGCCTCGCCGGTGTTGCCTCCGGCCTGGTCCGGAGCAACGGGCTGTTGGATGCTGTCGCCGCGGTTGTTGGTCGCGATGCTGGTGGCGAGCTGGGTGAAGGACCGTGCGACGCCGAACAGGCTCTTGTTCGACGGCAGGAGGTCCCGAAGAGCGGTGTTCTCCGCCAACTGGGCGCGGAGCATCTCCTTGTAGGCGTTGTAGACCCTTGCCGTGTAGTTGGGCTCCTTGACCGCGTTCATCCGGTAGTCGCTGGTGACCGCGATGGAGGCGAGGTCCATCAGGTAGGTGTCGAAGAGGTCGGTGACGTCCTGGGACTTGGCGCCCGTCACGCCGACCCGCGCGTGCTGCGCGAGCACCTTGGCCATCTCTATGACGATGTCGCGGTAGATGCCGTGCCGGATGGTACGGGGGTAGGCGGCCATGATGTGGTCGGCCTGGCCCGCCCCCTCGGTGTTCATGGTGCGCGGCGTCCTCAGGTCCGTCAGTCCCGGCACCGGCAGGGGCATACCCCGGTACGCCTCCTCCTGCTCCGGAATCTCCGTGTTGCGCGAGGCGAGGGGGTGCAGGCCGATCTCGTGGGCCAGCATCCCCATGATGTAGCCGATGTCGTACTTCTCGAAGTAGTAGCTGGCGAGGTTGATCTGGACGCCGTCGTCGCCCAGGTCGCGCACGTCGGCCGGGGTCTCGGTCGTGCGCACATGCAGGGTGATCCGGACAGGGCGGCCGCCGACGTAGTTCTTGATGGTGCTGTGCTCGTCGAGCAGCTCGATGATCCGGACCGCCTTGTCGACGTACCTCTCCGTCTGGTTCAGGTTGGTGAACTCGAAGTTCCCCAACTTGAAGGGACGGAGGACCGGCTCCGGTGCGGCGGGCACCGTGTCCGAGTCCGTGGGGGCGTCGGAGCCCGCGTCGGTGCCGGACAGCGTGCTCAGCTCGTACGCCTCCTCCTCCAGGAGACCCGGGAGGTCGCTGCCCGTCGGTGACGGGGGCAGCGGAAGGGTGGCCGCGTCCTGGAGGAGCGCGTCCTGCGGGGTCGGGTCTTGCAGGGTCGAGTCCTGCTGCAGGGCCGGGTCCCGCAAAGCCGGGTCCTGCGAGGCCGGGTCCTGCGAGGCCGGATCCGGCACGGGCGGGACCGGCGTAGCAGTGTCGACGGACGTCGTGACCTGTGCCTCGGGCCCCTTCAGCTCGGGCCCCTTCAGCTCGGAACCCTCCAGCTCGGAACCCTCCAGCACCGGGGCCTTCTGCTCCGGGCCCTTCGGCTCCGGCGCCTTCAAGCCCTTCGGTTCCGGTGCCTTCGACTCCGTGTCCTTGGGCGCGGGAGCCTTCGGCGTGGGTGCAGGCGTGTGCAGGCTCAAGGGGACGATGTCCCCGCCCCGGCGGCGGAGCCGAAGGTGCGGACCGCTGTCGCCGGACGGGCCGGGGTAGGTGTGGGCGGTTCCGTTCTCCTCGATCAGGGTGACGGTGGTGCCGGTCGCGGCGGCGGCCCACCGGGCCACCGCACGGTCGGCCCCGGGACCCCACGGGGCCTCGGCGAGGTGGCGGCGCAGATGCCCCTCGCGGGCGTCCTGGCTCGGCGCGGGCTCGCCGGGGTGGGTCCGCAGGGGTGGGGGTGTGAAGAGCGCGTCGCGTTCCGCCGGGTCGGCGGGCAGACCGTTCAGACGCATCAGCTGGGCGGGCGACGCCCCGGCGCGCATGCGCAGCCGTGCCGCCTCCTGGCGGTCCAGTCCGGGCTGCTCCGCTGCGTGTCGCAAGGCCGTGGAGAGCGCGCCGAAAAAGCCGTTGCCGCGGCCGGCGGGGGCGACCTGGGTGTAGGTGGCGCCGTCGGGTGCGGTGAGGACGCCGTCGCGGTCGAGGCGGTAGCGCGGGCCGCTGCTGTCGGCGGGCGGCAGCCAGGGCGGGGTGGCGTGGCTGCGGTGCGCGGGCGGCTGCGCGGACCGCTGCTCCGACCCGGGGCTCGTCGTGGTGTCGGTACCCGAGGTCCCCATGGCCGATGTCCCGGTGTTCGCACCGGTACCGGTCGCGGTCGTCGCGGTCGTCGCAGTTGCCGCGGTCGTACCGGTCGTCACCGTCGCCGGGGCCGGCAACGGGGTGGCGACCGGCGGCGAGGTCCCGGGCGGAAGCGCGGCGTGGAAGAAGCCGTCGGTGGTGAAGAGGACCGGATCGGTGGCCGGGTCGACGGCGGCCGGATCGGTGCCGTGCGGGAGGAAGAGCTGGTCGCGGCCCTCACCGGTCACCACGGTGAGCGGGGTGCCCAGGACGCGGGCGGCGAGGGCGGGCAGCAGGTCGGCTCCGCCGTGATCCCCGGCGCGGCGCTCGGGCCGGGCGGGTTCGCCGTCCGGGCGCTCCGTGCCGCCGTCCTGCAGCGGCTCGCTCGCGAACGGGCGGGACAGGGCCGCGGTGGCCAGCGCCACCCGCTGCGCGGGGGTCGGCCAGTAGGTCTGCGGGAGTCGGCCGAAGGCATCGAACTCGGTCTGCTGCGCCGGGGTCAACTGCACACCCGCGGCGTCGAGTTCGTCCTGCGTGAAGGTGTCCTCGGCGTCCAGGGCGAGGGCGTCGAGCAGGTCCTCGTTGCCGTCCTCGCCCAGCTCCCAGGCGAGGCGGTCGCGGGCGGTGCCGATGGCCTCCGCGGTGACCGCCGGGTCGCCGGAGGCGCCCGTGAACCGGTCGGCGAGGTCGGTGCCGAGCAGGTGGGGCAGGCGGCCTCGGGCCTCGGCGGCAGCGAGCAGCGCGTGGAAGAACGAGGCGCCGTCGTGCGGCATGTCGTGCACCTCGCGCACCGTGGCGCCGTCCGGCGAGGTGAGGGTGCGTGGGGCGGAGTCCGTCCCGTCGGTGATGACGTACGGCTCGGGTGCCTCGGAGCGCCAGCCCGGCTCGGCGTACTCCTGCGGCCGGTCCGGCACCGGGACGGAGGCCGAACCCTGGTGGTGCGCGGTGAGGCGGGAGGCGGCCAGGTGCAGCCGGTGGTGGTCCCGGGCGGTGGCGTCGGTGTGCTGCTCCCACCGGTGGACCTCCTGGCGGGCGGCCTGCCAGGCGACGACGGCTGGGGACCAGACCATGTCCTGCGGCAGATCGGTCGGCGGACCGGAGTTGTCGTCGCCGAGCGCGGCCTGTTCCGCCGGGCTCAGGTCGAGCCACGTCTCCCGGGCCCGCGCCCGTGCGTCGTAGTAACCCTTCTCGGCAGCGGCGAGGTCGCCCGCCGCCTTGGACAGGTCGTCCCAGGCCGCGAGGACCTCGTCGGGGAACGTGGTGTCGTCCAGGAGGCCGTAGTCGCGGGCGATGTCCTCGCGCAGCCAGACCAGGGCGGTGGTCTCGGCCTCGGCGGCGCGCGGCCCGCGCTTGGCCTTGCCGAGCGCGTGCAGCGGGCGGCTGTCGGTGATGCGGTGGTCCGCCTCGGCCACGGACAGCCAGCTCACCGGCAGCGCGAAGAGCATGCTCCGGTCGGTGACGACCTTGAGGTGGGTGCCGAGGGTGGTGTCCGCGGTGCCCTTGAGCACGGTGCCGTCGTTCGAGCCACCGATCGGGACCGTGGCGCCCGGGTTGGTCACACCCGCGTTGCTGTTGCCCGCCATCGGCGCGGTGCCCACGGCGCCCTCGACGTTGTCGGTGATGCCGGCCTCCAGCGCGTCGGAGGTCTTCGCCCGTTGCATGGCCTCCATGCGCGGCTTGTTCTCCACAGCGAGCAGGCGGGCGCCGCGGCGGTGCATCTTCGCGTAGAGGCGGGAGTCCGCGGTGTGGTACTGCCCGAAGAGGCGCGCGGAGGCCTGGGCGGGCAGCGGTGAGCCGTTCGCGCCGAGCGCCTCGCGGAAACCGGCGGTCAGACCGCCCTGCGCGGTGGCCTCCTGCTGGGCCTGGGCGGGGGCGGTGCCGAGGCCGGTGAGCGGGGTCTGGCGGGCCATGCGCACCCGTGAGTCGAGGACCTTGCCTGTGTGCCGTTTGCCGAGGTCGCTGTCGCCGAGGCCGTCGGCGCGCGCGGTGGCGAGGGTCAGGGCGTCCTGCACGTTGGCGGCGCCGCGGATGTCCACGGCGAGGATGCCGGAGCCGATCCGGTCGTCGAAGGGCAGGATGTCCGGGTCGGCGCCACCGGTGCCGTCCCCGGCGGCGGAGGTGCGCCAGGCGGCGATGCCCTCCGGGCGGGCCTGGGCGGCGGCCAGCATCTTCACCGCGCGTTCGGGTTCCGGCACGTCCTGCTCGGTGAGCGCGCCGTCGGCGCCGTCGCCGTCCGGGGTCAGCAGGTTCGCCGGGAGGATCTCATTGAGGCTTCCGACCGGGGTGTTGACGCCCGGGGTGAGCGGATCACCGGTCGCGTCCGTCATGGTGACGGTCAGGACGTAGCTGGTGACGATCTCGGCGTGCGCCTGGGTGGTGGCGATGTTCGGCATCGCGGTGGTGCCGGCGGTCCGGGTCCGGGTGCTCGACCGCTGCTTGGCCGCGGTGCCCTGGAGCGAGGGGTTGGCGACGAGAATGCCGCTCTCCGCCGCGCGCTGACCGGCGCTGAGCGTCACGTCGGCGCCCCGGTCCTGGGAGGTGCCGTCGGCGTCGTCGCGGGCGATGGTGCGGTAGTCCTCCAGCTCGTAGCCGGTACGCAGCCTGTCCACGGTGGTGGTGACCGGAGTCAGCTTGAATTGGACCTGTCCGGGGCTGCCGCCGACCGGCAGGTGATGCGGGCTGGACCAGGCGCGGTAGCGGACCGGCAGGTTCATCCCGTCGGTCGTCAGCTCGTGCAGGTGGCCGCGGAGGAAGTCCGGGGAGAGCCGCTGGAGGACCTGCTCCCGGTCGTGCGAGGGCACCCCGATCTTCTCCAGCTGCCCCATCAGCTGCTGTGCCGCAGGGCCGGCGTCGAGTTGGCCGCTGGGGTGGGTGGGGAAGCGGCGGTTGCGCAGGTAGGGAGGCACCCGGTAGCCGCCGCCGAGGTTGTGCGGGGTGGTGATGCCCAGGCCGTCCCGGGCGAGCCCGGCCTCGATGACGTCCTGCATCGGGAGGTGGAACATCACCGCGTCACGGATGCGCTGGAGCGCGGCGGCGGCCCGGCGTGGGGCGAGACTGTCGCCGAGGCGCTCGGAGAGCCGACCGGCCGCGGAGCTGATACGGGCGCCGGCGCGGGTGCCCACCGTGCCCATCGCGGCCGTCCAGCGGTCCCGTACCGCGACGGTCTCGGCGGCGTCGGCGACCACCAGGTACATGCGCCCGGCGAAGGCGAGGGTGGTGTTGCGTCCCCGGGTGAGGGTCTGCGAGACGCTGCGGCCCTTGCCCCAGGCGTACTGCAGGGCGGTCGAGTAGGAGCCGACCACCGCCGACTGGCCCGGGGCCTGCTGCAGCGGCATGTCGGCACCCTGGAGGCCGACGGTGGTACGGGAGACGGTGCTCGTGCTGCCGGCAACGCGGTGCTCGTTGCCGATGGTGGCCTCGAGGCTGGCCGGCTTCGGGTCGCTCTTGACCCGGAAGTTGCCCAGTTCGCCGCGGACCGCCGCCTTGAGGTAATGGGTACGGAACGGTCCGGCGCCGTTGAGTCCGGCGACGCGGGAACCGAACGGGCCCAGATACTGGCCGAGTTGCCCGGCCACGCTGAGGTTGGCCATCGCCCGGCGCAGCGCGGTGCGCACCGGGGCGCCGGGTGCGCTGACGTGCCAGGAAGTGCCCGAGGCACGGTCGGCGGTGTCCTGCATGAGCTGCTGGCGCTGCGGGCCGCCCTCGGTGCTCAGCACCACGTGCGGAACGCTCAGCAGCTTCTTGGTGAGCTGCCGGTCGGGCGAGTCCGTCCTGGGCAGCGGGCGGGTGCCGTCGAGGAGTTGGTCCGCCTCGGTGGAGGAGAGCTGCTGCGGTACGGCCGTGGTCGCCGGTGCCGGCCCGGTGGGCGGCGGGTCGGCGGGGGCGTGGCGGTCGGAGCCGTGCGCGGCGGGCACGGCCAGCTCCACCCGGCCCACGGTCTCGTTGCCCCGGGTGAACAGTGGCCGCTCCTCGACCTTGCTGACGAAGACGCCCGCGCCGAGCAGGCCGACCGAGGCGAGCCGGGCCCAGCCGCGCGGGCGGCGGTGGCCCTCGAAGGAGGCACCCAGCTCCACCTGGTAGCTGTAGAGGTCGGCGCCGGTCTGGAACGTCAGCTGGTCGTGGGCCACCGCGACCGTGTTCCTGGTGGCCTTCTGGTCGGTCTTGGCGTGACGGACCCCGACAGTCACGTTGCCGGCCTGACGGGGCAGCCCGACGTCGGGCACCTTGTTGTGGTCGCGGGGCGAGACGCCCAGCTCGACACCTCCGGAGAGGGTGAGGGACGCCTGCTGCCCCTGGCCCGAGACCTCGGTGCCGATCACCGCGTTGCGCAGCGAGCGCTCGCTCATGGTGGTCTCGAACTGCCGGTCGGTGAGGCGTGCCCGGAGGATGAGCGTGTGGTGGCCGCGGCGCACCTTGCCGTCCTCGGTGAGGGTGACCGGCACCCCGGTGGTGGTCAGGTCGTCCAGGCTCTGCGCCAGGCTGGGCCGGTTCAGCGCCTCGCGCACCTGGCGGTCGTTGTGCAGCGCGGTCCGCATCCGCCCGTCGCCGTACCAGAACTTGGCGAGCCGCGGGTGCCGCAGCATCAGCGGCGGGACGAACAGCGACGGGTAGGAGCGGTGCAGCGTGTCCAGGACGGCGTCCGCGAAGGCCCGCATGGGGTCCTGGGGGACGGGCTGCTGAGCCGGCGGCTGCTGCTGACTCTGGCTTTGCCCCTGCGGCTGGCTCTGAGTCTGGGGCTGGGTCTGAGTCTGGGGCTGGGTCTGTACCTGAGATTGGGTCTGGGGCTGGGTCTGCCCCAGGGGCTGCGGCTGTACCTGGACCTGTGTCTGCACCTGGGGCTGCGACTGCACCTGGGTCTGCGGGCGGACGGGGCGGAAGCCCTCGGCGCGGACCTGACCGCTCAGGTGGACCGGGTCCTCTCGGGTGAGGTACCACGGCACCGGCGGCTCGGCGTCCGGGTTGGGGCCCGCCTGGCCGGGCGTGCGGCTGTCCCAGCCCGCGAGGCGTCGGGCGTCCTGGGTGGAGATCCAGTCCAGGCTGACCACCCGGACCGGGCGGGCGGCCGACGGCGGTTCGCCGGGCTTGCGCACCATCAGGGTGCGCTCCACCCGGTACAGGGCGATCGGGTGGTTGCGGACCCGGCCGGTGGTCTTCCGGGCCGCGTCGACGCCGAGGTAGTGGCCGCGCCCGGCGCTGAGGTCCGCGCGGACCAACGGGCCGCCCTGGAGGCGCACATCGGTCTCCGCGCCGACGAGGGTGTAGTTCGGCCCCGCGGTGACCTGGATGCCCAGGCGGGTGTCACGGACGTGGCCGCGCTCGTTTTGGTAGGTGGTCTGGGTGAGGTCGCGCAACTCCGCCTTGACCGACTCGGTGACCAGCGTGGCCCGGTGCGGCACCGAGCGCTCCACGATCAGGTGCCCCAGCGGGTGCTGTCCGCTGCCCCGGGTCAGCTCGGGCCCGGTGACCGGCCCGGAGAACCGGCCGAACAGGGCGAGCAGCCGCCCCGGACGAACGTACGAGACCAGGGTGCGGTGCGCCGAACTCCCTGGCCGCGCCCCGGAGATGGCCAGCGCCATGTCCTCCGGCGCATCCGTCAGGTGCAGCCCGGTGGTGTCGGTGATCCGCGGCTCGATCCCGTCCGGGAAGGTGAGCGTCTTCGGTGCCCGCTGCGGTCCCTTGTAGGGCACGGTGAGGTCGTCCGGCAGCCGCCAGCTCAGCCCGTCGCGCATCGCGAACTCCGCGGAGTGCACTTGCGTACGCTGCCAATGGGGTTTCGGCAGCGGCGAGTTGGGCTGGTTGCCCGGGGTACTGCCCCGGCCGGACGAATTGTCGGGGCCGGTGGTCTTCGGTGCCTCGGTGACGCGGTCCACCCGCACCCGGTAGTGGACGTCGTCCAGGTGCAGGTGCGAGCCCTCGTGGGCGCGCCACTCGGACTGGTTGTACGCCTGGGTGCCCTGGGCGTAGTCGGTCCTGCGGGTCCAGCCCAGCGAAACACCGATCTTCAGCAGCCAGTTGAGCGGCGGGCCCATGCTCAGCCCTCCGGCGATCCGGCGCCCGAAGCCGACGCTGCGCCCGCCGCCCGTACCGGCCTGGCCGCGTCGCATGGTGTCCAGCCGGACGGTGCCGCCGTTCACGTCGGAGAAGCGCTCCCAGCGGTGGTACGGGATGGCCTCGACCGTCATCTCGTGGCCGACGCCGGACTTCTCCCGGCCCACGAAGCGCGCGCCGCGCGGGGCGGTGAAGGCGCCGGGCTGCTCGGTCAGCAGGCGCAGCAGCTCCGCCTCGTCGAACTGGGCGCGCAGCTTCTTCGGCAGCTTGCTCAGGATCTCCTCGGCCACCTGCTCGGGCGAGCGCAGGGTCGTCTTGCCGGGGCCGGTGAAGAGTCCGGTGGGGCGACCGCGCGGGGTGCCGTCCGGCCGACCGGCCGGGGTGCCGTCACCCGGGTCGGCGTCCGGATGGATCAGAATCGTGGGCAGCCGGCTGCCGTCCTCGAAGGTGACGGTGGTCGGTACCGGGCCCGGCGGCCGGGCGTCCTGGCCGGTCAGCAGCCGGGCCGGGCGATGCCGTTCGAGCTGGGTCTCCAGCGGTACCGGGTCACCCCGGTCGGGGGCCTCGGTGTCGGGCCCGCCGAGGTCGGTGACCCCGCCCATGCTGCGCAGCCACTCCCCGAAGGGGTCGGAGCCGTCCGGGTCCGGGGTGGCCGGGTCAGGAATGGCCGGGTCCTGAGTGGTGGCCGGATCCTGTGTGGTGGTCGTGTTCGGGTCCGGGGTGGTGTTCGGGTCCGGTACGGGGGTGAGCGGCGCCGAGGCCGGGACCAGGGCGTCGTAGTGGTCGGTGCCGTTGTAGGCCAGGTGCAGGGCGCCGCCCTGGCCGCCCGGGTTGAGGGTGTTGACGAAGGTGCTCCCCGGCGACCGCGGGTCGGGCTGGACGAGCCGCAGATCGAGGTCGAGGGTGTGTGCCAGTGCTTCCGGGAGCTGGTCGGCGAAGGGAGAAGCCCACAGTGCCGGGAGCTCGGCCGCCGCGCCGACGAGTTCCTTGGCGCCGAGCCGCCACGCGTCGGCGGGGGTGGGCGCCACGTCTGCGAGGTGCGGGTAGTCGCTCTCCCGGAGGATCCGCTGCCATTCGCCGGCGTCGCCGTCGGTGACGACATCCTGCGCGATCCGGTTCCAGAGCTGGGTGATCCGGCTCCGCTCGGCCGGGTCCTGCGCCCCGGCGACGGCACGCATCCGCAGGTCGTCCACCACGGAGAACACCGGGTCCGGGATCGCCAGGGCCACGGCGTCGCCCAGTTCGGACTCGGTGATCCGGTCGCTCAGCAGACGGCGCAGGCCGGCGACGTTCCGTGCGGCCCACGCGGGTGGTACGGCCTGGCTGCGCGCACTGTCGAGCGCCGCCCGGAAGAGGCAGTTTCCGCCGCCCGGGGTGTCCAGGCGCCGGAAGGACAGGCCGTCCGCGTTCACGGTGTCCGCCGTGCCGGGCGTGGCCTTGCTGAGGAGGGTCATGTCCTCGGCGAGGCTCTCCGGGCGGCTCGACGCGGGCGCCAGGTCGGGCCTGCGGCGGGCGAGTTCGGCGGTGTCCTCGGAGCTCAGGCCCAGTTCGGACAGTGGCAGCGGGGTGCTGGAGAGCGACCAGGTGATCTGCGCGGAGGGCGCGTAGGAGAGACCGCGCACGTCCTCCGGCGACACGAGGGTGCTTGGCGGGAGCACGGGCGGCGGCGGGGGCAGCAGGGCGTCGAGCGTGGTGTCGGGCCTTGCGGTGGAACGCAACTCGGCTGCGGCGCGCAGGAATTCGGTGTACTGCTCGACCGTGGGATCGGCGCCCGGATCGGTGGTGGTGCCGCTCTTCGCACCGCCCCGGTCGACGACCATCCGGCGCAGCAGGTCCGGGGTCATCCGGCCGTCGCCGTAGCGGGCCGCGGTGTCCGGGCTGAGCCAGCGCAGGTTGTCCACGAAGGCGAGTCCGGCGAGCAACTCCCTGTTCTCCGGCCGCTGTTCGGCATCCGGGCCGAGGGCCTCGCGCAGCGTGCGGATCTGCTGGAGGGTACGGGCCCGGGCGAAGGCGTCGGCCGGTTCGGGGCCCGCGTGCAGGCCGGCGTCGCGCGCCAGATCGTCCAGGTCAACACCGCTGGGCTCAGGGGTGAAGAGCCGCCACCCTCCCGGCCCGTCCGAGCCCTCGGTGAGCACCGCGCGTACGGTGCCGTCCCTGTCCCGGGCGGTGCCCACCTCGGTGGTCGGCGCGTACACCTGCCGCCCGGTCCGGTTCGCCACGTGCTGTGCCACCGGCAGGCCCGCCACCTGCGGCTGCCGCCCGGTCTCGCAGGAGAACAGCACCAGTGGCCGTTCCTGATCGCCGTCCTGCGCCCAGGACTTGAGCACCTCGCCGAGCTGTACGCCGCTGACCTTCACGGTGGGTCGCGCCGCGTCCTCGGTACCGAGAGTGACGGTACGGGAGGTGCCGTGCCCCGCGAAGTAGTCGGCGCCGCGCTCGGTGCCCGACCCGGGGAGCGCGGTCGGCGGACCGGTGAACACGGTACGGCGGGCGGGCGGGTCCGCGACGGTCCCCGGGGCCGATTGAGCGGAAGTGGTGCGCACGCCGCGGAAGGTGTCCTGGCCCAGCAGCGCGCGACGCCCCGCGCTGTGCGCCGTGCCGTCCTCGGCCGGGCCCTGCGAGATGGTCAACGTCTGTACGGCGCGCCCCGGTTCAGGCTTGGCGGTCGCGTTCGGCACCCAGCGCCGCAGCTGCGCGACGGGCACCGTGTGGCCGTCCAGGGTGGTGACGAGCGGCTCGCCCGAGGGCCGTGCAGGACCGTTTCCGTTGTCGGCGGTAGCGCCGCTGTTCGCGGGCCGCACGACGATCCGCCCCGTGGGCGGGGGCGCCACGGGGAGCGCCACAGGGGGTGGCGCCGGGGAGTTGTCCGACGTGGTGGGCGGCGGCGGGGGCGGGGTGCCGCCGTTCCCTCGCCCGCGACCGCCGCCGGGGCCGTGTCCGCCGACTCCGTTGTTGTTGCTGTCGCCGTTGCTGTTGCTGTTGCCCGACTCCAGGTACAGGTCGGTGGCCGTGTCGGTCCAAGGCCGGGACAGGGTGGCCAGCTTGGCCGCGGCGGGCAGGCTGGTGGCCGTGGAGTCCGGGCCGGCTCCATTGCCATCCACGAAAGACGTCGCGTCCGAGACCACCTTCGGGCGCGTAGCCGGGGCGATGACCGGGTCGCTGTCGGTGGTCGCGGTGCTCTGCGTGGCGGGGCCGGATGTGGTGGCAGGGGCCGGTCCGAGGGCGTCGGCGAGCGGCAGCAGCACGTCCGCGCCGGGGAACGCGGCGTCCGAGGTGTCGGGAGTGCCGTCCGGCATCACGGCAGTCGGGGGGCCGGTGAGCGGGCGGACCCGGACCGGGGCACCCGGGCCCTCGCGGGTCAGCTCGACGGCGGCGCGTACCGGACGCCCCGCTCCGTCCGGCGTGACCGACGGCCCGAGCACGACGGCCCGGTCGACCCCGGCCCCGTCCAACAGCTCGGCCGCTTCCGGCGTCCCCTCCCCCGGCGGCGGCACCTCCGAGACGACGATCGTCAACGGCGGTGACTGGCTGGGCGAGAGGCCCCCGGCCGGGGCAGGACCGGCCTTCACGTCGCTCAGGCCGCCGACGTCACGTGCATCGCCGACATCGCGTACGTCGCCCGTGTCGGCGTACGAGCCGGTGGTGCCCACCTTCGGCGGGGCGGTGGTGATGTCGGGGGCCGGGGTGGGGTCGCTTTCGGTGGAGCCCGAAGTGCTGTTGCTCTCGCCCGAGTTGACGGCCTCCGGCGAGGATGTGGTCGCCGGTGGCGTGCTGATCTCCGGCGGCGGGCTGATCTCCGAAGGAGAGGAGGTCTCCGAGGAGGAGGTCTCCGAAGAAGTACCAGTCTCCGGCGACTGCGAGATCTGCGAGGCGTCGTCGGTCGTGGTCCGGGAGCCGTCCGCCGGGGCCGTGCCGTCCGGGTCACGGGTGCCCTGCGTGCCCTGGGGCTGCGCGGCGGAAGGGGTCTGGGTGCCTCCGGCGGCGGGTACGCCACCCGGTCGGGCGCCCGTGCCTGAGCCGGTGTTCGAGCCCGTGCCTGAGCCGGTGCTCGTGCCCGTGCCTGAGCCGGTGCTCGTGCCCGTGCCCGGCGCGGCGGAGGTGGTGGGGCTGTTGGAGGCGACGGGACCGCCCCCCTGCCCCGGCACCGGAGCCGTACGGTCGTCCTGCGAGACCACCTCGTCCGGAGAGTTCTGGACGGTGCTCTCCGGGGAACCCACGACCGAGTTGTCCGGCGATGCCTCGGACGCGACACCGTCCCGGTCGCCGGTGACGACGGTGTTGTCGGCGCTGTTGGTGTTGTCGACCTGCACGTCCGTTTCGAGGTCCACCACCGGGTCGGCGTTGTTCCCGGCGGGACCGGGAGCGGAGTTGCCCGTGGAGCCGTTGCCGAACGTGCCCGTGGTGATCGGGGAGTCCACCGTGACCGGCGTGCCGAAGCTGTCGAGGGCGCGGCGGATCTCGTCAGTGTCGACCTGCGCGGCGGGGCTGTTCCCGGCGGGCACGACCCGGACCTCGGGCACCTGCGACAGGTTGCTGTGCAGGCTGCCGCGGACGCCGATCTCGGTGCTGCCGGGCGGCTGGGAGCCGCGCAGGGCGGCGAGGTCGCGCAGCGCCTGCTCGCGGACCTCGGCGGGACCGTTGTGGACCTGCTGCCACAGCTCGTTCTCGGCGGCGGTCACGGGCAGCGGGCCCGGGGAGTACGGCGGCGGGTCCAGGGTGGTGTACGGCTGCGGGGCCTCGGTGGAGTAGGGCGGAGGCGACTGGCTGCCGGTGAAGTCCCCCTGGCCGGTGTTCTGTTGCGTGACGCGCGGAGGCGAGTTGCGCGTGGAGCCGGCGCCGCCCGAGGAGTCCGTACGCGGGGGACCGTCGGTACCGCCGGTACGGTCGGAGCCGTCGCCGTCGCGAGAACGTGTGGACCCGTCGGAGTCCCGCGTGTCGGAGTCGCTGTTGCCTCCGGAGACGGTGGGCGGCGGCTGCATGCGCAACTTGTCAATGGCGTGGCGCAGTTCGGCGCCGCTGTTCAGGGCGGTGTCGGTGAGCGTGGCCTCCACCTGGCTGCTGATGCCCGCGCCGACGAAGGTGGACCAGCTGGTGGACCAGTCGCCGTCG
This sequence comes from Streptomyces sp. V1I1, assembly GCF_030817355.1. NCBI lineage: Bacteria > Bacillati > Actinomycetota > Actinomycetes > Kitasatosporales > Streptomycetaceae > Streptomyces > Streptomyces sp. V1I1. Next base: position 7,883,956 of record NZ_JAUSZH010000001.1, on the reverse strand, counting down.
AAGGCACCCTTGATCAGGATTTCGGCGAGCGCCTCGCCGGAGCCGGCGGCGAGGAAGTCGGCCGTCCCCTTGAGCCCGTAGTGCCCGGCCAGCGCGCCCGGCCGGTCGGCGTTGTTGCGCAGGATCTGGTTGTTGCGCCACAGGTTGGTGTTGTTCCGGAAGGAGAGCGGGTTGTTCCGGAAGGTGGTCGGCGTGTTGTTCGTGAGGTTGGGGCCGTTCCCGTACGGGCTGGGCTCCGGGCGGTCCTTCGGGGTGTTGTCGCGGGGGTTCGGGGTGGGGTCGGGGTTCGGCTTGGGGTTCGGGCCGTTGTTCTTGAAGTCGAGGTTCGGGGGGTTCTTGAGGTTGGGGTTGTTCTTGAAGTTGAGGTCCGGGCCGTTCTTGAGGAAGTTGTTGTCGTAGCTCTTGACGATGTTCTTCGCGAAGTCGTCGAAAATGCTGGTGAGGAAGCCTGCGGCGGCGCCGAACGCGGCCGACTTGAGGATGTCGTTCCAGTCGAAGCCGTCGGGGCGGCGGCCGTTGGGGGCGAAGTTCATCATCGCCAGCCGCACCGCGAAGGTGGTGAACGCCTCGGCGAACGCCTCGGTCAGCGAGGGCGCGATGTGCAGCCGCTGGAGCAGGTGGCTGAGGGTGGTGAGGATCATGAACCGGCTGCGCAGCTTGGCCATCATGATCTGGCTGGCCGAGGCGCCACCGGTGAAGAAGGACATCGCCAGGTAGATGGCGATCTCGATGAGCAGCCGGATGACCTCGGCGATGACCTGCCACTTGGACTCCATGATGTCCATGGAGGTCTTGCGCCGGCCTTCGGCGATCTTGTCGAGTTGCTCGGCGAAATCGCGCAGGTAGTTCTTGCCGCCGTCGTCGATGAGCATGCCCATCGCCTTGGCGTACGACTTGGAGAGGTCGTCGGGCATGACCTCGGCGATGTCGTGGATGGACTTCTCGATCAGCGACGACATCCTGTCGAGCTTGCGGCCCAGACCGGAGTACGGCCGGCGGCTCTCGTAGGCGAGGTCCTCGTCCGCGTCGATGAGCCTCTCCCCGGTGAGGATGAAGATCATCGCGTTGACCTCGGGCGATGCCATCATGCTCATCGAGGGCCGCCCCGCAGGCCGCTCGGGCGGGACGGAGCGGCCGCTCCCGGCATGGTGCGGGAGCGGCCGACGGCGCGGAGGTCAGCGGCGGCCATGCCCGCCCGGGCCGCCGTCGAGCCCATGGGTGTCGATCTCTCTGTTGTTCTGCTCGATGTCCTCGATGTTGGCGTCACGGGTGTTCTTCATCAGCCGGACCTGGCTGACCGTGGCGTCGGTGATCCCCACCAGCGCGTCACGGATGGACATCATGGTGTCCTTGGTGGTCTGCCGCTCCTTCTGCTCCTGCGGCTTGGCCTTCTCGGCGAACTCGCCCTCCGTACCGGGCCATCTGACCGTCGGAGCCAGCTCGTCGAGGAACTCCTCGGTCATGCTTCTGGCCAGGGTGCCGATCTCTTCCAGCTGTCCCGCCAGAGCCTCGATGCGCTGCGGGTCGACGTAGTACCGCTGTCCCATCGTCAGTCCTCCCCGTCCTCGCCGAGCGCGTCCCGCCAGGCGGGGGCGGCCTGGCCGCCGCGCTCCTTGTCCTCGTCGTCGTCGCGCAGGACCTCGGGGCCGAAGATCCGCTCCCAGTCCAGCTCGAAGCCTTTCAGCTCCGGCACGTTGCTGCTGGGCTCGGCGAAGGGCGCCATCGCCTTCATCACATGCCGGTTCATCTTCACGCGTGCCGCGTTCGCCGCCTCCAGGACGCTGGCGGCCAGCTCCTGGGGGGACATGTCGCGGTACTTGTTCTCCAGGAACTCGATCCCGGTCAGCTCACCCTGCGGGCCCACGCTGGCGCGGACCGCGCGGTCGGAGGAGAGCACCGCGAACGACGCCTGACGCAGCTCGCGCTCGGTGCGCGCGACCGCCTCCTGGGCCGCCTGGAGTTCGGCCATCGCCTTCTCCAGACGCTTCTCCAGCGGTTCCGTCACGCCCGCTCCGCCCTTCTCCGTCGGTCTCTCCGTAGATCCGTCAACTTCCCCGCTGATCTTGCCTGGTGAGCGCTCGGTTGGGGAAGCCGGGGCCGGGTGGGATTCGTCTCTCCCCGGTGGTCACGCCGGACCAGCACCCTGGTCACCGCCCGATGACGGCCGGGGTGCCGCCCTCCTCAGTGCCCCACACGTCCTCGTCCTCCTCCAGATAGTCGGCGGAACTGGTGGACCTGCGGCCCGGCTGCGCCTCCTCCTCGGGGGAGTCGCCGCCACCGGTGGTCGTCACCCGGGCGGCCGGGGTCAGGAAGGTGTCACTGTCCTCCTGACGGTTCCACGGACTGCGCCGACGGCGGTTGCGGCGCTCACTCTCCTCCGCCGCGTCGACCAGGACGGCACGCACCCGCTCGCCGTTGCCCTTGTCGCCGCCCGCGCCCATGCCGCCCATGCCGCCGCCCATCGGCATGCCGGGGCTGCCGGGCATTCCGGGGGCGCCAGGGGTGCCGGCCGCGGCGGCCGCGGTGGCGGCCGGACTGAGTGGGGTGGCCGTGCTGTCCGAGAGGGGTGCGACTCCCGCCGCGCTGAAACCGTCCGAGGACGACAGGGAGTCCGCCCCGGAGAGGCCGCCGCCGGATGCCCCGGTACTCACGCCGCCGCTGAGGCCCAGTTCGGAAAGGGGCACGTCGCGGGAGGTGGTGCCGTCGCCGCCGCCGATCCCGTTGAGGTCCCCGAGGCGGTCGAGGATGCTCGAACTGTCGTTGCCGCCCGAAGAGTTGAGGTCGTGCAGGTCGACCGTCTCGGTGTTGCCCTGCGCGTCGGTGATGGTGGCGATACCGGTGTCCGGGTCGATGACCTGGGTGCTGCCGTCCGGGAAGGTGGTAGTCAACTGGCCGTTGTCCAGGATGGTGCTGGAGCCGTCCGAGTTGGTCACCTTCGCCCCGTGGGTGAGGTCGGTGGTCGTGGTCGTGCCGTCCGCGTCGGTGGTGGTGAGCAACCCGCTGTCCGGATCGAACGTGGATTTGCTGCCGTCCGCGAACGTGGTGGTGAAGTCGCCGCTGTCGTCGAGCTCGGTGCTCCCGCCGGTTGGGGTCTCCAGGCCGGAACGGTCGCTGTTGAGGTCGCCCAGGTCGCCGATCGTCTCGGTGGTGATGTCGGAGTTGATGTCGCCCAGATCACCCAGATCGTTCAGGTCGTTCAGGTCACCGAGCCTGTTCTGGCCGTTGAGATTGCCCAGGTCGCCGAGGTTCTCGGTGGTGGTGGTGCCGTCCGGATCGGTGGTGATCGCCTGGCCGGTCGAGGGGTCGACGGTCTGGGTGGTGCCGTCCGGAAAGGTCGTGGTCAGCTTGCCGTCGTCACCGAGGGACGTCACCGAGCCGTCCGAGTTCGTCACCTTGAGGCCGTCGCCCAGGTCCTGCGTGGTGACGGTGCCGTCCGGCGAGGTGCTGGTGAGCAGCCCGCTGTCTGGGTCGAAGGACGTGCTGCTGCCGTCCAGGAAGTCGGTGGTCAGGTCACCCGCGTTGTTCAGCTGGGTGCTGGCACCGGTCGGGCCGTCGAGCACGCCGTCGCCGTTCAGGCTGCCGTTGAGATCGGTGAGGCTGCCCAGGTCGGTCGTCGTGGTGGTGCCGTCCGGGTTGGTGGTGATCGCCTGGCCGGTCGAGGGGTCGACGGTCTGGGTGGTGCCGTCCGGGAAGGTGGTGGTCAGCTTGCCGTCGTCACCGAGGGACGTCACCGAGCCGTCCGGGTTCGTCACCTGAAGGCCGTTGCCCAGGTCCTGCGTGGTGACGGTGCCGTCCGGGGAGGTCGTGGTGAGCAGCCCGCTGTCCGGATCGAAGGACGTGCTGCTGCCGTCCAGGAAGTCGGTGGTGAGCTTGCCGCCGTCGGCCTGGGTGGTCCCACCGGTCGGGGTCTTGAGCGGGCCGCCGCCCCCGGCGTTCAACCCGCCGAGGTTGCCAAGGGGCGTGGTGATCGGCGTGTCGGTCTGGACCCCCTGGCCGTCACCGAGCTGGCTGTTCACGTCGCCGATGTCGCCCGGGCTCTCGGTGACCGGGTTGTTCTGGTTCAGCAGGTCGTCGAGGCTGCCGAGGTTCTGTGTAGTGACCGCGTTGGGATCGTTGAGGCCGCCGAGGCTCTCCTGCATGGCCTTGGCCTGCTCCTCGGCCTCGCGCTTGGCCTCCTCCTGCTCGCGCTTCTGCTCCTCGCGCAGTTCGTCCTGGTACTTCTTGTCCTCGTCGCGCTGCTGGTTCTGCTCGTTCCGCAGGTCGTCCTGGAGGCGCTTGGCCTCCTCCTGCTCCTTCTCCTGCTCCGCGCGCAGTTCGTCCTGGTACTTCTTGTCCTCCTCGCGCTGCCGGTTCTGCTCATCGCGCAACTCGTCCTGATACTTCTTGTCCTCCTCCCGCTGCCGGTTCTGCTCCTCGCGGAGTTCCTCCTGGTACTTGCGGTTCTCCTCGTTCTGCCTGTTGATCTCCTCCTGCTCCTCCTTGAGCTTCTTCTCCTCGTACTCCTCAGAGGCCGTGCTGGTGGACTTCGGCTTGGGTACGTTCTCCGAGAAGTCCTTGCCGAGGTCGATGAAGTGGTTGTTCAGGTCCGACTGCACCTGGGCGGCGGGCTTGCCCAGGTACTCGTCGACGCCCTGGCTCCAGATCTTGACGGCCTTGTCGCCGACCTTCGCCCAGTTGGCGATGTCGGTCAGGTCGCCGTACTCCGGATGCACCTGCGAGAAGCCGCCCTGCGGACTGTGCCTGACGGTCGTGGTGTAGCGGGTGGTGGTCGACGTGATGTCCGTCTTGGCGACGTTGTTCGAGTCCACCCACTGGGCGAGGTCGTCCAGAACGTAGCGCAGCACCTGGTGCGGGTCGTAGTACGAGGACTTCGCCCAGGTCAGCCACGCGTCGAGCAGCTTCGTGGCGGAGTCCTCCAGGTACTTGCGGCCCAGCGAGAGGGCGCGTGAGTACACCGTGTTGCCGGTGCCCGTCTCGTCGCCGGTGCCGACCGAGGAGTCGAAGGTCTCGACGTAGTTGTCGTAGTTCTCGCGGATCTTCTTGATCAGGCTGCGGAAGACCTCCGCCGCTTCGCCCTTCCAGCTCGCGTCGTCCCGGCCGAAACGGTCCTCCCAGTCCTTCAGCACCGTCGCGTGGTCCCTGAAGAACTTGGCGGCGAAGTCGAAGGAGTCCCCGGTGGTGTTGAAGGAGTTCAGGTCCACCGAGTCGCCCCCAGCCACGCCCAGGTTGCTGAACCGGGCGTCCTGGCTGCTGCCTCGCAGCAGGGCGAGGAGCGCCGCCCGCGGCCCGTTCATGTACCGGGCGAGCGGGATGGTGCTCATCTTGTCCTTGTTGTAGTCCGTGAACTCGTTGCCCTCACGGACCTGGGCGTCGTGGACGTTGTCGGAACCCGGGCCGGCGAAGATGATCTCCTCGCCGGCCTTCACGCGGCCCTCGAAGACGATCCGGGCCTGCATGATCGACCGCTTCTTGCCGCTGTCGAAGAACCAGATGTCGTAGTCCTCGCCCTTGTTCGTCAGGAAGCCGGAGTCCTTGACGAGCAGGCTGAGGCTGCGCTCCTTGATGTCCATCCGGAAGAGCTTGCCGCCGTGATCGGATCGGAGCGTGTCGAAGACGGTGTTCCTGTCCGGCACCGGATAGCCGGTGATGTGGGTGACCAGGGTGGCCCAGGTGTCGCTCGACGGGTCGCCGGCGTTGTCGAACTTGTCGAGATTGGCGACGGAGTTGGGATCGTACCGATCGGCCACCGGGCGCCCTTTCTGGTCGGTTGTCGTCCGTGCCCGCGCACCGCGTCTTCGTACGGATGGGCAGGCGTGTGTCTCTCACAGGGGCGCGCCGAGCGGCCGTGGCCTCTGCCGGCGCGCGAGGCTCTGACTCAGTCGTCTTCCGGTTCGCCGGTGGTGCCGGCGGTGAGCGTGTCGACCTCTTCGAAGGTCTGCAGCAGCGTCTGCGCGTCGATCGCCCCGAGGTTCTTGTCCTTGGTCTTGTTCGCCTCCTCGATGGTGTCCGTGAGCGCCTCCTTCAGTTCCTTGAAGAGCTCCATCTGGTCACCGAGCAGCTTGTCGATGGACTCGGCCGCGGCGCGCACGCCCTCGATCAGCTTCGGTCCCGAGACCAGGGGCTCGGTGACCATCTTGCCGATGCGCAGGAGCTGTTTGTCCTGGTCGAGGTTCTCCGCGGTGGTGTGCCCGTCGACGAGCTGGCCGAGTGGGCGGATGGTGGACCCGTCGCCGTCCTCGCGGTGCTTCTTCGCGGCGGTGTAGACCGGCTGTACCTCGTTGTCCCGGAAGTTCTCCATCTGCTTGAGGTCGAAATGCTTGACGTCGGCCTTCTCACCGGCCATGGGACGATCTCCTGCTGCTTGGTTGCCGGACGGGGATACGGGATGACCCGGTGGGCATGTGGCGTACGGACGAGGGACGGATCGGCGGGCCTGCGTGCGGGGTCGGCCCACCGGGTCTCTGTCGGGAAACTCTCGCCTGCTCGGCGGCGTCCGGCACGTTCTTCCCGGAGTCCTGGAGCAGGGGCGCGGCCTGTTGCCTCAACTTGCCGCAACCGTCCGCATGGGGCTGCCATGCGGACGGTTCGGCGCCTTCGACCTCACGCACGCGACGCCGGGTCCCGCCCCTCGGGACGGACGAGGGGAAAGCCCCGGCCGGGCCCGGGGGCCCAGGCCCTAACGGGCCCGCACATTGCCCCAGTTGTCGGCGCTCTTGCGCTCGTCACGGGAGTGGTTGTCGTGGATGGTCCGGATCAGCTCGCCGTTGTCGCCGAGCAGTCGCGCCATGTTCTTGGTGGCGTTGTCCCACTCCGCCTGGACCTCACGGTACTTCTCCTGGTCCGCGCCCTCCCAGGAGGTGACGAGCGGCTTCAGCTCGTCCTCCAGGTTGTTGAGGGTCGTGATGATCCCCTGGGTCTGTTCCATCAACTCCTCGATGGCCTGCTGAACCTTGGGGTATTGCACGTCGATGATGCCGTCGGCCATGACGTCTCCTCTCGAAGGCCGGGCGCCGGGCCCGGGAAGCTCACGAAGTCCGGCCCTGTCGAAGAGGGCCGGTACCGCGGGTGGTTCAGCGCAGTGCTTCGAAGACGCCCTGGCTGGTCTTGCTGTTGAGGACCTCGGTCAGGTCCTGGTTCTCCTTCGCCAGGCGGTTGGCGGAGGTCACGTTCTCCTGGAGCGCGTCGATCATCGTGCTGATCTGGACGACGACCTTCTGTGCCTCGGTGTTCCAGCTACGGAAGAGCTTCAGCAGGGCCTGGCCCTCGTCGCCACCGACGCCCGAACGCGCGGCGATCTGGGCAACGTTGTCCTGGATCTTCTCGACCTGGTTCCGGGCCGACTCCAGAGAGGAGACGCCCCCCAAGCCCTTGGCATAATCCGCTTTCCTCGCGGCACTGTCCGCCATGTCACGCTCCCTTCGTTCAGGCGCGTCTCGTCGCACCGTTGCCCGCTGAGGCTAAAGAGAAAACAGGGTTCCGCGCAACGCGTGCAGGGAAGATGTGAGCAACGGCCGGTTCTGAAGAATTCGCCTGTATGGCAACGGAGTTGTGCGAACATTGCAGCAGGATGAACAGGTACGCCCGACCGACGGGCACACAGGACGTGACCGTCCGCAGGTCGACCCCCGAACGGGCGAGAAACGGGCACACGAAGAGACCGAACGGTCATCGGGAAGGACCGCACCCGGCAATGCGCGCGTACCCGCGGAGTTCCCCGGGTACCGCCGGGCCGAATTACTTGAGCTTCTCCTGAGGTTTCGCCTTCGTATGCGGCACCGCGACAACTCGACAACTCCTCCGACTCGGCGACTTCGCGCCATGTGCGCCGAGTTTGGCCTGACGTTTCCCTCCGCGCGTCCTTTTCTTTTCTTTCCCTCGGCGCCGCATGTGTTCCTTGCCGGAATCGGTGCGTGGTGTCAGCTCTGTGAAGCGGCGCCCGCTGCGTCCATCTTGCCTGCCTCGTCCGCCTCATCCACCTCGTCCGCCTTGTTCGCCTTGTCCGCTTCTTCGGTCTTCCCGGGCTGCTCCGACCGATCGGCGGCGCCGCACTCGGGAGCCGTCACCTTGGGTTCGGCGGCGCCGGCCGCGGCGGTCGCGTCGAGGTCCGCGCCGGTGGGGAAGGCCGCCAGCAGCGGTGCCGGGACCGAGCCGATGTCCGCGGCCTCGTACCCGAGTGCTGCCAGCGATTCCTTGGCGGAGACGCGGTACTTCACGCCGTTCTCCGCCACCAGATAGGTGGTTCCGGCGTGCGCGGCACCGCTCGCGTGCAGGGCCCGGACCAGAGCGCCGTGCCCCGGCCGTACCACCGTGGCGTCCGTCGGGACACAGGCCGGCTTCAGCGGCTGGGCCGTGCCCTCCGACACCGCGACCGGGGCGAGCTGGGTCAGCGGGACCAGCACCGACCTGATCCGCACGCCGCCGTTGTCGCCGTCCACCTGCGCGCAGAGCGCGGTGCCGCGCTCCGCGGACTGCGGGAGCGGCGGCGCGTCCGGCAGCTCCGCGGATCCGGCGGAGCCCGCATCCTTCGCCCGGTGCTCGCGCAGCGCGTCCGCGCCGACCGTGCGCACCTCGGGCGACTGCCCCTGGTAGGCGTCCTTCTGGGTGGCCGGGTCGCCCAGCACCAGGGCGGCGCCGAGCCGGGTCAGCGGCACCAGGCCGTCCTTGCGCAGCAGGTGGTAGGTACTGCCGCCGCCGGGCACGCTGACCTTGAACAGCTGGCCGATCCGGCTGGCCTCACCACCGAGTTCGGGGCCCTCCTCGCCGCGCCCCGCCACCGCGGGCGGCTTCAGGGCGGGGCCGGGTGCCAGCGCGTCGAGGAAGGCCGCCGAGACCCGCATCGGCTGCTGGGAGCCGTAACCGAGGGCGTTGCGGGCGTCGGAGGCACGGTCCAGCGGCAGCCTACTGCCCCGCCACACCAGGTACTCGGTGTCGTCCGGGCCGCGTACCAGCACACCGCGGTCGCGGCCGATGCCGCGGGAGTCCAGGGGCATCCCGGCCGCCACGGTGGTGGCGCCCGGCTTGTCCACCCCGCTGGTCGTCACGACGCCGGAGGTGTTGGGCAGCGCCCCGTCAGGACCGGTGACGCACATGTGCCAGGCGCCGTCGTCGAGTTGGCCGGCCCCGGGCACGACGTCCGGGGCGCCGGGGATACCGACCGGGGCGCCCACCGGGACGCCCTGCAGCGAGGGCGTACGGACGTCCGCGGTCGCCAGGTCGGAGCCGCCGATCAGCTTCGCCGAGGCGTAGTTGCGCACGGGGTGCAGTACGCCGTCGGTGCCGGTCCACAGATATCGGGCGCCGGTGTCACGGTTGACCACCAGGTGCTTGCCGTCGCGCCAGCCGTCGTTCCCGCCGGGGCGCAGCAGGCCGTAGACGGTGGCGCCCGCGCCGATCAGGACGGTGACCAGTACGCCGAAGACCACGCCCCGGGTGGTGCGCCCGAGCGGGCTCTCCGGGGCGTCCGGGTCGGCCATCAGCAGGCTCGAGCTGAGCCTGCCCATCATGAACGTGTGGGCGTGTACCTGGTCTCGTTTGGACTGCACGGCCTCTCCTCAACTCCTTCTCCATGCCGCGGCGTAGGGGTGTGCTCAGCCGAACAGGCCGCGCAGCCAGCCGAAGAGCCCCGCCGCCCAGAGGGCGAGCGGCAGCAGCGCCACCGCGAAGCCGGTGTGCGCCAGTTCCGCCGCGCGGCCCCAGTACGGCAGCACCCGGCGGCCGGGCACCGTCCAGGCGGCGATCACGAGTGCGGCCGCGGCGGCGAGCAGCACCGCGAAGACCAGTACGCGTCCGTCGCCGTGGTCGTCCACCGCCCAGGAGCGGGCGAGCAGCAGCAGCCCCCAGACGCCGGGTACGGCCAGGGTCAGCCGCTGCCCGATGTGCACCAGGCCGCGGCAGTGCAGGAGCAGCAGCAGGCTCAGCCCGACGGAGGTCAGCACCTCGGGCAGGTTCGGGTGGTCGGTGAGGACGACCAGGGCGGCCGCGGCGATGATGCCGGTGGCGGCGAAGAGCGCGGTGACCCAGCGCCCGGCCAGTTCGGTGCGCTCGGCGACCTCGTCGCCCGCGTAGGGCTCGATGCCCTCCTGGAGCTGGCTTGCGGAGGACGGCAGCGCGGGCAGGCGCATCCCGGCCAGTTTGAAGGCGAACGGTGCCACCGCTCCGGCGGCGAGGGCGACCACGGTCGCCACCAGCGCCACCGAGGCCGGTACGTCCAGGCCGGTGTAGCCCATCAGGGCCCCGGCGATCGCGGTCGCCACCGAGACCAGCGCGGTGGCGAAGAGGGCCGGGGCGCCGACCGCGGTGGCGGCGAGCGCCAGGACCGCGCCGCCCGCTCCGGCCGCGCCTGCCGCGAGGAGCCGTGCGCCCGCGACCTGTGCCGCGTCGGGGCCGGTCAGGTCTCCGCCCGGCAGCAGCCAGCCGGCCAGCGCCAGGCAGGGCGCGACGAGCAGGGCGAGCGCGGTCGCGGAGAGGCGGTCGCCGACCGCGCGGCTGGCCGAGCCCGCGCCCGCGAGCAGCAGCAGCCCGGTCACGGCCGCGAAGGCGACCTGAGTGGATTCGGAGCCGGTCGCCCCGGGCCAGAGCACCAGCGCGAGGGCGGCCGCCACGGTCGCCACCGCGGTGCCCACCAGGAGTCCGCGGGCCGCTTCGGGGTGCCAGGTGTGCAGCTTCCGGCCCGCGGTGTCGGCTATCCCGTCCACCAGGTCGTCAAGCCGGGCCTCGGGCAGCGCCTCGGTGTGCGGGCGCAGGTAGAGCACGGCGCCGTCGGCGAACCCGGCGTGGGCGAGGGTGGTCTCCTCGTCGAGCGGGGCGCCGCCGAGTTGCTGGAGCACCCAGCCGGCATGGTCGAGACCGGCCTCCTCGACTTCCTCGCCCACATAACGGAGCAGCGTCGGCAGGAGATCGGCGACCGGCACGTCGGCGGGCACGGCCAGATCGACGGAGACGCTCGGCGCACGTACGGTCAGGCGGCACAGCTCGGCCACCGCACTGTCGGTCATCAGCTGAACTCTCGTCTTCCGTGGGGGCTTTGACAGGAGGACTTCCCCCGGAGAGGGGACCTGCGAAGAGTACGGAAGGCCGGCGCGGCCAGGAACGGGGGTACCGGGCTGGGGAATTGTGTCCGCGCGGCCCGCGACCGCCTCTCCCACGTGGACAGGTCGCGTTCCGTGAATGCAGACTACTGCCTACGCCCGCCGGATCGTGCTGCGGACCGGACTCATTGTCCGGTATGGAGTTGTCCTTCACGGGAGTTGACCGTCCCCGCTGTCCGCTCGAAACATTCACCCCGGCGTTCACCGCGTCATGCGGCACCCGGAGAATCAGCTCGGTGCGGTCTTTCCCGCTACCGGGCGTGCCGGTATTCGGTGCGGGCCACAAAGGCAGTGAAACCGGAGGTTCTGTTCCTTGAGTGTGGTGCTGTTTCGCCGGCCGGCCCGCAGACGCGGACCGGAGATGCCCGAGGGTCAATTGACCCTTCAGGAGCCACCGGTCCTCGCCGAGACCGTGCCCGACACCTCGGCGATATGGACCTATTTGCCGATGGCGCTGATGTCGGTGTCCATGATGCTGATGTTCCTGCGCCCCGGCGGCGGGAACGGCGTCTTCATGTATCTGGCGATGGGCGTCATGGCGCTCTCCGCCGGTGCCATGCTGCTGGGGCAGCTGATGCGCCGCTCCAGCGAGCGCAAGCAGCGCCTGAAGGGCGAACGCCGCGACTACCTCCGCTATCTGGCGCAGACCCGCAAGCGGGTCCGTGCCACGATCGTAGAGCAGCAGCGTGCGCTCGCCTGGCGCCACCCGGACCCCGCCTCGCTGCGCTCGCTGGCCCGCACCTCGCGGCTGTGGGAGCGCCGTCCGACCGACGAGGACTTCGGCGAGGCCCGACTCGCGGTCGGCGAGCAGCAGCTCGCGCTCACCCTGCAACCGGTCTCCACCCGACCGGTGGAGGACCTCGAACCGCTCTGCGCCCACGCCCTGCGCCGCTTCATCCGCGCCTACTCCACCGTCCCCGAACAGCCCCTCGGCCTCTATCTGCGCTCCTCGGCCCGGATCCTGCTGCGCCCCGAGGAGACTCCGGGCCGGGCGACCGCCGAGCCGGTCGTCCCGCCGGCCGGGGAGCCCGGCGGGGCCCGGGCCGAGGGCGGCGCCCCGGTGGAGGACCCGACCGACGCCGTACGCGCTCTCGTGCGCGCCGCGCTCGGCCAGCTCGCGGTGTTCCACGCGCCCGAGGAGCTGTGGATCGCGGTCTGTGTCAGTGACGAGCGGCGGCCCGACTGGGAGTGGGTCAAGTGGCTGCCGCACGCGCTGCACCCGCACGAGGAGGACGGCGCGGGTCAGGTCCGCCGGATCACCGCCGACCTCACCGAGCTGGACGACCTGCTCGGCGCCGAGTTCGCCGAGCGTCCCGGCTTCGACGCGGATGCCCGCCCCGGTCGTGACGAGCCCTACACCGTCGTCGTCCTGGACGGCGTCACCGTCCCCGAGGGCCATCGCTGGGAGGGGCACGGCTACCGCAACGCCGTGGTCCTCGACGTCTCCGGGGCGCTGCGCTGGCGGCCCGGCCGCAACACGCTGCGGCTGACCGTCGGTCCCGACCGGGTGAGCCTGGTGCGCACCGACCGCAGCCGCAAGGAGCGTTCCGTGCCGCTCGGCCGCCCGGACCGGCTCGGCCCGCTCGCCGCGGAGTCGCTGGCCCGGCTGCTCACCTCCCGCCGGATCAGTCTGGGCACCGACATCGCGCAGCCGCTGGACAGCGACGTCGAACTGACCACCCTGCTCGGCATCCCCGACCTGCACCGGCACGACCCGGCCACGCTCTTCGCCCGGCACACCGGCGCCGCGCGGCTGCGGGTTCCGGTCGCGGTCGGTGTGGACGGCCGCCCGGTGGAACTCGACATCAAGGAGTCCGCGCAGGGCGGCATGGGCCCCCACGGCATGCTCATCGGCGCCACCGGTTCCGGCAAGAGCGAGCTCCTGCGCACCCTCGTCCTCGGCCTCGCGCTGACCAACTCCTCCGAGACCCTCAACTTCGTCCTGGTCGACTTCAAGGGCGGCGCCACCTTCCTGGGTCTGGAGGAACTCCCGCACACCTCCGCCGTCATCACCAACCTGGCCGACGAAGTGGCGCTGGTGGAGCGCATGCAGGATGCCCTGCACGGCGAACTCATGCGTCGCCAGGAGCTGTTGCGCTCGGCCGGCAACTACACCTCCGCCCTGGAGTACGAGCGGGCCCGCGCCGCGGGGGCCGACCTCATTCCGCTGCCGAGCCTGTTCGTGGTGGTCGACGAGTTCAGCGAGCTCCTCTCCACGCACCGGGAGTTCATGGACCTGTTCGTGATGATCGGCCGCCTCGGCCGCTCCCTCGGGGTGCACCTGCTGCTCGCCTCGCAGCGCCTGGACGAGGGCCGCATGCACCACTTGGAGAGCCACCTGTCGTACCGGGTCGGCCTGCGCACCTTCTCCGCCATGGAGAGCCGCGGCGTGCTCGGTGTGCCGGACGCCTATGAGCTCCCGGCCCAGCCCGGCAGCGGCTATCTGAAGTCCGGTGTGGAGTCACTGACCCGCTTCCGGGCGGCCTACTCCTCCGGCACCTACCGGCGTCGCACCGGCGCGGTGGTGCAGGCACGGGTGGCCAGCCAGGTGGTGCCGTGGACCAGCGGCTGGGTGGTGCCGCGCACGCTGGAGGCGGCGCCCGAACCGGAGCCGGAGACCGAGGAGAGCGAGGAGGACGAGGAGACGCTGCTCGCCGTGGCCCTCGACCGGCTGCGCGACTCGGGCCCCGCCGCCCACCAGGTGTGGCTGCCTCCGCTGGACGAGCCGTCCCCGCTGGACGCCCTGCTGCCCGGCATCGCTCCGGACCCCGAGCGCGGCCTCACCGCTACCGGCTGGTCCGGCACCGGCAAGTTGCGGGTTCCGGTCGGCCTGGTGGACAAGCCCTTCGAGCAGCGCCGCGACCCGCTGATCGTGGACCTGTCCGGGGCAGGCGGCCACGTCGCCATCGCGGGCGGTTCGCAGAGCGGCAAGTCCACGCTCACCCGCACCCTGATCGGCGCCCTCGCCCTCACCCACACCCCCGCCGAGATCCAGTTCTACTGCCTGGACTTCGGCGGCGGCGGCCTCTCGCAGCTCGCCGCGCTGCCGCACGTGGGCGGCGTCGCGGCGCGGCTCAACCCGGAGCGGGTGCACCGGGCGGTCGCCGAGGTGATGACGCTGCTCGCCCGGCGCGAGCAGTTCTTCGTGGACCACACCATCGACTCCATGCAGTCCTACCGCCGCCGCAGGGCAGCCGGGGAGTTCCCCGACGAGCCGTTCGGTGATGTGTTCATGGTGGTCGACGGCTGGTCGACGGTCCGCCAGGACTACGACGACCTGATCCCGAAGTTCAACGAACTGGCCGCCCGCGGCCTCAACTACGGCATCCACCTGCTCATCACCACGACCCGCTGGGTGGAGCTGTCCGCGCAGGTGCGCGACCAGTCCGCCACCCGCCTGGAACTGCGGATGGGTGACCCGATGGACTCCGAGATCGACACCCGCAAGGCCCGCTCGGTGCCGCGCAGCGGCGGTCGCGGCATCACCGCCGACAGCAAGATGCACTTCCTCGCCGGCCTGCCCCGGCTGGACGGCAGCGGTTCCCTCGAGGACCTCGGCGAGGGCGTCGCCCACCTGGTCACCGAGGTCGCCCGGCACTGGTCCGGCGCACCGGCCCCGCAGGTGCGGATGCTGCCGCACCGGCTCCCGCTCGCCGAACTCCCCGCGCCCGAGTCCACCGAGGGCGGCGGCATGCGCCTGCCTCTCGGTATCGACCAGGACGCCCTGGAACCGGTCTGGCACGACTTCAGCCGCACCCCGCACCTGATCGTGGTCGGCGACACCGAGAGCGGCAAGACCAACCTGCTGCGCGGCATCACCGCGGGCATCACCGCCCGCTACTCCCCCGCCGAGGCGAAGATCATCGTGGTGGACTACCGCCGCACCCTGGTGGACACCGTCCCCGAGGAGTACCGCATCGGGCACGTGATCTCCCTGGACAACCTCAAGGAGACCATCGAGGGCGCGGCCAGGGCGATGAAGACCCGCGTCCCCGGCGCCGACATCGCCCCCAGCCGCATGCGCAAGTGCGACTGGTGGACCGGCCCGCGTCTGTTCATCCTGATCGACGACTACGACATGGTCTCCGGCAGCTCGTTCCAGAGCCCCATGGAGCCGCTCTTCGAGTACCTGACGCTCGGCTTCGAGATGGGCCTGCACCTGGTGGTCGCCCGCAGTGCCATGGGCGCCGGCCGCGGCCTCAGCGACGGACTCATCCGCCGCCTCGACGAGGCCAACAACCCCGCCGTCCTCCTCTCCTGCCCGCCCACGGAGGGCCGTCTCTTCGGCAACGCGAAGCCCCGGAACCTCCCTCCGGGCCGAGCGCTGCACATCGCCCGTCGCCGGGCGAAGCTGATGCAGACGGCACTGGTGGAGGAGCCCCAGGGCCAGGCGGACTGAGGGACCACGAGCGCGAAGGGTACGTACGGAACCGGTAGCGGGGGCCACTTGAGGTGGCCCCCGCTACCGGTTCCGGCCGGTTGTACGGCCTGGTGGACGGCCGCGACCGATGGGTGACCGGCGAGTTCTCGAGCCGGCGTTTCGGCGTCGGCAACTGGTCGGGAACAACGTACGGCCGGCACCGGCGAGTTGCCGGGGCCGGCCGTACGGGCCTGCGGGTGGGGCGCCAAGGGGCACCCCACCCGCAGCTCCGTTCAGTCCTTGTCCGTGCCGCCCGCTCCCGCCGGACGCCAGCCCCGGGCGCGGGCCCTGGGGAGGGCGAAGGCCGCCCACAGGATGGCGAGGACGCCTGCGGTGCCGAGGAGGACGAAATGCGTGGCTCGGTCGGTGGCGCGGTCGGCGGCCGAGGTGTCGCGGACGGCCACGGGGTCCGCGGCGCGCTCGGCACCGGCAGCCGTACCCGAGTCGCCGAGGACCGTGGTGACGGCGGCGTACGGGTCCAGCTGGGGGATGTCGGCGGGGTAGGCGGTGGCGGTGAGACGGCGCGCGACGGCGTCGGGCGAGTCGTCGGGCCGGACGGCACGGACTGCCGCGGCGGCCCCTGCGGCGTAGGCGGTGGCCACCGAGGCTCCGGCGCCGAGGTAGTGGCCGTCGCCGCGCGGGCCGCCGGAGACCACCCCGGCGCCGGGGGCGGCCAGATCGATGCCGCTGGTGGCCAGGGAGTTGTCCGGGCGGACACCGCCGGGAAGCATGTCGGCGACCGAGAGGACCCCGGGTTCACCGGCCGGCCAGTAGGTGCGCGACGGGATTTCGTCGGTGCCGCCCCGGGGCGGGTCCGGGGTGGCCGCGGCGACCACCAGCGCGCCCTCACGGCGGGCGTCGGCGACCGCACGGGTCAGTTCCGCGTCACGACGCGGCAGGGCCGCCGCGACGGCGATGACGTCGGCTCCGGCCTCGGTCGCCTCGCGCAGCGCCTGCGTGACGAGGTCGGCGCTCGCCTGACCGCGCTGGTCGGTACCGCGCAGGGCCAGGATCTTCGCGCCCGGGGCGACACCGGTCAGAAGCGAGCCGCCGTCGCCGGTCCCGGCGATCAGCCCGGCCATGAAGGTTCCGTGACCGACGCAGTCGTCGGCGGCCGTGCCCTCGGCGGTGACCCTGCCGCTGAGCCCGGCGGCGCCCGGGACGACACCGGTGTCGATCAGGGCGACGGTCACGCCCGCGCCGGTGCTGTACTGGTGCAGCCGGTCCAGGTCGAGGCGCTGGCGCGACCAGTCCTGCTTCTTCGCCTTCTCGCGGGACGCGGGGGTGCAGGTGACCGCATCCGCGTCCGGATCGAGCGCGGAGGGCATGCCGGGCAGTTCCTGGCCCTTCTTCCCGTCGGCCGCCGGCAGGCGCGACGGGGGTGCCGCCTGGGCCGGGACGGCCGTGGGCAGCAGCAGCGCGGCGGCGAGTCCGGTGCCGGACAGCAGGCGGGCCACCCCGCGGGCGGGCATCGTCATCGGGGAGCCGCCTTCGGTGCCGCGGACACGACGTCCTCGGGGAGCAGGATGCGCAGGTCGTCCAGAGTGGGTGTGGCCAGTGAACTGAGCCGCCCCGCCTGGCGGGTGACCATCGACTCGACCACCTGACGGGCCAGGCGGGCGTTGCCGAAGGAGCGGTCCCGGGACAGCGAGTCGAAGTACTCCTTGAGCAGCGGGCCGGTGCCGGCTCCGCACTCGTAGCCCATGCTCGAGGCCTGGGCCCGCACGATGGTGACCAGTTCCTCTGAGGAGTAGTCCGCGAAGGAGATCCGGCGCGGGAAGCGGGAGGACAGGCCCGGGTTGGAGGCGAGGAAGCGCTCCATCTCGTCCGTGTAGCCGGCGACGATGACGACCACCTCGTCGCGGTGGTCCTCCATCAGCTTCAGCAGGGTGTCCACGGCCTCCTGGCCGAAGTCGGCGCCGCCGCCGCGCGGGGTGAGGGTGTACGCCTCGTCGATGAACAGCACGCCGCCGCGGGCCCGTTCGAAGACCTCGCGGGTCAGCTGGGCGGTGTGGCCGATGTAGCGGCCGACCAGGTCGGCGCGGGCCGCCTCGATCAGCTGGCCCCGGTCGAGGATGCCGAGCTGGGTCAGGATCTCCCCGTAGAGGCGGGCGACGGTGGTCTTGCCCGTACCGGGCGGGCCGGTGAAGACCAGGTGGTTGCTGAGGGAGGGCACCGGCAGCCCGGCGGCGGCACGGTGGCGGGCGGTGGTGATGAGGTTGACCAGGTCCGCGACCTCGCGCTTCACCTCGGCCAGGCCGATCATGTCGCCGAGGCGGGTCAGCGGGTCGTCGGCCGGGGCCGCGGTCTCGGCGGCCTTCGTGGCGGCGGTGGCGGAGACGTCCTCCGGCAGCAGCAGCCGCAGGTCGTGCTCACCGACCTGCTGCAGGGTGGCGAGCCGGACCGCCTGTCTGTCCACCATCTCCTCGAACACCCCGCGTGCGGCACGGCCGTTGCCGAAGCCGCTGTCCCGAGGCATCGCCTCGAAGTGCGCGGCCAGCGCCGCCGCGGTGCCCTCGCCCAGCTCGTACTGGTGCTGGGCGCACATGTTCTCCATGATCGCGACCAGTTCGGGCACCGAGTAGTTCTCGAACTCGACGGTCCGCGAAAAGCGGGAAGCCAAGCCGGGGTTGGAGCCGAGGAAGGACTCCATCTCGCGGGAGTAGCCGGCCGCGACCACCACCACGTCGTCGCGGTGGTCCTCCATCAGCTTCAGCAGGGTGTCCACCGCCTCACGGCCGAAGTCGGCGCCGCCATTGCCGCTGTCCGAGGCGAGCGTGTACGCCTCGTCGATGAACAGCACACCGCCGAGCGCCCGTTGGAAGGTCTCGGTGGTCTTGATCGCGGTACCGCCGACGACCTGCGCGACCAGGTCGGCTCGGGAGACCTCCACCAGGTGCCCGCTGCGCAGCGAACCCAGTTCGGCGAGGATCGCCCCGTACAGGCGGGCGACGGTGGTCTTACCGGTGCCGGGCGGACCGGCGAAGATCAGGTGCCGGCTCATCGGCGGGGCCGACATGCCGAGTTGTTCGCGGCGCTGGGCGAGCTGCGTCAGGTTGACCAGGGTGCGCACCTGCTGCTTGACGTTCTCCAGGCCGATCAGCGCGTTCAGGGCGCCGAGCGGGCCGTCCGCGCGGTCCGGCGGGGGCGCGTCCGCGGCGCCGGAGCCGGCCGGGTCGGTGTTCTCGGCGCTGCCGCTGCCCCACGCGTCCCGCTTGCCGTTGCCGGTGCTGTTCAGGCCCTCAACGGCCAGCCGGTCGCCGGGCTCGGTCTGCACCAGGCCGCCGCCCTCGTTCTCCCGGGCGAGGCAGTTCACGAGGGACACCGGCGCGGTGGACTCCACCCGAAAGCCGTCCTGGGCGCCGCCGGAGACCTCGCAGCCGCTGAGCGAGGCGAGCGCGCCCTCGCGGAGGAGGAAACCGTGGCCCTTGGGGGCGTGCACCGCGGTGCGGTTGGCGGTCAGCTCGCCGCCCGTGGCGACGACCACACCCTCCTCGCCGGATATCTCGACGCGGAAGTCGCGGACGGTGACGTTGCCGCCGTCCTCCACGACCAGACCGCTGGTGGCCGTGTCGGAGACCCCGCCACCGGCCAGGTAGAGGGTGCTGCCGGAGGCGACGCGTACACCCGCGCCCTTCGGCCGGACGATCTCGCAGTCCTCTACGCGGCCGCGGGCGTCCTTGGCGGTTGAGATGCCGTCACCGGAGGGTTCCACCAGCCGGGCCCGTCGCAGCAGCGGGTTGGCACCGCCGCGCACCGCGATCGCGGGCGAGCCGCCGATCACCTCGAGGTGGTCCAGCTCCGGCGCCGAGTCCTCCTCCAGGAGCAGCCCGGTCTGGTCGCAGTCGCGGACCGTCAGGCCGGTCAGGGCCGGGGAGGCGGCTCCCGCGACCCGCAGCGCCGCGCCCTGCGCGCCGTCCACCCAGCAGTCCTCGAAGGTGCCGCGCGCCCGGTCGGTGACGAGCACGCCGTGGCCGCGCGTACGCGAGACGCGGCAGCGGCGCAGTACCGGGTCGGTGCCCTGGGCCAGTGTGATGCCGTTCCCGGACGCTCCGGTGACGCGGACGTCCTCCAGCGTCGTACGGCCCCCGCTGCTCAGGTGCACGCCGGTGCTGGTGTCGTGCACCACGGTGCGGACCACCGAGAGGGAGCAGTTCTGCTCCAGGGCGATGGAGGGTTTGTCGGTGGAGGAGATGTCGCAGTCCTCGACGGTGCCGCGGGCCTCGCCGTTGGCGAGCAGGCCGTTGCCGCGGGCGTCGCGGACCGTGCAACCGCGGATGCGTGCCTCGCCCTGCTCCGCGATGACCAGGCCGCTGGTGCCCAGGTGTTCGAAGGTGCAGGACTCCACGGTGGTTGGCGTGGTCGAGGTGACCACGATGCCCGCGCCCTGCGGGTTGCTCACCCGGCACTCCCGCAGCGCGAGTGAACCCGTTCCGCCGGCCAGCATCGCGGTCCAGGCGGCGCCGACGACCTCACAGCCGTCGAGGGCGGCCTGCCCGCGCCGCACGTCCACGGCCGGCAGTTCGGCGTCGCCGCCGCGCAGAGTCAGTTCGGAGAGCATCACGGCGTCGGCGCGCAGCGCGATCACGCTGCCCGAGCGCGGGCGGATCTCCACCGTCCCCCGCCCTTCGGCGGCGGTGAGGGTGACCCTGGTGTTGATCACCAGGTTCTCCGCGTATGTCCCGGGCCGGACGCTGATGAGTGCGCCGGTACGGGCGGCCGCGAGTGCCTCACCGATCGTCCGGTAGCGGTCCCGGTCCCCCGGACCGACGGTCAGTACCTGGCGCGACACGCACCAACCTCCTTGCCACGGGGGCGTCTGCAGTGGGCGCCCCCTCGTCCGGGGGCGCGTGTCGGCTAGCCGACGGTGCCATCATGCCTCGCCCTGGGGGCGGGCGAGTGCCGAGAGCGGTGTTCTCGGTCTGCGGGCGTCCTGTCAGACGCTCCACTTCTGGTTGTCGGTCCCCGCGCAGCTCCACAGCTGCAGCCAGGCCCCGCTGCCCCGGTTGTTGTCCTTGATGTCGACGCACTTGCCGACAACGGTGTTGACCAGGTCGTGGCTGGCGTTCAGGACGAACTTCTGGGCGGCGTTGCCACTGCACCAGGCGATCTGGATGGGGGTGCCGTCGTTGTAGTTCGCGTTGGCCACGTCCAGGCACTTGCCGTTGATGCGGACGGTGCCGTCGGAGGCGAACTGCCACTTCTGTGCGGGGCCGTTGTTGCAGTCCCACACGAACAGCTGCTTGCCGTCGCTGAAGTCGCCGCCCGGTACGTCGATGCAACGGCCCGAGAGGTGACTGCGCAGGGAGACGGGGGCACTGAGAGTCACGCCCGAACCGGCCTTCGCGGGCTGGTCCTTGCGGCCGTCGGACTGCTTCCCGCCGCTCTGTTTCTCCGGCTGGTCCTTCTCACCGGCGTCCTTCGGCCGGTCCTCGCCCTTGTCCCCGCCCTTCACCGGGGCGGACGCGGAAGCCTCTTTCACCGGCTCCTTCTGCTTGCCCTGCTGGTCGGGGTCCTTCTTGCCGTCGCCGGAGGAACCGGTGTCGGGCGTGGTCGCAGCGAACTCGCCCGGTGCGTCCTGCGCGTTCCCGCCGAGCACTGTTCCCTCCGACGCCGGCCCCCTGCGGTCCTTGTCGTCGTTCCCGCCGAGCATCATGAACGGCACCGACACGAGCAGCGCCCCCGCGACCGCGGCCCCGGCCAGCACCGCCCTACCCGGCCGCCCCACCGGTCCGGCCTGCTGCTGCGGCCGGTCGATCGCGGTCACAGTCATGGTCCGTACGAACGCTGGCAGCCGGCTCTTGGCGGCCGCGGCGGCACCGGGGTCGCCTTCGGCTTCGGACTGACTGCCGGAGGCCGCCCCGCTCTCGGAGCTGGTGCCGGTCTCGGAGCCGGCTCGGCTCTCGGAGTTGGTGCCGGTCTCAGAGTTGGTGCCGGTCTCGGAGCTGGCGCCGGTCTCAGAGTTGGTGCCGGTCTCGGAGCTGGCGCCGCCTTCGGGCTCGGTGGTGCTGCCCTGTGCGGCCGTCTCCTCGGCCGCGGCAAGTTTCGTACCGGCCTCGGCTCCGCTCTTCGCCTCCGCGGGCTCAGAGTTGGGCTCGGTCTTGGGTGCGGGCTCGGCGACGGCTCCGGTCGCGGCCGTCTCCTCGCCGTCGGAACCGGGCTCGGCACTCGGGGATGTGGGGGGTTGTGGGGCCGATGGTGTCACGTGGTCCTCCCTGTGGTGTGGGGCCAGGGTTCAGGAGAGCTGTCGGTCCGGGCCGCGGCCGCAGGGCCGGTACGGTCCGCCGAGCCGGAGAGGCCGCCGGAGCTCTCCACCGTCACGGCCTCTGCTGCGGGCGCCCCCTCGGCACCCGGCACACGTACGGGATCGAGAAGACTGTCCGCCGGGACGAGCAAGGGGGCCGCGGCTCCGGCGTTCGCCAGCAACCGGGTGCCCGAATCACTCAGTGAACGGGCCAACTCGCGTGCGGGAAGCGTGTCATGTCGAAGTGCCGCGGACATGAACTCGTGTACCGGCGAGGTGAACAACAGCACCACCGGTGCCCCGTCCAGGCCGGTGGCCGTGAGCGGCCCGCCGTCCGGCCCGCGCACCACTGTGATCTCCGCCTCCGCGAGCGCCGCGAGCGCCTCGTCCACCGAGCCGTAACCGGTGGCGGCACGCTGCGCCGCCGCGTCCACCGGGTCGCTGGGCTCCGGCCAGCCGAGCACCCGGGCCGAGGGCCGGTACGCCGGGTTGGCGCGGTAGTCCCCCACGCCCCCGTCCTCGTCCGACTGCCACTCCCCCAGCACCGCCCACTCCGGCGGCGTCCGCTCCTCGGTCCACTCCGGGTCGACGACGCCGATCCAGTGCCCCGGCGCCCGGCGGGCGGCGGCCCGCACGGCCTCGGGTATCTCGGGCGTGTCCGCGAATTTGGTGGTCTCGGTGATGTCGGCAACGACTGGCTCGGAAGCGGCGGTCGGGCCGGAGCCGTCAGGCGCCACGGACAAGGCATCATGCCTGCCCTCTTGCCGTTCTCCGGGCCGCATTTTCACCTGAACTCTTCGGTCCGTACGAATTCTTGGGTGCCGCGCGCCATGCGCGCACCTCGACGTTGATCAGATCGGGGAGCCAACAGGATGCCACACGCGCCCCGCCCGTGGGCGACCGGGTCATGTCCGTATCAGGGGCCCGCGTGCCCGTTTGCTGCCCGGTGGTGAACTTTTGGGGACCAGTGAGGCGTGGGTGGACAAAGCGGTGGGTCGGTTGGGGCTGGGGGTGCTGCTGTCGCCCCTGTGACAGGCTAAGTTGGGTGTGCCATCGGACCCCGTCGACGTACACATGCCTTCCGCCCGGACGTCCAAGCCAGCTCTGTACGGGAGGACTTCGCGGCTCGGAAGGTTCGCAGCCCGGAAAGGCTCGGACCGGTCCGCGGCCGCCGCCGCGGAGGGTCACGCGGAACTCGACGACCAGGACCGAGAGCCGAACCGGCTCACTCGACGCGGCACTTGCCCAAAGCCCGCCGCGCCGACCGGCGTTCGTCCGGCCCGGCCGCTGTGCGGGCCCGTGCCCACCACCGACAGCTCCGCCACCGAGGAGGAGTACCGCATGTCCCCCCAGCACCACACCCCCGGCGCGAACGCGGAGGCGGCCGCCGCCCGCGCAGAGGAGGCCGGGTCGCCACCCCCGTCCTCGGCACCGGACGAGCAGGCCCCGAGCCCCGCCGCGGCCCCCAAGGCGGAGTCAGGCACTGCCCCGAGCGGGGAGACCGCTGCCGCGACCGCCACCGCCGCCGCCCCGCCCCCGGCCGCCGAGGAGCCCGAGGAGGGCGTCGCCGTGGCGGCGGCCGTCGGAACGGCGCCGCCGGACGTCAAGGCCGACACCGGTACCGACACAGGACGCCCCCGCAAGCCGATCCTGGCGGGGGCCGCGATCGCCGGCGCCGTCCTGGTCGCCATACCCCTGCTGCTGGCGGGGAGCGCGAACGACGAGCGACCCGACTCCGCCAAGGGGCTGGCCGTGGACTCCGACACCGTCCTGAACGCGAGCTCCGCCCCCGCCGTGCTCGACGACTACGTGGCCGAGAAGCCCAGTTCGTCCCCGAGCAAGGCGAAGCCGAAGAAGAGCGAGGCTCCGAAGGTCGCCGTCGTCCAGCCTGCCGCGCCCTCGCCGAGCCCCAAGGCGAGCAGCTCGCCCGAGAAGAAGGCCAAGGCGAAGCCCAAGCCCAAGGCGACCCCGAAGCCGAACTGGGGCACCAAGACTGTCTACGCGACCAGTGTCCTGCAGGTCGGACAGGCCTGGTCCACCAACCGCATCCGCATGGTCATGCAGAGCGACGGCAACCTCGTCGTCTACAACGAGAAGGGCAAGCCCATCTGGGCGGCCATGACGTTCGGAGCCAACCACCGGGCAATCTTCCAGCAGGACGGCAACCTCGTCATCCACAACGCCGACGACCGCCCCATCTGGGCCTCCAAGAGCCACGGCCACGAGAACGCCCAGCTGGTCCTGCGGGCGGACGGCAAGGTCGTCATTCTTCACAACGGCGGAGTCATCTGGTCCACCTGACACCGCGGCGGGTCGGAAAGGCCCGCCGGCTGTCGGACCTCGCCGCTATGTGACGGGCCGTGATCGCACAACGGCGCCACGGCCCGTCAACGCTGCCCATTCCGCCGCTCGCCGCGCGGACCTCAGCCGAGGAACGACAACCGAACCCGCCTGTCCGGGTTGTCGCGGTTCGTGTCCACCAAACTCCGTCACGGCGCCCCAGCCGGTCATGGTGACCGTGTCGAACCTGGTGACCAACGGCGCCGAGCACATGCGGGAGGACACCCGGCCTACCTCTCCACCCGAACCTTCGGGTTCTGCAGGAAGCACGGCTGCAAGCTGGACGGGACGGAGATGAGCAGCGGCTTCGTCGCCCGGGCGGTCTGCCGGGTGGTCGGCGACCGCACCACCAACGGCCAGGGCGGCAACGCGATCGACGACGGCAATCCGGGCCAGTAAGTGATGTATTTCCGAGGAGGAACGGGCGGCAACCGGGCACCGGACCGGGCGATCCGGGTCCTGGAGACGGGCGTCAATTTCCGGTCGGCGGGCGGCAGTCGGCTGCCGTCAGAGTGTCTCGGTCAACGAATCCGCCAGTCGGCGGCGCGCGGTCCTGGTCGCCGGTACCGCCGCGGCTGCGACAGCACCCAGCACTGCGCCGGCCACGACCGAAGCCAGCAACAGCGCGGGCGGGACATGGGCAATACCGGCGCCCATACCGCTGGAGCGGCCCTGTGTGTCCACCAGCCAGCTGCCGGACAGCACCCCCAGCCCCGTGCCGATCCCGGCGGCCAGGAGTGCCGTGAAGCCGGCGGCCGCCACGATCGCCGAGCTGATCTGGCGAGGTGTCAGTCCGATCGCCTTGAGCGCGAGCAGATCACGGCCGCGGTCGCGGACGCCGGTGCCGATGACGGTCAGCAGCTCGGTGAGCCCGATCAGGGCCAGCACTCCGACAAGGGCCGCGATCACGCCCCGCGCCGGTTCCAGCCGGTCCGCCGGGTTGGGTGTCTCTCGGATCTCCAGGGCGCCTCCGGCTGCCTCGGCGAGAGCGCTGCTCACCGCACGGGGTTCCGCGCCGGGCCGCAGGACGAGATGGTAGAAGTCCGGCCTCAGTGCCGGGTCGCGTTCTTCAAGCGTGTCGATCGTCGTCGAGATGACCCGGCCGCCGGCTTCCGGTTCGATGCTGCGTCCGACGATGTGCAGGATCTGCGGCCGCCCCTCAACCGTCATCCGGACCCAGTCTCCGACCCGTACGTCCAGCAGATCGAGCAGGCCTTGGCCGGCGACCGCCTCGTCAGGGCCGTCGGCGGGGCGCCCCTCGACAACGGTGAAGGGGTAGGGAGCGCGGGCGGTGCCGAGCCCTCGCAGTGTGATGGTGCCGGTCTGCCCCGGCACCAGCGCCGCGACCTCCACGCCCGGATGGACGGCGGCGACGTCCGGGGGGGCGGTCAGCGCGCGCTGGAGATCCTGGCCGGTGAGGCTGCCGGGCTGCTCGGCCCGTACGGTCAGCGCTGCGGGCACTCCCACGTCCGCGGGGCGGCTGCGGAACATGTCCAGCGTGGACCAGGTGACGAGCGCAACGGTGATCATGAGGAGCGGCAGCGCGAGCCGGGCCACGGTGATCAGGGTGCGCGGCCGCCGGGGGAACGCCGCCCGCCACCCCAGTACCAGCGCGGGCGGCACCCGCATGCCGAGCGCCCGGCGGCCCAGCCCGGTCATCGGTGCCACTGAGGGAAGTGCCGCCCGGGCGACCGGCACCGGCGGGACCCGGCCGGCTCGCCAGGCGGCGAGTGAGGTGGCTGTCGCGATCAGCAGCACCGCGCCGCTGGGGACGCCGATCATCAGGGCGGTGTGCCCGGGCAGGTCCTGCCACACCCCGGCCGCCTCCCCGATCGGGCCGGGTATCCGGGCACCCAGGAGGGCGATCGCCGCAGTGCCCAGGGTGACCCCGAGCAGCGCGAAGGCGAGGTGCTGGACAAGGAAGCCGCGTACCACCTGGCCCGGCGTGAACCCGATCGCCTTGAGGATCGAGATGTCCCTCAGCTGTCCGCGGATACGGGCGCTGATCGCCCCCGATGCGGCGAGCGCGGCTGCCAGCAGGGCGCCCAGCCCGAACACCGCGAAGAGCTGCCCGAGCAGCCGCTCGTCGCCTCCGGCCTCGGCGCGCGCCTGCTGCCATTTGGTCACCTGGGCGACGCGGTCGGCGCCGAGCAGAGTGACGGCCTGCTGGACGGTGAAGTCGGTGTCGTCCGGTTCGTCCAGCCGCAGTCCCACGCTGTGGCTGGTGCTGTGCGGTGCGATGCGGTCGAGTGTGCCGGGCAGCACCCATCCGATACCGGGCTCGCCGCCCGGCCGGTAGCGGGGTTCCGCGGCTTCGGCTACACCGGCCACCCGGAGGGTGCGCGCGGTGCCGTCCGATCCCGCGACGGTCAGGGTGTCACCCGGCTCCGCCCAGAGCACCCGCGCGAGGGAGCTCTCCAGCACGACGCCCTCTGCCTGCGTATCGAGCCAGCTCCCCTCGGTGACCAGTGGCCGGGCGATCTCCGGCGGCCGGGTGCCCGCCGCGCGCAGGGCCACGCTCGCTCTCACCCCACGGGATTCAAGGGTGGCCTGACCGGTGCGGTACGGCCCCGAGACACCGGCGACACCGTCCAGTTCGGACAGCGTCCCCATGTCCGCGGCGACCCGGGTGTGGAGCCAGACATGGGCGCCCTGGGACTGGGTGAAGATCCGCTGCCAGGGGTTGGCGGCATAGCTGAACAGGGCCACGGCCAGCAGCAGGGAAGCGATGATGCCGGCGCTGGCCAGGACGACGAACACGGATTGTCCGCGGTGTGCCCGGAGATCGGCGTGCGCCCAGCGCAGAGTGGCCCGCACGGTCACTCCTTCAGTTCGAGTACGCCGGAGACGCCGCGGCCCGTGGTGCGGTGCCCCGCACCGAGTGCCGCGTCGTCGGCTATTCGCCCGTCGAAGAAGCTGATGACCCGGTCGGCCGCGCTGGCCATCCGTGCGTCATGGGTGACCAGCAGGATCGTCTGGCCGCGTTGATGGAACCGGGAGAGCAGCCGGAGCACTTCCCGGGTGCCCTTGCTGTCCAGGCTGCCGGCCGGTTCGTCGGCGAGCAGCAGCGCGGGATGGTTCACCAGGGCCCTGGCCAGAGCGACGCGCTGCTGCTCGCCGCCGGAGAGTTCGCCCGGCATGGACCGTTCCCTGCCTTCGAGGCCGAGTTCGGCGAGCAGTTCCGCCCGGCTGTCCCTGGCTGCCTTGGGCGAGGCGCCCGCCAGCAGCGCGGGCAGTTCGACGTTGTCGGCGACGGTGAGGTCGGAGACCAGGTTGAAGAACTGGAAGACGATGCCAATGCTCCGGCGGCGCAGCACCGCCCAGCGGGCCTCGCGATACTCGTCCACCCGGCGGCCGTCGAGCCAGAGGCGGCCGCTGTCGGGTCGCTGGAGCCCGCCGATGAGGTGGAGCAGCGTGGACTTGCCGGCGCCGGAGGGGCCGGTGACAGCAACGAATTCCCCGGGCTGAACGGTCAGATCCACTCCGCGTACGGCGTGAACCGGTGCGCCTTCGCCGTGATGGGTCTTGGTCAGACCCTCGGCGCGTACGATCGGTACATTGTCCCCCTGACCAGGCGTGGCACCGGATGCGCCCAGCGCGGCAGGAGCGGTGTCCTCGCTCATTCCAGCTCCTCCTGACAGCGTTCCAGCCAGTCGAGGTCGGCTTGCAGATGCAGCATCGCGCCCTCGATCAGCAGCTGGGAGACCCTGTTGTCCCGGTCCTCGGCCGCGGCCAGCTTCGACAGGTCACGCATGGTGTTCAGGTACTGACGCCGCTGTTTGTTGATCAGCGTGATCGGGTCGGCAAGACCGGATTGGGGCGCGAGGGCGACCTTCATGAAGAACTCGTCCCTGACCCGCGGCTCGTCCGTGGTCTCTTCGAACCAGGCGAGTACGGCCTCCCGCCCGGCGTCGGTGAGCCGATACGTACGCTTGTTGGGCCTGCCGGACTGCTCGACGTCCTCGCCTGCGATCAGACCGGCCTTTTCCAGCCGCCCAAGAGTGACGTAGATTTGGCCGACATTCGGCTGAGGGTACGCGGCACCCAGGAGCTTCTCAAGGTCCTGCTTGAGCTCGTAACCGTGCGCCGGACCACGGGTGAGAAGTGCCAGGAGCGGCAGCCGCACGCGCTCCCTCCCTCCCGCTCCATAGTTTCCTGTTGGCTCGGATACGGGGTGTGGTTCGCGCCACCCGCCTTCTCCGCCTGGACGTCTAGTATCGCCCATGCCTAACAGGTATACATAGGCCACATGGGACGGCGGCGCGGCCGGATCGGTGCACTGGGAGGAACCTATGCGGTGGATGCATGCCGCGGGTAGGGGGCTCCTCGTTGTCGCCGTAATCCTCGCGGGTTACGCGGGCTTCGGCGCCCAGTCGGAGAGTGCGGCTCCCAAGGGCCGCGGACCCATGACGCTGGTGACGGCGGGCGATCTCACCGAGTATCTCGGGCCGCTGCTGGACGACTGGAACCGCAGCCACGCGAAGGAACAGGTCACGCTCGTCGAGCTGCCCGACTCCGCGGACGAGACCCGGGCCCAGATGATCAGCGAGCTGCGGTCCGGCAGTGACCGGTTCGACGTACTGAACATCGATGTGGCCTGGACCTCCGAGTTCGCGGCTGCAGGATGGATCTCCCCCTTGCAGCGGGACCGGTTCCCGCTGAACACCTTCCTGGCGCCCGTGGTGGACACAGCCACCTTCGACGGCCGCCTCTACGCCGTCCCCTATGTCACCAACGCCGGGCTGCTGTACTACCGCAAGGACATTCTGGAGCGGGCGGGCGAACGGCCACCGCGCACATGGGCGGAGCTGGCCCGGCAGGCCCGGGAACTGGCCCCCGAGTACGGCATGGACGGCTATGCCGGCCAGTTCCTGCCGTACGAGGGACTGACGGTCAACGCCACCGAGGCCGTTCATTCGGCGGGCGGCTCGATCCTTCGGGACGACGGCGCCCGGGTGACGGTGGACTCGGCCGCGGCCCGGGCCGGACTGGAGTTCCTGGCGGGCGGAGTACGGGACGGCTGGATCTCCTCCAAAGCCCGCGGCTACAAGGAGGAGGAGTCCCGGCAGGCCTTCCAGGACGGCCGGCTGCTCTTTCTGCGGAACTGGCCCTACGTGTACTCGGTGGCCAACGCGCCGGGTTCGAAGGTGGCCGGCGCATTCGGTGCGGTGCCGCTGCCCGGACCGTCGGGACCGGGCACGAGTGTGCTCGGCGGCTCCAATCTCGCGGTCAGCAGCCACTCCCGGCATCCGGAGTCGGCCGCCGACCTGATCGCCTATCTCACCAGCGAGCGCGTCCAGCGGCAGGTGCTCACCGAGGGCTCGCTGCCACCGGTACGCGCCGCGCTGTACGAGGATCCCGCTCTGATCCGGGCCTACCCGTATCTGCCCACGCTGCGGCAGAGCGTACTGGCGGCCGAGCCGCGCCCCAAGAGCCCTCGGTACGACCAGGTGAGCCTCGCCGTGCAGGCCGTCGTCCAGGACGTCATGGCGCTGCGGCAGACGCCGCAGCAGGCCGTCGCACGGCTGTCCCGCGAGCTGGGAACGATCTCCCGCAAGGGCTGAATCTGCCGGCCGCCCCCTCGGCTCATTATTTACTTGTTAAGTAGTAGCTCACTCTGGCATACCCACAAATATCCGGGCATACCTGGGCTGTTTCTCACAGCATCGTTGACACGCTGCCGTCACCCCTACTTAACATGCATGCATAACAGCGCACCCGCTCTGGGGCGCTCTCGCATCCTTCAGGAACGGGTCAACGCGAGATGCTCACAGCTCTTCCGGCCGTCCTCGGCCACTCCCCCCGCACGGCCACCTCCTGGTGGCGCGACGCGGTGATCTACCAGGTGTACGTACGCAGCTTCCTCGACAGCACGGGGGACGGCATCGGCGACCTGGCCGGCGTTCGGGCCGGGCTGCCGTACCTCAGGAAGCTCGGTGTCGACGGCATCTGGCTCAGCCCGTTCTATCCGTCGCCGCAGCACGACCACGGTTACGACGTCGCCGACTACTGCGACGTCGACCCGGTCTACGGCGACCTGGCCGAGTTCGACCTGCTGATGGCCGACGCCCGCCGGCTCGGACTCAAGCTGCTGCTCGACATCGTCCCCAACCACTGCTCCAGCGAGCACCCGTGGTTCCGCGAAGCGCTCGCCGCCGACCCCGGCAGCGCCGCCCGCGCCCGCTTCCACTTCGCCGACGGCCGCGGGCCGGACGGCGCGGAGCCCCCCAACAACTGGCGGGCCATGTTCGGCGGGCCCGCCTGGAGCCGGATCACGGAATCCGACGGCACCCCGGGACAGTGGTATCTCCACCTGTTCACCCCGGAGCAGCCCGACCTGAACTGGCGCAACCCCGAGATCGGCGACTCCTTCGAGCGCGTACTGCGCTTCTGGCTGGACCGGGGTGTCGACGGTTTCCGCATCGATGTCGCCGCCGGCCTCTTCAAGCACCCCGAGCTGCCCGACTCCGACGACCCCGCCGCCGACGAGCGGTCCCGGGACTCGGTGAACCCGCTGGCCTGGAACCAGCCCGAGGTCCACCAGGTGTGGCGCCGCTGGCGGTCCGTGTGCGAGGAGTACGCGGACCGGGACGGCCACGAGCGGCTGCTCGTCGGCGAGGTCTCCGTACCGACGGCGCGCGAACACGCCGAGTACGTACGGCCCGACGAGCTGCACCAGGCGTTCTTCTTCGACCTGCTCAGCGCCCCGTGGGACGCCGAAGCCTTCCGGACAACCATCACGGAGGCGATACGCGACATCGCAGGGACGGGATCCACCGTCACCTGGGTGCTCAACAACCACGACCAGGTACGCACGGTCACCCGCTACGCGGGCGAGCCCGGCGTGGAGGCCAGCGGGCTCGGTGCGGCACGTGCCCGCGCCGCCGCTCTGCTGATGCTGGCGCTGCCCGGCGCCGCCTACGTCTACCAGGGCGAGGAGCTCGGCCTCCCGGAAGTCCTCGACCTTCCCGACGAGGTGCTCACCGACCCGATCTTCCACCGCACCGGCAGCCGCGCGC
Organism: Streptomyces sp. V1I1; assembly: GCF_030817355.1. Taxonomy (NCBI): domain Bacteria; kingdom Bacillati; phylum Actinomycetota; class Actinomycetes; order Kitasatosporales; family Streptomycetaceae; genus Streptomyces; species Streptomyces sp. V1I1. Next base: position 7,852,846 of record NZ_JAUSZH010000001.1, on the reverse strand, counting down.
GCATCCGGGACGGCTGCCGGGTGCCGCTGCCCTGGTCGGGTCACGCGTCACCGTTCGGCTTCAGCCAGGGTGCGGCCGGCGCGCGGCCCTGGCTGCCACAGCCCGAGTGGTTCGCCGAGCACGCCACCGACCGGGCGCTGGCCGACACCCGCTCCTTCTGGCACCTCTACCGCGAAGGACTTCAACTGCGGCGCAGCCTGCCGCAGTTGGGCGAGGGCAGCCTGCGCTGGCTGGAGGCGCCCCCGCAGGTCCTGGCCATGACCCGCGGTGACGGACTCATCTGCGCGATCAACTTCGGAACCGAGCCCGTGCCCGCGCCGGTAGCGGGCACTCCACTCCTCTCCAGCGGTCCCTGCCCGGACGGTGTGCTCCCCGGAGCGACCGCCGCGTGGTGGACGGGCGACTGCCCCACCCCCTGAACCACCCACCATTCCCACCCCTCGGAAGGACTGTCACCATGCGACGACTCACGACGACCCGGCGGACCACGGCGGCCGCATCGGCGGTACTCACCCTCGCCCTCGGCGCGACGGCCTGCGGCGGCTCACCGGGCCCGGCGAGCGGCGGTAAGGAACTCAACGGCCAGACCGTGACCGTGGCCGGAGTCTGGACCGGCAGCGAGCAGAAGAACTTCCGGAAGGTGCTGGACGCCTTCACCAAGGAGACCGGCGCCAAGACCGTCTTCGTGCCGACCGGTGACAACGTCTCCACCTTCGTAGGCAGCAAGATCGAGGGCGGCAACGCCCCGGACGTGGCGATGGTGCCTCAGGTCGGCGTACTCCAGCAGTTCGCCAAGGAGGGCTGGCTCGAGCCCCTCTCACAGAAGACCGCGACGACCGCCGGCGCGAACCTCGCCACGGTGTGGAAGAACTACGGCACCGTCGACAAGACGTACTACGGCCTCTACTTCAAGGCGGCCCACAAGTCGACCGTCTGGTACAGCCCGAGCGCGTTCGAGCAGGCCGGAGTGGCGGAGCCCAAGAGCTACACGGACATGCTCAAGGCGGGCCGCACGCTCGCCGACTCCGGACTGCCCGCCTTCGCCGTCGCCGGTGAGGACGGCTGGACCCTCACCGACTGGTTCGAGAACATCTACCTCTCCCAGGCGGGACCGGAGAAGTACGACCAGCTGGCCGCCCACACCCTGCCCTGGACCGACGCCAGCGTGGTCAAGGCGCTCACCACCCTGGGCGAGGTGTTCAAGGACAAGCAGCTCGTGGCCGGCGGCTCGGCCGGCGCGCTGCGCACCGACTTCCCGGGCTCGATCGAGCAGGTCTTCGGTCCCGAGCCGAAGGCCGGCATGGTCTACGAGGGCGACTTCGTGGGCGGTATGGCCAAGGACGACTTCGGCAAGAAGCTCGGCGAGGACGCCAAGTTCTTCCCGTTCCCCGGCGTCGACAGCGGCAAGGCACCGGTGGTGAGCGGCGGTGACGCGGCCGTGGTGCTCAAGGACGGCAAGAACAAGAAGGCGGCGCAACGGCTGCTGGAGTTCCTGGCCACCCCCGAAGCGGCTTCGGTATGGGCCGGCGCGGGAGGCTTCCTCTCCCCCAACAAGGACGTGGACCTCGCCTCGTACGCCGACGACACCACCCGGTCCACGGCCAAGTCACTGGTGGATGCCGGTGACTCGGTGCGCTTCGACATGTCCGACCAGGCCCCGGCCGCGTTCGGCGGAACCAAGGGCGCGGGCGAGTGGAAGCTCCTCCAGGACTTCCTGCGCGACCCCTCGGACCCGAAGGGCACCGCGGCCAAGCTCGAAGCCGCGGCCGCCAAGGCATACAAGAGCTGAGGCCTCGCACCATGGCTGCACTCACCACATCCGCCCCCGCCGCGAATCCGCGGCGGCGGGCGCACCGCAGGAGGCGGAACATCGCGGTGGTGTTCGTCCTGCCCGCCCTGCTGCTGCTCGGCGCGCTGGTCGTCTACCCCGTCCTGTTCTCCGCCGGACGAAGCCTCTTCGACGCGAGCGGCGACCGCTTCGTCGGCGGCGAGAACTACGCCGAGATATTCAGCGATCCCGCGACGCTCAAGGCGATCCGCAACAGCACCATCTGGGTTGTCGTCGCTCCGGTCCTGCTGACCGGTCTCGGCCTGGTGCTCGCCGTACTCACCGAGAAGGTGCGCTGGGCAACTGCCTTCAAGCTGGTGCTCTTCCTGCCCATGGCGGTGTCGTTCCTGGCCGCCGGCATCATCTTCCGGCTCGCGTACGAGGAGGACCCGAACCGGGGTGTGCTCAACGCCGTGGCCGTGGGCGTCCACGACGCCTTCGACGACCGTTCCGCGTACCCCACCGCCAGGGCCCGTCAGGGCCAGGGACTGACCGGGGATCCGGGCGGTGCCTACCGTACGACCGACGCGGTCAGCCCCGGAAAGTCCGTCAGCCTCGGCTTCGTCGGAGTGGCACCGGACAAGATGCCGTCCGACGCCCGGCCCGCACATGCCGCGTCCTCTGCCGCGCCCGCAGCGGACGAGGTGAGGGGCGTGGTCTACCTGGACTTCACTCCTGGCGGAGGCGGCAGGCCGGGCAAGGTCGACCCGGCCGAGAAGGGTCTGCCGGGGATGTCGGTCGAGGCGGTACGGGACGGAAAGGTGGCCGCGAAAGCCACCACCGCCGCGGACGGCTCGTTCAACTTCCCCGGCCTGGACGCCGGTTCGTACACCGTCCGGCTCCCGGCGGAGAACTTCGCAGCCCCCTACCAGGGCATTTCCTGGCTCGGCCCCGCTCTGGTCACCCCGGCGATCATCGGTGCCTATCTGTGGATCTGGACCGGCTTCTCGATGGTGCTGATCGGGGCAGGACTGGCTGCCATCCCCCGGGACGCGCTGGAGGCGGCCCGGATGGACGGCGCCAATGAGTGGCAGATCTTCCGGAAGATCACGGTGCCGCTGCTCGCTCCGGTGCTGACGGTGGTCTTCGTGACCCTGGTGATCAACGTGATGAAGGTCTTCGACCTCGTCTGGATCATCGCGCCAGGGCCGGTCCAGGAAGAGGCCAATGTCCTGGCGACCCGGATGTGGCTGGTGTCCTTCGGCGGCGGCAACAACCAGGGACTCGGCAGCGCCCTCAGCGTGCTGCTCCTGCTTCTGGTCGTACCCGCCATGATCTTCAACGTCCGGCGCTTCCGAAGGAGCGGAGCATGAGCGGTCACAGCACCATCGAGCGCAATCCGTCCCAGCCGGTCGCCAAGGCCTCCGCCCGCGTCCCTGTCCACTCACACCGGCCGCGCCCGCGGCCCCTGGGCGTACTGTCCAAGTGGCTCGGCAACGGACTGGTCCAGGCAGTCCTGCTCGTCGTCGCACTCATCTGGATCACCCCGCTGGCCGGGCTGTTCCTGTCCTCGATGCGCTCCGAGCAGGACAACGCGGCCGAGGGCTGGTGGACGGCGCTGACCGATCCCGGGCAGCTGTCCCTGGACAACTACACCGCCCTGTTCCAGGACTCCGGCATCACCCAGGCCTTCTGGAACACCGTCCTGATCTCGGTGCCCACCACGGCGCTCGTCGTCGGTATCGCGGCGCTGGCCGGATACGCCTTCGCCTGGCTGGAGTTCCCCGGCCGCAATGCGATCTTCCTGGTGGTCGTGGGTCTGCTCGTGGTGCCCGTACAGATCGGGCTGCTGCCCGTGGCCAAACTGTTCGGCGCCGTCGGGCTGTTCGGCACGATCCCCGGCGTGATCCTCTTCCATGTCGCCTACGGGCTGCCATTCGCGATTTTCCTGCTCCGCAACTACTTCGCCGAGATCCCGCGCGAAATGCTGGAGGCCGCCCGGATGGACGGCGGCGGGGAGTGGCGGATCTTCTCCCGGCTGATCCTGCCACTGGGCCGGCCGGCCCTGGCCAGCCTGGCCATCTTCCAGTTCCTCTGGGTATGGAACGACATGCTGGTCGCGCTGCTCTTCGCCGACAGCGAGTCCCAGCCGCTCACCGTCGCCCTCCAGTCCGAGATGCGGCAGTTCGGCAGCAACATCGGAGTACTGGCGCCGGGTGCCTTCCTCTCCCTGGTGGTGCCGCTGATCGTCTTCTTCGCCTTCCAACGGCACTTCGTCCAGGGGGTGATGGCGGGCTCCGTCAAATAGCCCGGCGCATGGTCGCGGCCGAAGCCGCAGCCGCGACCGGCACCGTCGCCGACGTCAAGCACGTGATCGCCCGGACCGCTGTGCGGTCCGGGCCTTCATCGTGGCGGGTGCGAGCTGCTGCGGGCGCGAGATTCAGCTTCCTCGCCCAGAATGAGGGTGTGGCCCCCCGAACCGGCAGTCGCCCGGTCCGCGGCGCATCGCCGCCCGGGCGAATTCACGATCCGAACACGGCCGCATCACCTGGATGACGGCTCGGCGCCGCCCTTTGGCCGGATGCTCCCTGACGGACCATCGGCATGTCCCCGACATTAAGGAAGCGCCAGTGAGACTGCACCGCTCCCCTCGACCGGCGGCAGCCGCCGCTCTCGGCGCCGCGCTTGTCGCCCTCCTCACCCCGGCCCCCGCGCAGGCCGGTTCCTCCGCTCTGCCCACGATCACCCCCACCGCGGAGACCCCGGCCCTCTACGACGACGAGGCGGGCGGCAACGCCAACGCCGACGACCCCGCGATCTGGCGTAACGCCGCCGATCCGGCCCGCAGTCTGGTCGTCGCCACGGCGAAGGAGGGCGGCCTGCGGGTCTACGACCTCGATGCCAGGCAGGTGCAGTCGATTCCCGCGCCCGCGCCGCCCGGTGAGGGGGACGCGCCCGGCCGGTTCAACAACGTCGACCTCGTCTCCGGACTGCGGACGTCGGTCGGCCGCGCAGACGTCGCGGTGGTGAGCGACCGCGGCAATGACCGGCTGCGCATCTACCGCATCGACCCGTCGCGGCCGGGACGCCCGCTGACCGACGTCACGGATCCGGCGGCCGCGCCGGTGTTCTCCGCGAGCCAGTCCGAGATCAACGAGCAGCGCACCGCCTACGGCCTGGCGACCTGGACGGACAAGAGCACCGGGCGAACGTACGCCCTGGTCAGCCGGCGCAACAGTACGGCAGTCGCGCTCCTGGAGCTGAAGCCGACGGCGGCAGGCACAGTCGGCTACCGCAAGATCCGTACGCTCGAACTGCCGTCGTCCTTCCGCCTTCCCACTGGCGCGAGTTGGAGCCCGTGCGCTGAGCCCGGTGAACTGCCGCAGGTCGAGGGCATGGTCGTGGACCCGGCCAACGGGATGCTCTACGCCGGTCAGGAGGACGTCGGCATCTGGCGGATGCGCGCCGACCTCACCGCTGAGCCCGTACTGGTCGACAAGGTCAGGGAGTACGGCGTCCCCGGCGTCTACGACGAAGAGACCGAGGAGTGCACGCTGGGCGCCGATCCCGGGTACGGCGGCAAGCGACTGGCGGCGGACGTCGAGGGCCTGACGCTGTTTCAGGAGCGTGACGGCGACGGCTACCTGATGGCCTCCAGCCAGGGTGATGACACGTTCGCGCTGTACGACCGGGAGATCTCCGAGCGCAACGAGTACGAGGGCGGCTTCCGGATCGGTGCCGCCTCGGACACACTCGACGGCAGCGAGGAGTGCGATGGCGCGGCTGTGCTCAACCAGCCGCTGGGCGCGCGCTATCCGCGCGGCCTTCTGGTCGTCCAGGACGGGCATGAGACGCCCGCGGTGCCGGACGGTGCGGGCGGCGACAGGGAAGCGACCGATTTCAAGTTCGTCGATCTCGGCGCGGTGGTCGACGCCGCCGACATGTGACGCACAGGACTTGAGGTGACGGCCCGCGGCAGCACGGGGGATGCCGGCTGCTGCGGGCCGGAACCTCCACCGGGCGGCTGGGCGCCGCCGTCTACTTGCCGTTGTCCGCGCGGGCGGCGAGGTAGCGCTCGGCGTCCAGAGCCGCGGCGCAGCCCGAGCCGGCGGCGGTGATCGCCTGACGGTAGGTGTGGTCCACGACGTCACCCGCGCCGAAGACGCCCGGGATGTTCGTACGGGTGGAGGGCGAGGCGACTTTGAGGTGGCCGTCCTCTTCCAACTCCAGCTGGCCCTTGACCAGTTCGGTGCGCGGGTCGTTGCCGATGGCCACGAACAGGCCGGTGGCCGCGAGTTCGGACGTCTCGCCGGTCACGGTGCTGCGCAGGGTGAGGCCGGCCAGCCTGCCGTCCCTCTCGTGGATCGCGGCGACTTCGCTGTCCCAGACGAACGAGATCTTCGGGTCGGCGAAGGCACGCTCCTGCATGGCCTTGGAGGCACGCAGCGTGTCGCGGCGGTGGACGACGGTGACGGAGCTGGCGAACCGGGAGAGGAAGGTCGCCTCCTCCATCGCTGTGTCGCCGCCGCCGACGACCACGATGTCGTGCTCTCGGAAGAAGAATCCGTCGCAGGTCGCGCAGTACGAGACACCGCGGCCCGAGAGCGCGTCCTCGCCCTCCAGGTTCAGCTTGCGGTGCTGCGAGCCGGTCGCGACGATCACGGCCTTGGCGCGGTGGGCTGTGCCTGCGGTGTCCGTGGCGGTCTTGGTCTCGCCGGTGAGGTCGAGGGTGACGATGTCGTCGGGGATCAGTTCGGCGCCGAACCGCTCGGCCTGGGCGCGCATGTTCTGCATGAGGTCCGGGCCCATGATGCCGTCGCGGAAGCCGGGGAAGTTCTCCACCTCGGTCGTCTGGGCCAGCGCACCGCCCGCGGTCACCGAGCCCTCGAACACCAGCGGCCCCAGGGAGGCGCGAGCCGTGTAGAGGGCAGCGGTGTAGCCGGCCGGCCCGGAGCCGACGACGATGACGTTGCGGATCTCGTTCCCGGTGGTCACTTCGCGGTCTCCGGCGCGGCTTCGGCGATGAGGCCCTCGACCAGAGTCCTGATCTCGTCCCGGATGGGCCGGACAGCCTCGACGCCCTGGCCCGCCGGGTCTTCCAGAGCCCAGTCGAGGTACTTCTTGCCGGGGAAGATCGGGCAGGCGTCCCCGCAGCCCATGGTGATGACGTAGTCCGACGCCTGAACGGCCTCGGTCGTCAGCACCTTCGGCCGCTGGCCGGAGATGTCGATGCCGACCTCCTTCATCGCCTCGACCGCGGCCGGGTTGACCTGGTCGGCGGGCAGCGAACCGGCGGAACGGACCTCGATCCGGTCGCCCGCGAGGTGGGTGAGGAATCCGGCGGCCATCTGCGAGCGCCCCGCATTGTGGACGCAGACGAAGAGCACGGAGGCGAGCGGGCTGGAGGACATCGGTTCTTCCTTTGCGGAGTATGCGGAGTTGTTCAGCGCGGGTGTACGGAAAGAGTGGTTCAGCTGGGCAAGGAGTCGAGCAGCGGCAGGGGCCCTTCACTCAGTCCGGACTGGTATCAGCTCCAGATGATGTGACAGTATCAGCCCATGATGACGTCAGTCGACACTGACCTGATCCGGGTGCTGGCCGACCCGCTCAGGCTCCGGATCGTGACCCTGCTCGCCCACGAGACCCTGTGCACCACCCACCTGGTCGAGGAGACCGGCGCCCGGCAGACCAACCTCTCCAACCATCTGCGCGTACTGCGCGAGGCCGGAGTGGTGGAGACCGAGCCGTGCGGGCGCTTCACCTACTACAAGCTGCGACCCGAGGTCATCGAGACGCTCGCCGGTTCGTTCGGGGATCTCGCCACCACCGCTCGTACGACCGTCGAGACCGACCGAAAGCGAGCCTGCTGATGACCGCGACCGAACCCGGCACCGCGTCGCCGCCACAGAGCGGCGAGGATGCCTCGATCGTCGCCAGGCTCTCCACACTCGACCGGTTCCTTGCGGTGTGGATCCTGATCGCGATGGGACTCGGCCTGGGCCTCGGCCGGCTGATCCCGGGCCTGAACGACGCGCTCGCCGAGGTCGAGATCGGCGGCATCTCGCTGCCCATCGCGGTCGGCCTGCTGATCATGATGTACCCGGTGCTGGCCAAGGTCCGCTACGACAAGCTCGACGCCGTCACCGGCGACCGCAGGCTCATGATCTCGTCGCTGGTCATCAACTGGATCGCCGGCCCGGCCGTGATGTTCGCGCTGGCCTGGATCTTCCTCGCCGACCTACCCGAGTACCGCACCGGCCTGATCATCGTCGGCCTCGCCCGCTGCATCGCGATGGTCATCATCTGGAACGACCTGGCCTGCGGCGACCGCGAGGCGGCAGCCGTCCTCGTCGCGCTGAACTCCGTCTTCCAGGTGCTGGCATTCGGCGTGCTGGGCTGGTTCTACCTCGACCTGTTGCCCGGCTGGCTCGGCCTGGGCGAGGGCGAGCACCTCGACATCTCCATGTGGAAGATCGCACTGAACGTCGTCATCTTCCTCGGCGTCCCGCTGCTGGCCGGCTTCCTCACCCGCCGCATCGGCGAGAAGAAGCTGGGACGGGAGAGCTACGAGACCACCTTCCTGCCGAAGATCGGCCCGTGGGCGCTGTACGGGCTGCTTTTCACGATCGTCATCCTCTTCGCCCTCCAGGGGAAGACGATCACCTCCCAGCCGCTGGACGTCGCCCGGATCGCGCTGCCGCTGCTGGTGTACTTCGGACTGATGTGGTTCGGCACCTTCCTGCTCGGCAAGGTGATCGGCCTGGCCTACGACCGCACCGCGACGCTCGCCTTCACCGCGGCCGGCAACAACTTCGAACTCGCCATCGCGGTCGCCATCGCCACCTTCGGCGTCACCAGCGGGCAGGCCCTGTCGGGCGTCGTCGGCCCGCTGATCGAAGTGCCGGTGCTGATCGCGCTCGTGTACGTATCGCTGGCCTGGCGCAACAAGTTCACTGCCGCAGGCTGATCCCACGGCAAGCACGGTGAGCACTTCGGCGGCACACTGCTGCCATGGCTGCGAGTCAATCTCTTGATGTACTGGTGGTGGGTGCCGGGCCGACCGGGTTGGCTCTTGCGGCGCAGTTGCATGCGTACGGGGCGCGCTTCCGGATCATCGACCGGCACCTCGACCGGGCCCGGGAATCACGAGCGCTGGCCATCCAGCCCCGGACCCTGGAAGCCCTCGCCCCGTTCGGCGTGACGGACGAGCTGGTCGCGCGCGGGAACCCGGGCGTGCAGCTGCGGATGCATCTTCCGGGTCGTACGGTGCGGCTGCCGCTGTTCGACATCGGCGTCGCCGACACCCCGTACCCCTTCCTGCTCTTCCTGTCCCAGGCCGAGACGGAGAGCGTGCTCGGCGCTCATCTCGCCGCGGCCGGTACGACGGTCGAGCGGGGCACCGAGCTGCTTGATATGGATCCGACGGCCGAAAAGGCCCATGCGGCCTGCCGGTTGAGGCATCAGGGCGGGAGCGAGGAGGAGGTGACCGCCCGCTACGTCGTCGGCTGCGACGGTGCGCACAGCACGGTCCGCGAGCAGGCCGGTATCGGCTTCGAGGGCTACGCCTACCCGCAGGCGTTCGTGCTCGCGGACCTGGAGGTGGACGGTCTGGAGAAGGGCGCTGCGCACGGGTACATGACCGAGGCCGGGATTGTGCTCTTCTTCCCGCTGGTCTCGCCGGCGAGCTGGCGGATGATCGCGATGCGGCCGCCGGGAGACACTGAGGCCGAAAGCCCGGTGGATATCGGGCAGTTGGAGGCGATCGTCGACGGCTACGTCAGCGGCCGGCTGCACCTGCGGGACCCCGTATGGATGACCGATTTCAGGCTCTACAACCGCGGAGCCAAGAACTACCGCGCCGGCCGCGCCTTCCTCGCCGGTGACGCCGCCCACATCCACAGCCCCGCCGGTGCCCAGGGCATGAACACGGGTATCCAGGATTCGCTCAATCTCGGCTGGAAGCTCGCCCTTGTCTGCCGTGGCGCCGCACCGGACGCCCTGTTGGACACGTACGAGAGTGAACGCGCCCCCGTCGGCCGGAACGTGCTGCGCTTCACGGACCGCGCGTTCACCATCGCCACCAGCCGCAATCCACTGCTCAAGCTGGCCCGCGCCCACGTCGCACCCCGCCTCGCACCGCTGGCCCTACGCCTTCCCTTCCTGCGCGCCGCGGCCTTCCGTACGGTCTCGCAGCTGGCCATCCACTACCGGCGCAGCCTCGCCACGACCGAGGGCCCGCATTCGCCCAGGCACGGCCCGCGGGCAGGTGACCGGCTCCCCGGCTCCCCCGGCGACCTGCAGGCGATGACGGCCGCTCCCGGGTACCACCTGCTCCTGTGCGGGCGCCACGAGGTGTGGGACACCGACGGGATCGCGGCCGCCACCGGCGGTCGGGACCACCTGCTCCACGTCCACACGCTCGGTACGAGCGGGCCTTGGCGGGGCATCACCCACTGCCTGGTCCGGCCGGACGCCTACATCGGATACCGCGCCGGAGGCACGGACCTGACCGGTCTCCTCAGATACCTCGACCGGTGGCTGCCACGGGCCGATGAGGCGGCGCACAGCGACCGCGTCACCGAATCTCGCTCTCGGCGAAGTCGCGGAAGCCGCGGGCCGGGCGGCCGGTGATGCGTTCGACGGTGTCGGTGACGCGGTCTTCCGCTCCGGCGCGAATGTCGTCGTCGAGCGCGGCGAGCAGCGCGGCGAAATCCGCCGGGACGCCATGTCCGGTGAAGTGCCGGGCGAGTTCGTCGGCGGTGACCGACCGGTGGCGCACCGGGGTGCCTGTCCGCTGAGCGACGATCGCGGCGGCATCGGCGTAACTCAGCGCCTCGGGGCCGGTCAGGATGTGCGCGGCGTTGTGCGGGATCTCGTCGATCAGCGCGTGCACGGCGACGGCGGCGATGTCCGTCGCGTCGATGAAAGCCACCTTGCCGTCCCCGGTCGCGGTGACGATCTCGCCGCCCCGCACGCCTTGCGCGACGAAGTGCTCACGGGTGAAGTTCTGCATGAACCACGACGGCCGCAGCACCGCCCACTCGGGCATGGTCGCGCGTACGAGACTGTGCAGCGCGCCGAGGCCCGGCGCGCCCTCCGGCACCGCGGACGAGCTGAGCTGCACGACGCGTCGCACGCCCTGGCGGACGGCCTCCTCGAGGAACGGCTCCACCAACGGGACGGGATCGGTCACTCCGACAGGAGCGACGAGATAGACAGCGGAGACCCGATGCAGTGCGGGCGCGTGGGTTTCCCGGTCCGCCCAGTCGAACCGCACCTGCGCGGCGGAATCCGGCTTCCGTGTAGCCGGCCGGGCCACGATGCCGCGCTCCCCCAGAAAGGCGGCGACCCGGGAACCCGTCGTGCCGGTCGCGCCGAGGACGAGGATGTCAGCCACGGGGACCACCCGCGAACCCGGCCATCAACTCGTCCACGCCGCCCATCGCCTCGGCCACGGCAAGCGGACTCCAGTAGTCGCGGTAGTGCTGGATCTCACCGTCCCGCGCGGTGATCACCGCGATGTAGCGCAGACGATAGGGCGCTCCCGTGGCGACCACGACCCCGGCGGCCTCGAACTCGACGATCACCACTTCGGGGTCGACGCTCTGGTGCACAGCCTGCTCGGTGATCTCGCGCACGTCGACGATCTCGGGATAGCCGCGCAGATACTCCTGGACCGCGGCGCGGCCTTCCAGCCGTTGCGGGTAGCCGGGTGGCGCGAAGGGGAACTCCAGCACACCGGTCTTCGCCCACAGCCCGGCGAAGGCGGACATGTCCTTGGCGATCAGGAGCTTCAAGGCGTGTTCTACGAGTTCACGGGGGTTCATCGGGTTCTCCCAACGTTTGGACAGTACAGTTCTGTCCCGTCCAGACTACGCGGGACGGGGCTGTACCGTCCACTTGTTAGACTCGTCCACATGGCACCTCGCACGCCCACCGGCGCAGCCGTCCTGCAACCAGGAATCACCAAGGCCATCACCGAAGCCGTGCTCGACGAGCTGGCCGAGCAGGGGTATGCGCGGCTGTCGATGGAAGCCGTCGCCAAACGGGCGAGAGTCAGCAGGAGCGCGCTCTATCGCCGCTGGCCGTCCAAGCAGGAGATGGCGCTCTCGGTCATCTCCGAGTTCAGCGTGGCGCTGGCCGTGGTCCCGGACACCGGCTCACTGCGGGGCGACCTGCGCGCGAGCCTTGACGCGCTGATGGAATGGCTGACCCATCCCCGGTTCGCGCGGATCCTGCCCGACCTGGTGGCCGAGACGGCCCGCAACCCGGAGCTGGGCGAGTTCAGCAAGGCCATGATCGGCGTACCGAGGCGCGAGCTTGCGACGGTGATGTTCCAGCGGGCGATCGAGCGCGGCGAACTTCCGGCGGACACCGATCTGGAACTCGCGCTCGATCTGGTTGCCGCGCCGGTCTATTGGCGGCTCATCGTTCGCGCCGAGGAGGCGGGACCGGACTACCTGGACAGACTTGCCGATACGGTCCTCAGGGCGATTGGCGCCTAGCCGCGATCTTGCGTGGCGCTGTGGGTACAGACGTGGCGCGGCCCGGAGGGTTGGATGGCCTCATGACCGAAGCGGCAAAGCAGTTCGATCCGTCCCTGCGGCAGATGATGGAGGCCAACGAGGCCAACTGGGACGCGCGCACGCCCGTCCATCTCGCCAGCCAGTTCTACGACGTGGGACAGGCCGCCGACCCGGCCCGTTGGTTCGCCGCCTTCGAGTGGGAAGACCTCGGGGACCTCACTGGTAGCGACGTCCTTCACCTGCAGTGCCACCTGGGCACCGAGACGATCGCGTTCGCTCAACGCGGGGCACGCACCGCCGGTCTCGACATCTCGGGTGCGTCGGTGGCCGCGGCCAAAGACCTCGCCGCGGCCGCGGGTCTGGACATCGACTACGTCCAGGCCAACGTCTATGACGCGTCAGCCGCCTTGGGCGGGCGGAGGTTCGACCTGATCTATACGGGTAAGGGCGCCCTGTGCTATCTGCCGGACCTCGACAGCTGGGCCGAAACGATCTCACGGCTGCTGCGTCCGGGCGGACGGCTGTACATCGTCGAGTTCCACCCCCTCCTCAACGCCCTCGGCCCCAAGCCGGCCCCCGGCGACGGCCCGGAACTTCTGCTGCGCCATGACTACCTCGGCAATCGCGGCGCCGTCCGCCGGGACTCGACGTACACCTACACCGACGGGGAGGCCGTGCAGGGCGCAACCGAAAGCTTCGAATGGATGCACGGCCTGGACGAGGTGATCAACGCCCTGATCTCGGCCGGCCTGCGGATCGCGAAGCTGCGCGAAAGCGACGAGCTCCCCTGGCCCCGCTGGCCAGGGATGACCCCCACCCCCGGCGGATGGTGGCGGCTGCCCGACACCGCCCCGCGGATCCCCTTGCTCTACGCGCTTCTCGCGGGCCACTGAGCGAGGAGGGCAGGGTGGGGCCAACCGTGTCAAAGGCGTCTGCGATGCTGGGCGCCGTGTCGCTCACACCGCTCGCCCTGGAACCGATAACTGCCGACCCGCCCAGCACCACCGAGAACCCGCTGCTCACCCAGTCGTGGCTTGACTTGGCCTTCCTGCACTGGGCCGCCGACCCCGCGGACGTGGCTCCCCTCCTGCCGGCTGGAACCGTCCCCGACACACTGGACGGGGTCACCTATGTCGGCCTCGTAGCCTTCCGCATGCACCGCGTCGGCTGGTTCCGCCTCCCCGGCGTCCCCTATCTGGGAACCTTCCCCGAGACCAACGTCCGCCTCTACTCGGTGGACACCCACGGACGGCGCGGCGTCGTCTTCCGCTCGCTCGACGCCTCCCGCCTCATACCGGTAGCGGTTGCACGAACGGCGTTCCGGCTGCCGTACCTGTGGTCCCGGATGACGATCCGCCACAGCGACGACACCATCACCTACACAAGCACCAGGCGCTGGCCGGGGCCGCGCGGCGCGCACAGCCGGATCACCATACGCATCAGGGAAAGCGTCCAGGATCCCACCGACCTCGAGCACTTCCTGACGGCCCGCTGGGGCATGCACAACACCTTCCTCGGACGGCAGATGTACCTGCCGAACACCCACCCACGCTGGCCCCTGCACCGAGCGGACCTGGTCGAGTGCGAAGAGGACCTCATCACGGCCGCGGGACTCCCCGAGCCGGTCGGCGACCCGGTGAGCGTGCTGTACTCGCCCGGCGTCCCCGTACGCTTCGGACGCCCGGCCCGCCCCGGTGGCATCCCAACGCCCTGACGGTGTGCCTCGTCCGTGGCCACGCCTGCGTTCAGTGTGCCCGTGCTCCGGCAGCGCCCCGTCAGCACATGTCAGCGGCCCGTCAGCAGGCGTCAGCGGCTCAGCACCCGGTCCGCGTTGGCCAGCTGGATGCGGATGTCCCGCTTGACTGCGGCGAGTTCCTCCGACTTCTCCGCCATCGCCCGCCGCTGGTAGGCAGCGTCGACCGAGGACCAGACGCCGATGACGTTCGCCTCCCGTTTGCAGGCCACGTCCGTGCCGGCCAGGGCGATCTCTGCCCGGCCTGCCGTCGGACCGGTGAACCTCGGGTCCTTGCCGGGCGCGCGGGTGGGGTCGGCGTAGTCATAGCCGTGCCGCCGCATACACAGCGACCACGCGCGGAAGACCTCGACCACGCGAGGATCGGTCTGTGAATCACGGTAACCGCCGATGTTGATCGCGCCGACGAGCTCCCGGTTCCCGATCTTCTGTGGGTCACCCGACAGGGCGGCTGTGGCCTCGCCCTGGCATCCGCCCGGGGGGAGGGGGCGCCCGCGCTCGTCCGCACGTGCCGGTGTGCCGTCGTCGTTGAGCCCTGTCAGAACGAGCTGGACGACCGGTCAGCGACCAGCGCTGTCCAACGCTGTCCGCGCCGCTGTGGCCGCGTCCCGAGCCCGGGTCGCGGCCTCGAGGTCGCCGGCCAGAGTGTGTGCCTTGGCCAGGGTCTCGAGGCCGACGGCCAGCCAGGTTCGGGAGCCGATCTGCCGCCACAGCCTGACGGCGGCTTCAGCTCGTCGGCGGGCCGGCACCGGACGGCCGGCTACGAGTTGCGCCTCCGCGAGCGCGTACAGCGTCGCCGCCTCGCCCCAGAGGTTGCCGAATTCCCTGTAGCTCCAAAGGCTCCGGGCCAGCAATCGGCGCCCCTCCCAATGCGCACCCTGTCGCACCAGGACGTCCCCGAGCCAGCAGGTCGCGTGTGTGGCGCCGAGCAGGTCGCCGAGGTCCTCACTGATCGAGGCGGCCTGCCGGAAGCAGTCGGCGGCGGCCGGGTAGGCGCCGAGTGCGCGGTGGCTCTGTCCCAGGCATCGCAAGGCCTGAGCCTCACCTGGCCGGTAGCCCGCGAGTCGGCTCGCCTGAAGACACTCCGTGAACCGCTCCGTGGCCGCCTCGACACGCCCCTGCTCGAGGTCGATGACGCCAATGCCGTTGGTTGCGTAGACGAGACAGTTGACGTTTCCCGCCGATCGGGCCAGCTCGGCGGCCTGCCCGAAATGACACACGGCTGAGGTGTACTGGCCGAGCAGTCGGTGCACGTACGCCAGCCCGGCGGTGGCACTGGCCCGGTAAGCCGGGCCCTGCCCCTCGGCGAGCAGCAGGGCCTGCTCGAAGTGCTCCAGCGCCTCCGGATACCGGTCGAGGATGGTGGTGAGTTCGCCGAGGCACCGGTGGAGTTTGGTGGCGCTTCGCTTGTCGCCGACGTGCAGCGCTGCTTTGAGTGCCCGGCCCTGGAGCCGCTCCCAGTCGTCGAAGTGGCTGCCGACCTGGAAGAGTGTCGTCAGCGCGGTGGCCAGCCCGGCGGCCGGCGCGACTTCTGTTCTGTCAAGCGCCTGCTCTACCACGTCGATGAGGAACTGACGCTCGTCGTTGAACCAGGCCAGCGGGTCGGCGAGCAGCTGGTCGGTGTCCGTCGGGGACAGCCGCCAGGATGCCAGGTCGGTCTGTGAGATCCCTTGGAAGTCAACGCTGAGGGTGTCTGCGGCGAGGTCGGCGAGGTGCAGGCTCGCGCCGAGCAACCGGGTGAGCGCGGCCGTGCGATCCTGTCGCGAGACCTCCTGCTCCGCCCGCTCCCGGCCGAGCAGCCGCACCAGGTCGTGCAGCTGGTAGCGGAATCCGGTGGCGCCGACGGACCCGATCTCCACAAGGTGTACCTCGACCAGGTCGTCGAGCACGGTCTCCGCGTGGGACAGGCCTACGTCGAGTAGCGCGGCCAGGGCCCAGGCAGCGAAGTTCGGTCCAGGTAGCAGGGCGAGCATCCGCAGGGCGTGCTTTGTTGTCGACGCCATCCCTTGGTAGGTCAGTTCGAGGCTGGCCCGTACGGCAATGTGGCCGACGGCCAACTCGTCGAGCTTGCGCTGCTCGTCGGTGAGCGCGCGGGCCACTTTGGCCAATGGCCAATGCGGTCGTGCGGCCAGTCGTGCCCCGGCGACCCATACTGCGAGGGGAAGGCCACCGCAAGTTTCCACGATGGACCGGGCCGAGTCGGACTCTGCGGCGGTCCGGTCCGGGCCCAGCATCGTGCGCAGCAGGGCAAGCCCTGCTGCGGAGTCCAGGACCCTCAGAGGGATTCGGCGACCGCCCAGGTCTGCCAACGTGGTTCGGCTGGTGACGATGGCGGCGCAGCGTGGGCCGTTGGGCAGGAGGTCGCTCACCTGCAGTGCATCGGCCGCGTTGTCCAGGACGACGAGCATCTGCCGCTGCGCCAGCAGGGTGCGGTAGAGATGGATCCGGCTGGTCAGATCCGGGGGCACCGCACCGCCGCGTACGCCGAGCACGCGCAGGAAGGCGCCCAAGACCATGAACGGCTCGGCCGGCTCGTCACCGAAGCCCCGCAGGTCCACGTAGAGCTGACCGTCCGGGAACCGGGAAGCGAGCAGATGTCCCGTGCGCACCGCGAAGGCGGTCTTGCCAACACCGGCAGGGCCGGTGACCAATAAGGTCACCGGCCCGGGTTTTTCCTGGTCGAGCAGCCGACAGGCTTCGGTCACCTCACCTTCCCGGCCGACGAACAGGGGCAGGTCCGGCGGGAGCAGACAAGGGACGAGCTGCCGTTCCTTCGCCCCGTTCCGGTCCTCGTGATCGCCCCCGGTGGTGTCTTTCGGCCGGTCCGGAGCCGCCCCGGGCGGGTCTGCCACTGGTGCGGAACCTTCTCGCAACGCCAGTGCGCGGCGCGCCTCGACCCATTCCGCCACGGTCGGCAGGTCACCGCCGCACGCCCGGACCAGTGCCACCACCATTTCCTCACTCGGCAGCGAGACCCGGTTGAGTGCGCTCGCAACAGTGCTCACCGGCAGATAGTCGCCGACCCTTCGGGCCTTGCGCTCCAAAGCCCGGTAGGAGAGACCGGACTGGGTTTTCACGGCGCGCAGCAGGGCAACGAACTCAGCGGCTGTCCGGACCGTTCCGGGCCTGGGTAACGGCGTCGTCACAAGGCCAATGCTATCGAGACGCCCAATGTGCGGCGGCTACAGGACAAGCCATCTTTCGGGACGCCGGTGCCGTCTGCGGCAACTGCTGGTGATCAATCGGCCGACGGCGGGCGTCAGTACTCAGTCGTCAGCGCTTCGAATTCCGCCGCTTGCGGGTAACCGCGAAGAGACCAGCGCCCGCGAGCACCGTGGCCACTGCGACACCGCCGACGGCTGTGAGGTCCCGGGTCCTGGAGCCTGTCTCGGCCAGGGTCGGCTTCGCGGGCGACTGGGCACCGGCGGCGTTGAGGATGAGATCGGTGACGGCGTCGGGGTGCGAGATCATTGCGACGCGGGAGGAGTTGACCTCCACGGGGTGTGAGCGGGCGCGTTTGGCCTCGAATCGCTCCACGTCGGGGGCGATGGCCTTGTTCACGAACGCAGCGGCACTGATCCCGGGGACTTCGCCCTTGTCCGGCATGAACGCGGATATGTAGACCAGCGACTGCGCCTGTGGGTTGCCGGCGGCGGCGCTGCTGATCACCGCACCGCCGTGCACCAGCACCAGGGTGGGCTTGGATCCGGCACGGCCGTCACCGCCACCAGGGCTGGTGGGCGTTGCGTCGGCCGCGGCGGGCCTGGCGGCGGCGAACGCCGTCGCTGTGAGCACCACTGCGATCGCATACCCGTGACGCGAACGTATCCACGGGCCAAGGACGGACGACATGGCCATGCTGTTCCCATTTCTGGAGGAGAGGCGGCTGGACCTCAGCGTTTCCGAGCACGGCCGACATGGCGCGACCCGAGAAGCATGCGAGTGAAAACGGCCGACCATCCGAGTGACGATGGCTCGCCCAGTACTGCCGAGCCGGCGTACAGGCGCCAAGGCTCTGCGACGACCGCCACGGCGCCCTCCCGAGTGGTGGGCAAGCCGGCCGCGCCCCCAACGACTGCAACGCCGTCATCGACCGCACCGACGACGGCGCGGCCGCCGCGGCGGCGGCAAGGTCGAGAACAGGCCTTGCCGCCACGGCGGGCATGATCAGCCCCCAACGTGCCTGCCAGAGGCCGGAATTCACCAAAACGGTGCTCCGAAACTCGTCCTGGCCCGGCTCCCTCACCACCCCTACCCTGTAGCGGGAAAGCCGCAGCACCGGGCAACGACTGGGCCCGGGACCGACTGCTGCTGAGCGCCCACGGCGGCCACCGGGTCGTCGCCTGGCGTGACGCGGAGAGCTGGAACAACGACCGCGGGCACGCGGCACGGGGCATGGAACACCCGCGGATCTTCGTCGGGTACGGCAGCCACTCGATGTACAACAACCAAGGCGGCAGGAAAGACGTCATCTCCGCGTACACCGACGAGCACCGCCATGCCGACTACCCGGTCTGGGCCGACCAGGGCGGCGGGCTCGTGGAGGTTGTGAAGGACGGTCCACTGCACCAGAAGTTCGAGGCGAACGCGGCCGCTTGGGGGAGCGCCGACAGCAACCCCGGCAAGGTGGCGAGGGAGTCCTGCTCTCACTGAACCGCCGACAGTCCCCGGTCTACAACCGCAGCAGCCGTTCCGTCACCTCGCGGTACGCGCGCAGGGCGACACGCAGCTCCTCCGTGTCCGCCTCCGCCGAGCTGCCCTCGCTCGCGCTCTGCCAGTCGGCGCGGAGGGAGTGACGCCGTTCTGTGAGGGCGGCCGTGACGCGCTTGGCGGTTTCGTCCAGTAACGCCGCCGCCTCCTCAACCGCGTGCCGCGGTCCGTCGACAAAGCCGGTGAGAGACTGCTGCAGGCGCAGGGCCAGCTTGTCGCGCTCGTCCGGCGGGATGAGCTGCACCGCCGGGCGCCGGTCCTGCGGCCGCGAGGGCTCGGGGCGCCCGGGCGACTCGGTCCGCTCCGTTTCGTACGCCATCAGGCGCCACTCCCCTTCGGCTTCAGCAGATGTACGCGCCGACCGAGCCCCGCCTCACCTGCACTGTGCCCGCGGGTGTCCTCGGGACGGGCTGTGACCAGGGCCTCGAACAGAGCGCGGCCGTCGACCATCGCCTCGCGCAGTTCCTCCGTGCTCGCCTGCCCGTGTGCCGCGCGGTGCACGCGGCGGTAGCCTCCGACCAGTTCCGCGTGGTGGACGGACAGGGCGGCGAGCTGCTCCTCGTACCGCGCGGCCTCGGGGAAGCCCCGCTCCCCCGCGAGCCGGGCCAGCAGTTGGTCCGCCGCGGCGACCGCCCCGTCCGGGGAGTCGACGAAGCGCTCCTGGAGAACGGTCCATTGGGCGACGTACAGCTCACGCGTCTCGTTCGACAGCGGGTGCTCCTTCAGAGAGCCGTGACGCTTGACGCGCTCGTTCAGTTCGCGCTCCGCGGCCTTGGTGTCGCCGTCGTGGCCGGCGACGGCCCGGTCGTACTCGGGCCCGAACCGCCGCTTGAGCCCCCGTCGGCCACCTCCCTTACCCGGTCCGAGGTAGAGCACCGCGGCGGCGACGATCACGAGCACCGCGACCAGAGCGACGATGATCAGGACTGTGGACATGACTGCCTTCCCGGTTCACGATGGGGCATTTCTCAAGGCGAGTTGCCAGTAATTCGCCGGCCAAACGGACCGCCACTACGGCGCAGCATGCGGGGTCTTGACGAGAGGCGGTGGTCTGCCTACCCACCCGCGTGCTGCCCTTCGTTACGCTCCCTGGGGAGTCCTGGGGGTAGCGATGCTCACGACCGAAGCGCACACCGTGCCGTATGTCCTCGCCGACCGGACGGCGAGTCGGCTCCTCGATGTGTACCGACCTGCTCGGCACCAGACGTCCGCGCCCTGCGTACTGCTCTGGCACGGTGTCGGGCCCGACGAGCGAGACGTCCTGGCCACATTGGCCCAGGAGACGGCCTCGTACGGCAGGACGGTCTTCGTTCCGGACTGGCGCTCGGACGCTGCCGACGGGGGCCGGTCACACCTCATCGCGTCGCTTCGCTACGTACGGGACAACGCATCGGTCCACGGGGCGGATCCGGAGCACATCGTCCTGGCGGGCTGGTCGGCCGGAGCGGGCTCCGCGATTGCCATCGCACTGCGTCCCGACCTGACCGAGGGCTGGCGCCCTGCCGCGGTGGTCGGCATCGCCGGTGACTACGACCGGCCCGCCCGCAGCACCGCCTCCGTACCCCTGCACGATCTTGCCGAGACCTCCGCTTCGCCCGTGCCTGTCCGGCTCGTTCACGGCTCGGCCGATTCGGCGGTCAGCATCCACCGCTCCCGCGCGCTCCACACCGAGCTGCAAGCACGGCACTGGCCGGTGCAGTTGGCGGAGCTGGACACGGATCACGCCGGAGTCATCGCGACCGAGTACGACCCCGCGCTCGGCCGCTGCCGGGCCACGACCGACCCGCGCGCTCTCGACGCGGGGGCGGACGTGGCTCGCGTCATCGCCACCGCTGCAAAGGCGCGCGCCCCGCGGAATCGGCCGTCACGGTGAGAGGGTCCGCTCGCCCACGTCGGCGGCCGTGTCCGCGCGACGCGTGGACTCCGCCGTCCCGCGGCGTCTGCTGATCCGCAGGTAGACCAGCGCCGCTCCTGTCACCACCAGGGGCCAGACCAGGTATCTGCCGCTCATCGCAAGCAGGGCCACGACCGCGACAAGTGCCGCCAGGGCGGCGGCGCGCCCCTTGCTGCGTCGCGGCAGCAGGCGAACGGCCGCGGCGACCCCGATCGCGTACACCGCCACGAACGAACCATTGGCCAGCAGCACCAGCGGCTCCACTCCGGCATCCGTCGTGACCACGGCCAGCAGCACCACGAACGCCAGTCCGGAGACGACGCCCAGGCTGCGCCGGGGCGCCTCGCCGACCATGCTGCCGCGGGTCAGCCAAGACGGCAGCGCACCGTCACGGCCGAGGGCGGCACCGAGCTTCGCCGCGCCGGCGTAGTACGCGTTCATGGTGCCCAGCGTCAGCAGCACGGCGGCCGCGGCGGCCAGCAGCCGGGCGTTGCCGCCGAGCCCCTTGGCCATGAGGTCGCCCAGCGGCGCGTCCGTGTCCGCCGCGGCGGAGCCGAGAACGGCGACTACGGCGAACGCCACCGCGAGGTACAGCACGCCCACGACCACGACCGCCGCCCCCGCGGCCCGCGGCAGGTCCCGGGTCGGGCGCCGGAACTCCGCCGCCAGGTGCGTGATGGCCTCCCACCCGGCGAAGCTCCATACCAGCAGCACCGACGCCGATCCGATCGCAGTCCAGCCGTGCGGCGCGAACGGCTGGAGGTTGTCCATCCGTGCGTGCGGCAGGGAAAGCCCGACCGCCACGAGCAGCAACAGGACGAGCAGCGCCGCGAGCGCGAGTTGCACCCGCCCCGTCATCTGCAGGCCCACGGCGTTGAAGGCGGTGACGACCGCCATCAGCGCCATGGCAGTCACGGCGGTGGTCGTCCTGCCGCCGCCGAGGGCCGAAGAGACGTACGCGCCGCCGAACAGCGCAGCGGCGCTCGCGCCCGGCGGCACCGCACAGTAGAAGCACCAGCCGACCACCGCCGCAGTCCGCTCACCGAACGCCAGCCGCGCATAGGTCGACACCCCGCCGGCGTCCGGATAGCGGGCGCCGAGCGCGGCGAAGGTCGCGGCGAGCGGCACGGACAGGATGACCAGTCCGAGCCATGCCAGCAGCGAGGCGGGGCCTGCGGCCTCGGCCGCGAGCGCGGGAAAGGTGATGACGCCGGTCCCCAGCACTGCGCCGATATACAGTGCCGCGCCCTGGGGTGCGCTGAGCAGGCCACGTGCGGGCCGGATGTTCGTATGGCTCATAGCTGCACCCTGGCTGACCTGGCCTGCTGTGAACCATCGGCAGAATTGCCATGATGCGATAAATTTCTGCCATGAGCCGACACATCGTGGCTGTCGCCGTCACGGACGGGAGCCCCGCCTTCGAATTGGCCATCCCGTGCGAGGTTTTCGGCCTCGACCGCAGCGACATCGTGGCGCCCTGGTACGAGCTGCGGATGTGCGCCGCGGAGCCCGGACCTGTGCGCAGCGCGACCGGGCTGACGGTCGACGCCCCGTACGGCATGGACGACCTGATCGAGGCGGACACGGTCATCGTGGCCGCGTGCGCCCGCCCCGTGCAGCTCGCCCCGCCGCAGCCCCTTGTCGACGCGGTGCGCAAGGCGCACGAGATGGGCCGCCGGATCGTCTCGCTGTGCAGCGGCGCGTACGTCCTCGCCCACGCCGGGCTGCTGACGGGCCGGCCGGCGACGACGCACTGGATGAACATCGGCGATTTCGCGCACCGGTTCCCGGACGTCGGCTTCACCCCGTCCGCGCTCTACACCGAGGACGGCAACATCCTGACGTCGGCCGGCAGTGGGGCCGCCATCGACCTGTGCCTGCACCTCGTACGCCGGGACCACGGCTCCGCGGTCGCCAACGAGGTGGCCCGCCGTATGGTCGTGCCGCCGCACCGTGAGGGCGGCCAGACTCAGTACGTCACGCCCCTGGTGCGGCCGGAGGAGGACGACGGTCTCGAGCCGGTGCTGCGGTGGGCCCGTGAGAACCTCCACGAGGCGCTCACCGTCCCGCAACTGGCCCGCGTGGCGCGGCTGAGCGAGCGCACTTTCGCCCGCCGGTTCCGCGACACCCTGGGGACGACTCCGCTGCAATGGCTCCTCCAGCAACGAGTGCGGCTGGCACAGGAATTGCTGGAGACCACCGACGAGCCGGTGGAGCTCATCGCCGGGCGTACGGGCTTCGGCACTGCGGCCAATCTGCGGCACCACTTCCGGCGGATCACGACGGTGTCCCCGCAGACGTACCGCCATGTCTTCCGCCATCGCGCGGGCCGGCGAGTCGCCGGGCAGGCCTCACCGTTGCGCTGAGGGCGAGCTGCGCGCGGGGGCGGGCTGGGGACAGGGGCGGGCTACGGGCTCGGCGGCCGCCGGTCGACCGGGCGCAGGATGCCCAGGAGCAACTGCACGAGTTCGTCGACGACCTGATCGAGCGTCGCGTCCACCCAGCCGGCCCTCCAGTCGTGCAGGAGACCGTTCACGCTTCCGATGAAGGCCGCCGCGGCGACGCGATAGTCACGAGGCGCCGCCTCACCTCGCTCGACCGCCGCTGCCGCCTCGGCGCGGATGAGGTCCACCCAGCGGGAGCGCCGGGCCAGGCGCTGCTCCTCCAGGCGCGGACTGACACCGATGATCTCGACGAACGTGATGCGGATACGACGCGGGTCGCCGGCGACGTTGGCGGCGTAGGCGCGGAAGGCCGCCGTGGCGCGTTCCGCGATCGGCAGACCGTCGGCGCCTGCGAGCGCGGTCAGGGCGGCTTCCTCTGCCCAGTCGTTGACCTGTAGGTGCAGCGCGGCCAGGACGTCTTCAAGGGTGCGGAACTCCTCGTAGAACTGACGGGTCGACAGTCCCGCGGCCTCGCTCAACGCCGCCACGGTCGTGGCACGGTAACCGGGGCTGTCGCCGAAGAGCTGGAGCCCGGCGTCGAGGAACCGCTGACGCCGGTCGGCCTGCCGCTCCTCGGCGGATCTGCCCGCGTAGCGGCCGGTGGGTTGTCTGAGCCTGCCCGCCACTGGCCCTCCCTCCCTCGTCGGTCCTGGCATTTTCTCGTGTCGTGAGTCTTGTGGAGTGTCTCGCCTCTGGCTACTTTCCAGTAGCCCCAATCTGAACGCACGCGTTTTCAGATTGGGCTGCTGGCACCGCTCTTCGCACAAGCCGCACCCGACTCCCCCACGGAAGGGACGACGATGTCCTTGCCCACAAGCCGGCGTTCACGGCGGATCGTGTCCGTGCGTGTTCCCCAGCGCCGCGCGTCCCTGCGCGTACTCAGCGCTTTCGCCGCAGCGTTCACCATGGCGGGCGCGGGTTCCGCGACGGCGGCAGCCCCGCGTGACGGCGCCTCGGGCCTCAAGGAGGTGATGTTCGTGGGCAACAACTGGGACGGCACCGCCGACGTCATCGCGCCCAAAGGGGACTTCTCCAAGATCGGCCGCATCAACGTCATTCCGGACAAGGACCAACGGCTCGCGGAGATCTACCTCAACCCGGTCAAGCTCATCTACTTCCTCGGCATCCGCAACGGCCCCGGCGAGGGGCACGACCAGTTCGTCGACGACATGTACTCCACACCCGACGGCTCGGCCATGGTCGTCTCCCGCCCGAGCTTCGCCGACGTCGTGTCGATCGACCTCGCCACGGGCCGGATCAACTGGCGCTTCCCCGTGTCCGGTTACCGCTCCGACCATATGGCGGTCTCCCCCGACGGCACACGCGTGGCCGTCTCGGCCTCGACGTCCAACACCGTGCATGTGCTGGACATCCGGACCGGCAAACAGGCCGGATCCTTCAAGACCGGGGACAAACCGCACGAGAACGTTTTCACCAACGGCGGCAAGTACCTCTGGAACATGTCGATCGGCGAGGTCAACACCGCGTTGGACGACCCCGCGCTGGACTGGACGAAGGGGGACCGCCGCATCACCGTCGTCGACGCCACGACCTTCAAAGAAGTCAAGGTCATCGACATGCGCGGGCGCCTCGACGCCTTCGGCCGCAAGGACCTGTCCGACGCGATCCGGCCCGTCGCCTTCACACCGGACGAGTCGAAGCTGTACTTCCAGGTCTCCTTCTTCAACGGCTTCGTCGAGTACGACGTCGCCTCCGACCGGATCACCCGGGTGAAGACGCTGCCGAAGAACCCCGCGACCAGCGAGGACCGCACCACCTGGGTCAACGACTCCCGCCACCACGGCATGTCGATGAACCCGGCGGGCGACAAGCTGTGCATCGCCGGGACGATGGACGACTACGCGACGATCGTCGACCGGGCAACGCTCCAGGAGGGCCCGCTGGTGTCGGCCTCGAAGCCGTACTGGGCGACCGTGAGCGGCGACGGCACATCCTGCGTCATCTCGGAGAGCGGCGCGGACCGCGTCACCGCGATCGACTTCGCCACCGGCAAGAAGGTCGCGTCCGTGGCGGTGGGCGACCATCCGCAGCGCGTACGCATCGCCCATGTGGCGGCCGACTGGACCCGCCCCGGCGCGGGCTGATTCCGAGGAGCGGCTGCTCACAACCCCGAGTTGACGTCGTCGAGTCGTCTCTCGAACCAGTGGTGGGCATACGGCTCGTCGTTGAAGGGGGCGACCTCCACGTAGCCGGCGGAACGGTAGAGGTGAATGGCCTCGCCCAGCGTCTTGTTCGTCTCGAGCCGCACAAGGTGCGCGCCCCGTCGGCGGGCGTGCTGTTCCAGCTCTTCGAGGAGCCGTCGGCCGACGCCGAGACCTCGGGCCGCCGTCGAGACCCACATACGTTTGATCTCGGCGGGCCTTGTGCCATGGAGCTTGAGGGCCCCACAGCCGATGGGCTCGTCCCGGAGGCGGGCGACCAGGAGCAGGCCCGCGGGTTCGGTGAGTTCTGCGGTCTGAGCCGGAATACTCAGGCTCGGATCGAAGCCGGCGGCAAAGCGGGTGTCGAGTTCTGCGAAGTACGACCGGAGGCAGGTCTGGGCCGCCTCAGTGGCCGGGTCCTCGACGACGATCTCGACCAGGCTCGCGGTCAGCAGCCGCTCCACGACCCCCATCGCCTCCACCAGTTGGGCACGCTGCGTGGTGCTCAGCGGGGCCAGCAGGGATCGGGCCAGATCGTCGCTGCGCTCGTTCAGCACCGCGTGTTCGGCCCGGCCTCGCTCGGTGAGGCGGATCATCCTGACCCTCCTGTCCGAAGGGTCCGACTCCGTCGCCACGAGACCGTCCCTTTCCAGGGACCGGAGCAGACGGCTCAGGTAACCGGAGTCCAGTCCCAGACGGAAACGCAGAGACCTGACTTCGGCGCCGTCGTTGCCGATCTCCCACAGCACGCGGGACGCACCGAGCGGCCGGTCCCGGGCGAGGTACTTGTCGTAGAGCGCGCCGATCCGCTGGGTCACGGTGCGGTTGAACGACCGAACCTGCTGGGTCGCTGTTTCACTCATATCTCTGACTCTAGTCAGAGATCCCGTGCCTCGCTACGCCGTGGGCGGACACCCTTCCTTCCATCGCCGCAGCTGCCTAATCTTGATTACATGATTACAACCGAGGAACAGGTGCTGCGCGGCTGGTTCGCCGGGCGGATACCTGAAGGACTCTTCAGTGAGCTCCTGGACGTGACCGTGGATCGTGAGGAGATCACCGTCGTCGGCCGGATCCCGGAGCCTGACCTCGGCGCCGAGGCGGCCGAGGCGGAACGCGACGCGTCCCTGGAGGGACGTATGTCGGAGTTCCGGGAACGTACACGCGAAGAGCGCATCGAGGTGGCGCGTGAAGCTGAGCGGCGGTTCAGGCGCAAGGTCTCGTGGGGTGTGGAGTGCGGTGACAAGCGGGCCATGTACACCACCGTCTCCGCACCGGTGATGACGCGCCTTCGCCAGCCCGAGCGCCAGGTGCTCGACACCCTGATCGCCGGCGGAGTCGCCCGAAGCCGCAGCGACGCACTGGCGTGGTGCGTCCGCTTGGTGCAGCGCAATGCGGACACCTGGCTGAGCGACCTGCGTGACTCCCTCCAGCACGTCCAGGAGGTGCGAGCACAGGGGCCTGACACCGAGTAGGACACACACACCCTGGGGCAGGCGACCCCTGAGCAAGGCCGTGTTTCCAACCGGCCGAGCAGGTAAGGTATCTGACGGTGCGACAGCTGCGCTCACTGGCGTGAAAAACCTCGTGCGACATGACGACCGCTGACGTAGCGTCGGCACCCATGACGCCTCCCCGCACTCGCCCTCCCTACGTAGCCGACGAACGGACGCAGCTAGTCGGCTGGCTCGACATGCAGCGCGCGATCATCCAATGGAAGTGCGAAGGGCTGTCCGACGCGGATGCCCACCGATCCGTCCTGCCGACCTCGCCCCGGATGACGATGGCCGGTGTCATCTCCCACATGCGATGGGTGGAGAACGCCTGGTTCGAGGTCCTCTTCCTGGGCCGACCCGCCAAGGGGCCCCAATTCGAGGACGGGCCCGAGGACGCCGACATGATGGTCGAAGGCATCCCCCTCGCGCAGCTCCTCGATGAGTACGACCGGCAATGCGCGGTGTCGAACGAGATCATTGCGGCCCATTCCCTGGATGACGTGGGCCGCCACCCCGACTTCGACTCCGCTGCCGCGACCCTGCGGTGGATGTTGATCCACATGGTCGAGGAGACCGCCCGGCACGCGGGTCACGTGGATACAATCCGGGAGCTTCTGGACGGTGAAAAGGGCTACTACTAAGAACTCCTAACGAAATGATCTTCGAAGTGGTTGGGTCGCTCCGGGACCGATGATCCGGGGGTGCGGGGTGACTCGGCCGAAGCCGTGGGAAGTCGATGACGAGTTGTGGGCGCGCGGATCGTTCAGGACAACATCGCCGCGCAGATGGTGTTCTTGTTCTCGTCCGCGCAGGACGTCGCCGACGCCCTGAAGGCAAGGAAGACCTGCCGTCCAAGGAGATCCTGGCCCAGCTGGGCGGGGGTGCTGCGGCCAGCACGGCAGCCTTCACCAAGACGGCTGCGGCGGGAGCGGGTACCGCGTCCGGGTGCCCCGTCCTGCACCCGTAGACGGCGCGGCCGATATCGCAAAAAGAGAGGCAGGTGCCACGCCCCGGGGGTTGGGCGTGGCACCTGCCTCCCTGTTATTGAACGTACTGCCGGACGGGACGGTCAGCCACCGCCGAGCCCGTCCTGACGGGCAGTCACCGGTGCGCGGGCGCGGCGGAGTTCGGGCGAGGTTGGGATTGTTGGCTGAACTTTCTCGATGCGGGGCAAACCATGACCCCGGCCATATGGCCTTGAGGGTGCGTCTGATGAGCTTGCTCGAACATACGTACCCTCAAGGAGGATTCGAAGTTGAGACGCATACGCACCCTGTCGGCACTGCGGCACGTGGCCGCAGGCGCCGTCCTCGCTCTGCTCGCGGGAGTGGGAACGGCGTCAGCCGCCGGCTTCACGCCGAGTCCCACCCCTTCCGCTGCTCCGGCGTCGCGTCCAGCAGCCGGGCCGGAAGAGGCGGCAGCCGCCGGCTCGCGCCCCGTATCGGGCAAGTCCCCGTCGGCCGGCCCGCAGTTCAAGAAGAACGGCAGCACCTGGCGCGTCATCGCACCCGAGACCGTGTTACGTAACACGGTCACCGACGCCGACGGCGACAAGAGCAACCTGACCTTCGAGGTGTGGACGACTGACGCCAACGGCAAGCCCAAGACCCAGGTCAAGCTGACAGACGCCAACCCGTACGGGACTTTGGTGTCGGGCTATGTGGCGTCGGGCAAGACCGCATCCGTCACCGTCCCGTACGGGAAGCTGAAGCCGGGCGTGACGTACACGTTCCACACCAGCGCCTATGACGGCAGCCTGTACGAGACCAGCTGGTCCCCGTGGGCGAACTTCCGTATCGAGCCTTACGTGACGTTCCCTGCGCCGCAGGCTTCGTCGTCGATCGATCCGATCGCGCAGAAGGTGATCGAGGTGACGCGTACCGATCCGGGCCCGGCGCCGCCCACGCTGCGCAAGGACGGCACGACCCTTAAGGCCGGACAGAAGCGGACGTGCGGCAAGGCCGACGTGCAGGGCCGCAAGCTGTGCATCGAGATCAGCCCGAAGTCCAACAAGGTCAAGCGGTCCTTGGCAGCCGCGCCTGCCGTCGAGCTGGTCGACTGGTGTTACGACAAGCCGGTGGGCAAGGACTACATGAACCGGACCGAAGCCTGCCTGAAGAGCATCGGCAGCGCGACGCTGATCTTTGTCGACACCGACCCGGAGCAGCCCGCGCTGGGCACGGCGACGTTCGACATCGAGCAGCGGATCAAGACGTATCCGAAGAAGGGCGACAGCGGATCCGACTTCGGTGAGTTCGATCAGCAGATCGTGCTGGTGCCGGATCACATCGACGCCGCGCTCAAGGGCGTGACCCTGAAGTGGAACGTGGGCACGGCGTGCAGCTCCTGCGTGACGTCGTCCACCAAGTGGGCGGACAACCAGAACAACACGTCTGACGCGCACTGGATCGCCTCGGAAGCGGGCCCGTACAGCGGGCGCTGGGGCACCGTGCAGACGACCTGGTCCGGTACGGGCAAGGAGATCATCGATCTGGGCTGGTCGATCACCGGCAGCGTCGATGCCAGCGCCACCGCGCGTGCGACTGCTGACTTCGGGTCCAGTGGTGACGTGCGCGTCAGGGAACTCGCCCCGCGCTGCGACGACATTCTCAAGGGCGTGGCGCCCGGCTGTGTGCTGCCGTTCTTCAAGCCGACGTACACCGTCGACACCAACCTGTACCCCGCGGCCGGGGCGTACTACTGGCTGATGCAGGAGAAGATGCCCGACCACGCCGGCTCGGTGAAGTGGGACTCCCTGCTGCACTACCTCGGCCCGGACACCACCGTGACCCGGCCCGACGGCAAGCCGTGGACCTCGGATGACAGCCGTGGCAAGGTCTGCCCGAGCAGCTGGACGACGCACCTGGCCGACACCTCCGTGGGCACGATGGACTGCGACGAGTACGCCATGGCCTCCACCCACGAGAGCGGCGGCTTCCCCGGCGGCGTCAACCAGGTGTCCTCCGGGGACCAGTGTGCCCAGCTCTTCACGGACAAGCTGGGTGACGGCAGCGCCAACTTCGGCCTCCTCGCCGACACCCGGGCGGCCACGAACGGGCCCACCTGGAAGGAGCGGTGCGGACGGGCCGGAATCGAGTCAACCCAGAACCGGAAGGCATTCAGCAAGCTCAACCCCACCCTCTGGCGTCTACTGGACAATGACGGATTCTTCGTCAGCAACCCCGGCTTCGAGCACTGCGCGAATGCCGACACCACCTGCGCCTGGCGCAAGGTCGGCTGACACAACCTGACATGAGTGAGGTGGACCGGCACCGGCGGGTCCCCCTCACTCATGTCATCCGTTCCACGGCCGCCACAACGCCTCTTCGTTCGCATCACCTGGTGGCCCCCACACAAGTCTGCCGTTCAGTAGTCCGGGCTTAGGCCATGTGACAAGAGAGGGCACCTCAAGAGCATCCGCCATCCCCTCCAGAAAGGCCGTCAGCGACTCGAACTCGGTAAGACGGTCGATCGACTCAGACCAGCGGCAGACCTCTCCACTCTCGGAATCGAGGTAGAGACCAGAGGTGTAGTCGTCCGTGCCCCACGAGCAGAAGGGCAACCAGGAGGGCTTCCACAGGTAGGGCTCGTCACTTCCCCAGTCCCGCTGGAGTTCCATGCGCTCCCGGTAGACCAGGACCACCGCGTCGAGATCCATCAGCGCCCAGTTGTACTCCGTGAGGAATCCGGCCCCGGGCGCGTGGCGGAGACCTGCGCGAAGCCGCCACAGTGCCCTCAAGGACGCCGGTGCGCGCACGCCGATTGCTTCTTCCAGCGCGGCTATCTCACCCTCCGAGGCGCCCGGCTTGAGCAGATCGAATGAGGCGGAAGCATGCTCACACAGCCACGCCTCGATGCGCCGCCAGGCGTCCGTCACCTGCCGCGCTTCGATCTCCTCCTGATGTGGGTCTGGAGCCGCGACGGCCTCCTCTTTCGGCTCGACGGCAGCCGGATGGGTCTCTTCGATGCCCTTGATCTGTACTTGTCCCTCCTCCAGCAGGGGAGGGCCGTAGGCGTAGTGCACGTTCAGTTCCGGGCAGTCTTCGAAGGTTTCGCCGTCGATCTGTGCGATGTAGAGGGACGGGACCCCCAGGGGACTGCCCAGCAGGGGGTTGTCCTCAAGCTGCCTGCACAGCACCTTCAGGGCGTATCCAACGCCCTTCCCCAGCTCTTTGCAGCGCTCCTGTATGTCCGCCGGTACTTCAACAGCCACAGCCTGCTCCTCGTCAGTAGCCGGATACCCAAGACTCTCAGACCCCGGAGCGGAGGCGGCCGGTTGGCCTGTACCGGAGCCCGGCCGGACGGGGCCGGGCTGCTATACGGGTCAGCCGCCCGCCTGCTGGGTCTTGAGACGGGGCGGGGTGGCGCAGCAGCGCGGGGGCGGGGTCAGCCGCCCGTTCAGGTCCGGATGCCGCTCATCCTGTGGCTGACCGCGCATCCCCCGCTTTCCGTCGAAGAAGTGCGCAGGCTCATCGACTCCGGGGAGATCGATACCGTAGTCCCGGCCTTCACGGATATGCAGGGAAGGCGGCGGAGGTGCACGGAATCAGAGTTGGAGCTCGGTGCAGTCCAGGCGTGTGGACGATGCCTCTCAGTCCCCGTACCTGCGTTGGGTGCGGTGGTCGGCAGGGGTTCCGCGGCGTATGGCGACAGCCGCCAGCAGGGTGGTGCCCGCCAGGACACCCACAGCAGTCCCGGACCGACCTCGAGTAGCCCAGTGAGCGCCGCCGGCGCCATGGACCGGGCGATGCCGGTCGACAGCTGCCAGCGGGCGAGTGCCCGTCCCAGCACGCGGCGATGTCCTCGGCCAGCTCGGCGTAGTCGAGCAGGCCGTCGGGCCAGAGCCGGAGGGTTTCGCGGGCCGCTTCCATGATCTTCTCGGCGCGGTCTTCGCGCCACTGCCCGCGGCTGTGCCGGATGAGCAGTGCCGCCAGCCGTTTGGGGCCCAGGCGGCGAAGAGCATGGGGGTCGGCGCCGGTGCGCTGAAGGACCGCGAGGGCGGCCTTGCAGTAGGCGCCGGAGCCGAGGGCGTCGCCCCAGCCGGGCCCCATCAGTTCCAGCAGCGCATCGAGCCGGTAGAACGATGCGGTGCGGCGTTCGACCAGCGAGCTGCGTCGGCGGACAGCGCGGCGCAGGGGGTGGGCGGGGCCGGTGTCGGACAGCGGGCGCAGGCCCTCGGGGTGCAGCAGCGACAGCCGGGCCAGGACGCGGGAGTCCAGGCGGTCATTCTTGGTGTGCTTGTTGTAGTGGTCGCGCAGGTCGGAGGACTGTTCGGGAGGTACCAGCACGACCGTGGCGCCTTGGTTCTGGAACCAGGCGGCCAACGGGACCCAGGCGTTGCGGGTGGGTTCCATGATCACGATGACGTCGTCGGTGGCGGGCAGGGCGGCCCATAACCGTTCGAGGTCGTCGGCGGTGGTGGTGAAACGCCGTGCGGAGATGAGGACTTCTCCGGTGGCGTCGGTGCAGGTGGCACGATGCGAGGCCCGGCAGGCCACGTCGATGCCC
Organism: Streptomyces sp. V1I1; assembly: GCF_030817355.1. Taxonomy (NCBI): domain Bacteria; kingdom Bacillati; phylum Actinomycetota; class Actinomycetes; order Kitasatosporales; family Streptomycetaceae; genus Streptomyces; species Streptomyces sp. V1I1. The sequence goes on along the minus strand of NZ_JAUSZH010000001.1, from coordinate 7,820,585 downwards.
AGGTGGATTCTCAACGGCCGCGTCCCGTCTGTGCGTAGTGCTGTTGCCGCCCGGGACATCCGTCATGGCCCTTGAGCGCGTGTTCCGCAGGGCTGTGCTGACCGGACATTCGGTAGCGGTGGTCCACGCCGGGCGCGGCCACGGGTTCCCAACAGGGACGCACGTGCGTCGGGCGGTTCGACCAGCTGAACAATCAACGTGGAGAAGTCGCCTGTGAGCAGACGCTTCGGTCAGTGATCCAGCCATGCCGGAGGAACCGGACCCGACGCACCCTACGCAGCCCCCGAAGATCCCGGGAAGCCACCGTCAACGCTAAATGTCAGTGCCGTGCGAGATGCTTGACGGTCCGACACCTTCCAAAGGAGGCAACCGAGATGACCGATCCCGAGCTCGCCGCGGCACAGGCGTACGTACGGCTGCTGGAGACCACCCAGGCTGTCCTCGGCGACCCGCGACAGGCCCCGCTCGCCCTTCCGCTGCTGACTGTCCCGATCGCAGAGGCCGACGAGGCGTTGCGCGCCATCGGTCTGGCCGGGAACGAGGCCTCCTTCTTCGGTCTGGTAGCCCGGCTTCGGACCGTCCCGCCCGAGGACAGAGGGCAGGACAGCCGGGCGGCTTGATGCGCGGTCCGGGTTCGAACGTGCTCGCTTAAGGCGCTTCCGTACTCTTCCGTGTCTCGTCGGGCGCGACCACGGACTGTGTCAGCGGGATCCGGGAGAGTACGACGGCGCCCAAGGCGATCAATGCGAGGCCGAGCAGTTGCGGCATCAGCCACAAGCCGGAGCGGACGTGTTCCTCGTAGAGGGTGACGCCGAGGGCCAGACTCACCAGCGCGTCGCCCAGAGTGATGGCGGGCTGGGAGGCGACCAGCGGGCCGGCCTGCATCGCGTTCTCCAGGAGGAAGAGTGCGGCCACGCCGGCCAGCGCGAAGGCATAGGTCTGCCAGGCGGCGAAGAAGGCTGCGGTCCCCTGATCGTCCAGGATGTGCATCGACGCCTTCATCAGTGCCGCGGTCAGCGCGTAGCTGATGGCGGTGGCCGTGCCCAGACAGGCCGCGCGGGCCCGGCCTTCGCTGCGACTCAGCGCAGTGACGGCGAGAACGACGACCGCGCACACACAGACCGCGAGGGCAGGGCCCCAGCGGTCCAGCGGTACATGCGTGCGGTTGCCCGTGGGCGACGCGGCGGCGAGGGCGACACCAAGACCCGTCACGACGAAGGCCACCGCCGCCCAGCCGACGCGCGGGAGCCGTCGGCGCAGCAGGAGTGAAGCGACAATCAGCGTGAGGGGAAGTTCGAGGACGAACAGGGGCTGTACGACCGTCAGTGGTCCGGTCGCCAGAGCCAGCGCCTGGCAGACGGCCGCGGCGATGACGGCGAGGATTCCGGCCAGCCAGACGGGGCGCCGCAGCAGATCGAGCATCAGGCCCGCGCGCAGGCCGTCGGAACGCGGCACGCTCAGGGCGGCCTTGCGTCGCAGCACGGTGGCGACGCTGTTGCTGAGCGCCGCGCGGAGCGCGAAGAGGACCGGCAGCAGGGTATGCACCGTGGACGGCCTCCAGGGCTCAGCGGTCGCGGGGATTCAGGCCGGACGCGGGCCGGGAGAACAGCTGTCGGGCGTGCTCGTCGAGGGCGGCGAATCCCTCGACCAGTTGGGCCGCCACCCTCCAGTGGTCCTCCGGCTCATCACCTGATCGCCCATCACCTGGTCGCCCGTCACCCGACGCGTCGCTCGTAGTTGTCCTCGTCCTCGCGGCCGGGCCGGTACAGCTTGACCTTGTTGATCTGCTTGATGCGCGGCAGCAGGTCGTAGCCCAGGAGCCGGGTCAGTCCGAACCCGATTTCCGACTGGCCATGCGAATCGACGTAGTTGCCCTCGGCCTGCATGGTGGTGGCGTGCCGAATCATGACCGCCGTCGGGCTGAAGGCCGTCGGCGTCGAGATAGCGAATGCCACCTTCGCGGCCCGTCGTCGCCGCCAGGGCGGGCCGGGCCGTCCGCGGGCAGCTGACCTCGGCGGGAGAGCGCTGAGTTCGGGGCAGTTACCGTTCCCGGACGGTGTAGGTCAGGTGCGTCACCCTTGGGGAGGGCTCCGCGCGGACCGGCTCCAGGGCCACGCGGCCCGCGTCCACGCCCTCGAACAGGCGGATTCCGGAGCCGAACAGCACGGGTGACAGCGCGATCGAGAACTCGTCGATCAGGCCCGCGTTCACGTACTCCAAGATCGTCGCGCCGCCGCCCGCGATGCGGACGTCCCGGTCGCGGGCGGCCTCGCGGGCCTGGTCGAGCGCGGGCTCGATGCCGTCGTTGACGAAATGGAAGGTGGTTCCACCCGGCCGCTCCCAGGGGTCACGCTTCTCGTGCGTCACGACGAAGACCGGCGTGTGGAACGGCGCCTCCTCCGGCCACGCCTGCTCGCCGGCGTCGAACATGCGCTTGCCCATCACGCTCGCGCCGGTGCGCTCGAACGTCTCCCGCACGATGTCGTTGTCGCGCCCTTCCTCGCCGCCCTCGCCAAGCTTCAGGTTCTCCCGGAGGAACCGCTGCGGGAATATCCACTGCTGCAGTTCCATCCACTGCTGCCCCATCAAGTCCTCGAGGGACTCGGGCGCGATGAACCCGTCCAGCGACATCGTCACGCTGAAGAACACCTTTCCGGCCATCAGCCTTCCGCTCCCTTCCGAACGATCTCGGTGACGTAGGCCGCCAGGTTGCTCAGGGTCTGCCGGCCGCCCTCGATCGCGTGGTACTTCTCGACCGCCTCGTCGCGCAGCTCCTTGGTGGGGAACACCGTGCGCATCTCGATCCGGGTCGCCGCGCCGTCGGGCGCGAACGTGAGGACCGACTCGAAGGCGTTCGGGTCGCCGCGGGACTCACCGTGGAGCAACGCGATCCGCTCCGGCGGGGCGATCTCGGTCCAGGAGATCCACTCCTGGTAGTCCGTCCCGTCCGGTCCGTGCATCACGAAGTCCCACTCCCCGCCTACGCGGAACTCGAACGCCCGCGTGGTGGTGGTGAACCCCTCCGGTCCCCACCACCGCGACAGGTGCCGCACCTCGGTGAACGCCTCGAACACCAGCTCCCGTGGGGCACTGATGACCCGGGAGATAACGATCTCGCGGTCGGCCGTCGCTGACTGCGCCGGCGCGTCCCGTCCTGTCGCTGCCATCGGTCACTCCTCCTGCCTTGCCTGCTTGAGGTCCTGCACGTACTCGTCCAGCCGGTCGAAGCTCTCGTTCCAGAACCGCTCGAACCCGCCGGTCCACTCGTGGACCGGTCGCAGCCCGCGGGCGTCAAGGCCGTACAGGCGCTGCTTGCCTGCCTTGCGGTCCCGCACCAGCCCGACCTCCCGGAGCACCCGCAGGTGTTTGGACGCCCCCGGCTGGGTCATCCCCAACTCCTGGGCCAACTCGGTCACCGGCCGCTCACCCGCCCGCAGCAGCAGCAGGATCTCCCGGCGCTGCGGCTCGGCGATCGCGTTGAAGACGTCCGACGTCGTCGCTGCTCGTGCCATGGGTTCCATCATATTCCGATATCGGCATGCGTCAAGCCGGAGGAATCAGGCGGGTCTTGTCAGATGACGATCGTGACCCTTGTCAGCGGCTGCGGAAACCGAGCGATGACAGGTCCCGGTGATCGGCGCGACTGACCTAGTCCAGGCGGAAACCGTCACGCTTCGTGTTCGCAGAAATGAGTAGTTCTGAGGGATCGCGGACCCCGGCGAACCGTGTCCGGTTTGCCCCGCGACATGCCAGAGCTCGCCGAACCGGCCGCCATCGTCGAACAGTTCGACTGCCCCACCTGTGAAGTGCCCGCCGGAAGCACCTGCCGCACCCGCGGCGGCAAGGTCGCCCCGAAGTACCACACCCCGCGCTTCATGCTGGTGCCCCAGCTCCGCGCCGAGCTTTAGGTGAAGACCCCCTCCGACCGCGGCCCCGGCCGCGCGTGGGAGAGGGGCCTGGCCGTCGATGCCGCAGTGCCGGAGGCCGCGACGAAGCCCACGAGAGTGGGGTACGCGAGGTGCAGTACTGCCCAGCAAGAGCTCCAGAGCCAGCTCGGCGCCCTCGCCGACGCCGGGTGCGATCCGGTCTTCTCGGAGAAGATCAGCACCCGGATCAAGGTCGGGCCGGAGTTCGTCAAGGCGATGGACTTCGCCCGCACCATCAAGAAGGCCGTCCCTCATCAGCGGGTGATTTTCACGGTGCTGAGATGAAGCGGCTGGGCCGCGGCGCCGCCGAGTTCCTGGCCATCGCGGAGGACCTGCGTCACCACGACATCGAGCTCGAACTCCTCACCGGCCCCCTCCAGGGGGTCTACGACCCGTCCGGGCACGGCGCCGCCCTGTTCGCGTTCTTCGCCGGCATGGCCGAGTCCGAGCGCGAGTACATCCGGGAAAAGTCCCTGGAAGGCCAGGCGTCCGCCCGCGAGCGCGGCCGTCACGGAGGGCACCCCAAGGTCGTCGACGACGATATGGCCGACTACGCCCGCGCCCTGCGCACCCAGGGCGTCACTGTCCCGCAGATCGCCCGCAAGCTCGTCATCCCCTCGGGCAAGAACAAGGGCGAGCACCCCTCAGTCGCCACCGTCTACCGCCTCCTCGCCGAAGCCAAAGCGTCCGACGACACCGACGAGTGAGCAGGGCGCCTTCGATCCGAAAGCTACTGGCGGGTTACTTGTCACCTGGTTCGCCGCTCGTTAACGGCACCCCTGGCGGCCCCGGCCCGCGGTACCCCGCGATCCGGACCGACCCGCGCGGAGGGCCACAGTCCGGGCTGCGGGCCGTCGGTCGCGCGCCGACAATGGACGAGGACGCACGCCCGACAGCTCCGCTACGGCGGGCAACGGCTGAGAGGAATGTGCCCTTGCCGGATACGCGAAAGCCGGAGCGTACGGAGATCGTGCACCGGGCGATCCGGGTCACCGTCGCCGCGTCCGCCGGGTTCTATCCGCTCGTGTACGGGCTGCACCAGCCCCATATGGCGATCTACGCCCTGTTCGGACCGGTGGCGCTCGGAATGCTGTCGCCGATTCCCGGGTCCGGGCGGCAGCGGGCCGCCGTCATGCTGCGGGCGCTGCCGGTCGGCCTGGTGCTGGTCGCCCTGGGGACGGCGCTGGCCGTACGGACCTGGGCGGCGGTTCTCGGGATGCTGGTCGTCGGATTCGCGCTCGCCTTTGCGGCGGTGGCGGGTCCCCGCCCGGCCGGGGCGGCACCCGGCCTGCAACTCTTCTACATCCTGGCCTGCTTCCCGCCCTACGCCCCGGAAACCCTGGGGGCCAGGCTGACGGGCCTCGCCCTGGGCGTGCTGCTGCTCGCGGCCTGCGAAGTGTTCCTGTTGCCTGCCCCGCCGACCGTCTCGTACAGGGAGAGCCTGGCGGATGCCGTCGAGGCCGCGGGCCGGGCCGCCACCGGCGCTGCGGCGTTTTCAGCGGGCACCGCGGCGCCGGACGCCGGCCCTCGAGACGGCACGCCCGCCGGCCCGGTCGACAGCTCGGCCGACCGGTTGCGCGCGATCGGGCACCAACTGCGCTTCTCGCGTCTTCCGCCCGCCGAGCGGCCCGCCGGGGCCGGGCGCATGGACCGTGCCATGGCGCAGGCCGGTGTCGCGGCCCGCACACTTCTGGACCAGTTGGCACGGCTGAGCGACAACCAGCCGACCGCCACGGCCCGCCGAGGCACGGACGCGGCCGCCGCTTCGGCCGATCTCCTCAGCCGTATCGCGGCGCTCTGCGCCGCCACTGCGGCAGCCCTGCGCACGGGACGGCCAAACGCGCTGCCTGGGTCCATGGAACAGGCGATACGGGACTTTCAGGCACTGCGCATCCGGCAGGCGACCGGCCCACCGGAAGCCGTGCCGTCCGTTCCGGAGCTACGTCGCCAGGCCGCGGTCCTGGGCATGGCCGAGTCGGCCAGGATGCTGGAGACCGCCGTACGCGTCGGGCTCGACGGCCGGCGCACCCGGCCGCTCCCTCCGCGGGAGCTCTTCTGGTACGCCGACACCGGCACCGCCCGCCTGTGGTGGCGGCGCCTCGTCGGCAATATGACGCTGCACTCGGTCCAGTTCCAGAACGCCGCCCGTACGGCGCTGGGCCTGGGCGCTGCCCGGCTGGTGGCCGGTTCCCTGGACCTCTCCCACGGCTTCTGGGTCCTCCTCGCCGTACTGACGCTGGGCCGCACCACCGCGGGGGAAACCTGGGCGGCAGTGCGTTCGGCGCTGGTCGGCACGCTCGCGGGCGCGGTGGCGGCGGGCACGCTGCTGCTCGTCCTGGGGCAGCACACCGACGCCTATGCGGCCGTGCTCGCGCCCGGCATGCTGGCCGCTTTCGCGCTCGGGCCGCTGCTCGGGATCGCCTGGGCACAGGCGCTGTTCACCCTGGTGGTGTCCGCCGCGTTCGCCCAACTCGCCCCCGCCTCCTGGCAGCTCGCCGAGGCCAGAATCGTGGATGTGGTCACAGGCAGCGCGATCGGCCTGTTGTGCGGGCTGCTCGCCTGGCCGGCCGGTGCCCGGCGGGAGGTGCGAAGAACCGTGGCCGGCCTACTGGACTCCTACGGGCCTCTGATCACCGGCACCGTCGGCGCGCTGCTGGCCAACCCGCCGGGAGCGGCGCCCCTGCCGTCCACATACCCCACGCTGCACAGACTGCGCCTCGCGGAGACCGCGTACGCGCAGTACCGGAGCGAACCGGGCGATCACTCGGTCGCGCATGCCGACTGGCAAGCCGTGCTCATCACCGCGAACCACATCCTGGTCGGTTCCCGCTGGCTCCCCCGCTTCGATCTGCCCCCGGCCACCGTCACCCCTGACGCCGCCGCCTGGGCCCGTACGAACGCGGACCGGCTCGCTCTGACCACGGCTCGTCTCGCCGCCCTCTGCGCGGGCAACGGACCGCCGTCGGACCCTTCTCCCCCACCGGCGCCCCACACGCCCGCCGAGGTACCGGGCAGCCCGCCGCTGCCCATGCTGATCGACCTCGAACAGTGGCTGAGCAGCCTCACCGCGGAACTCGGCCATATCGAGCGATCGGTGCCACCGCTCAGGAGCGGCGCACCCGGAAAGTCCCGCTGGTAGAACGCGCGACCGTCCGCGAGCAGCGGAGGCGCACCCAGGGGTGCCGCCTTACGCTCATGGTCATGACCATCGACCGGCGCATGCTGCTGCGCGGCATGGGCAGGGCGGCCACGGCAGGCCTGATCGGTGCCGCACTGGCCGCGGGTGACGCGGGCAGGCGGGCTACGACGGCCCGCCAGGCCCGTCCCACCCACCTGCGGGCCGAGCCCGCCGCCCCGTGGGCCGCGGCTCGACCGGCCGTCGTACCGCGCACGGTCTGGCAGGCCGCCCCGGTGGGTCGCAGGAAGCCTGATCTCACCGCGAGCGCGGTCAAGGCGGTCTTCATCCATCACACCAATAGCGGTAACGACTACACCCGACGAGAGGTCCCCGATCTCATCCGGTACCTCTCCGGCGACCACACCGAGAACCGTGACTGGGACGATGTGGGCTACAACTTCTTCGTCGACCGGACCGGCACCATCTACGAAGGGCGTGCCGGGGGCATCGCCAACCCTGTCGTCGGCGCGCACACCATGGGCTTCAACGTCGGCACCGTCGGCATCGCGGCGATTGGGAGTTTCGGCGCAGGCTCGACCGTGCCGGCGCCCATGCTGGAGGCGATAGCCCAACTCTCCGCGTGGAAGCTCGGCTTGTACGGGGTCGATCCACGCGGCAGCACGGTCCTGGTCTCCACCAACGACGCCAGCAAGTATCCGGAGGGAAGCCGGGTCGTGTTCCATACGATCTCCGGGCACCGCGACGGGTACTGGACGCGGTGTCCCGGCGCCGCGCTCTACACGCTCCTCCCCCAGATCCGCGACCGCGCCGCCCGCCTCCAGTCGCGACCCGTCGGCCCGGCATCGACCCCCTGACGCGCAGAACCGGACACTGAGCCTCCGTGTACGAACGGTGGCGATTGACGCATAGCGCTGCGCGTCGCGGCCCGCCGCAGTCAGGTGGTGCTGGTGGGGTGGCCGTCGCCTTGTGTGCCTTCACGTCGCGAGGCGGGACCGCAGCGGACGCTGGCCATCCGCCCGACGGTCAAGTCCCGGAGGCGCGCGTGTGCAGGAGCCACCACGGCGGTACGGAGTCCGCCACGGCGCCCGCCGAAGCGAACCAAGGCAAGTGCCGCGCCCGTTCAGGGATCCCTCCCGTCGGGCTCGTCGACTCTGAGCAGCGGAAAGGGTGAGGGCCATTCCGGGTACCGGAATGAGAGCCACGGTGCATACCTCTCCCCATCGCCTGACTCATGAGTCAGTTGACAGCGCGTCAGCAAACGACTGAGGGTTTGCCGCGTTCCCAAAGCACTCACCCGCACCGGCACCCACGCCACCGCAGCCTCCGCACACCCTGACCGGCAGGGCGAACCTCGCGCCGCCATCCGGCAGTTGCCACCGATGGACGCGCGTAGAGCGGCCGAAAGGCGCTCTTGCCGCCGATGCAACCGGAGCACAGGATTCCTACCGGGCGCAGGTTGTCAGGATCATGACCGAGACCAATGGTCATGTCCCGGCTTCCGCGCGCCGACGGGTCCGCCCACCCAGCGGACCCCGGATTCCCCCACCGGAGGATGTAGTGAAATTCAAGCGCTTCTCCCCCCTCGGCGGCGTCGCGAGACGTGCGCGGCTGATCGCCGTCGCATCAACTCTGCTGACCGTCTCCGCGCTTGCCGCCCCGGCCGCCGTGGCCGAATCGGACGACGGCGTACGGGCCACCACCGCCCAGCTCGCGCAGGCGAGCGACGCCGTACTCGACACGGACGTGGCCGGCACCGCCTGGTACACGGACACCGCTTCGGGCAAGGTCGTCGTCACCGCGGACGACACTGTCTCGGCCGCCGAGATAGCCAAGATCAAGAAGGCCGCGGGCGCGCGGGCCGGCGCCCTTGAGATCAAGCGCACGCCCGGTACGTTCGACAAGCTCATCGCGGGCGGCCAGGCCATCTACACGGGCGGCGGACGCTGCTCGCTCGGCTTCAACGTCCGCAGCGGTAGCACGTACTACGCCCTCACCGCGGGCCACTGCACCAACATCGGCAGCACCTGGTACACCAATTCGGCCCAGACGACGGTGCTGGGGTCCACCGCCGGCTCCAGCTTCCCCGGCAACGACTACGGCATCATCCGGCACTCCAACGCCTCGGCCGCGGACGGCCGGGTCTACCTCTACAACGGCTCCTATCGTGACATCACGGCTGCCGGCAACGCCTCGGTCGGTCAGTCCGTACAGCGCAGTGGCAGCACCACCGGCCTCCACGGCGGCACCGTCACCGGACTCAACGCGACCGTCAACTACGGCGGCGGGGACGTCGTCTACGGCCTGATCCAGACCAACGTCTGCGCCGAGCCCGGCGACAGCGGCGGCTCCCTGTTCTCCGGCAGCACCGCGCTAGGTCTGACCTCGGGCGGCAGCGGCAACTGCTCCTCCGGCGGCACCACGTTCTTCCAGCCCGTCACTGAGGCGCTGAGCGCCTACGGGGTGAGCATCTTCTGACGCCCCGACGCACTGACGCACTGACGCACTGAACGGAGCCGGCGGACCCCCTTCGGGCGGTCCGCCGGCTTCATCCCGCTGCACTTGGGGCACGCCGCCGTCAGCCGTTCGGGCCAATCCGCAGCTCGTGCTCCTCCTCGCCGGAGCCGACGTCGCGGTGACCCTCGTCGGTCACGTCGAAGTACATCTGAAGACCGCGGATGAGGCGCTGGATGTCGTCCGGGCGGCCGTAGACACGCGCGCGGACAACTTCGGGCAGCGGGACGAGAGTGCTCACAGGGCGGCTGGTCCGCACGTCGAAGGACCTGGTCGACACCACCGGGCGCCCGTCCGGAGGGGACACAATGGCGCCGGTCCCAGGCAGCGCAGGGGTGAAGATCGCGGCAAGCGTCTCGTACACGACTGAGGCCGCTGTGCTCCCGTCCATGTGCACCCCGACCGTTCCCGGCTGGCGGCTGCCCACAGATATCTCACCGCTCACTCGATGGCGCATTCCTTCAGCATCGGGGCAGCCGCGTGCATCCGCTCGGGGAGCGCGCCCGATTCAGAGCACCTTCCAGCGAACCAGCGCCCCCAGCACCAGGGCCCCGGGAAGCAGCGGCAGCCACACCGTGATGATCCGGAAGCCGAGTACCGTGGCCGTGGCCACAGTGAGCGGCACGCCTGACGCCACGAGCGTCAGGACCAGGGCCGCGTCGACGGAGCCGATACCTCCCGGGGTGGGCACCATCCCTGCCGCGATGCTCGCCGCCAGGTACGCGATGGCGACGTGGAGCCAGGGCAGCGGCACCTCGAGAGCCACCGCCACCGACGCCAGAACACAGCCCTGCAGCGCGGGAAACGCCAGCGCGCCGCCCCACAGTGCCAGCACCCGGGAGGGCCGGGTGTGCAGGGCGCGGGCGTCGGTCAGTGCTGTGCGCAGGAAGCCGCGGACGGTGCGGCGCAGCGGGCGTATGGCGAACAGAGCCAGTGCCAGCACGGCGAGGACCGCGGCCACCACCAGGAGCAGGACCAGCAGCGTGCGTCCATCCGGGGTTATCTCGTCCAGTGGGAGGGCGCCGGGGACGGCAGCCAGCAGGGCGAACAGCAGCACGACGCGGGCGATCGGCTCGACCAGGGAGTACAGGGCGAGTGAGGCCGTGCCCCGGGACAGTGGAATGCCGCAGTTACGTAGGAAACGCAGCGTCACCGCATGCGCGCCGAGGCCGGCGGGCAGCACATGGTTGGCGGCGCCCGCGGCGAACTGCGAGGCAAGCAGCCGCCCGGCGGGCAGCCGCTCGAGGATCGCTCCCTGCCGTACGCAGGAAGCCGCCACCCAGCACAATCCCGTCACCGCCACCGCGATCAGGAGCCAGACGGGATCCGCACCGCGCAACTTCCCCGCCCCCTCGGCGATCACCGACCAGTGCGTCACCACCCAGAGGGTGATCAGCACCAGAGGGATCAGGCACGCGATCTGACGCAGCGGCACCCTCCACAAGACCGGCGTCCCGGACAAAGCCACAGCCAGCCGTCCTTCCACATTCACAGGCCGCGCGACGGCGAGGCGCCGGGCACGTAAGGACACTGCCCGCCGTGTGCAACGCACCGGTGTCCAGCAGCCGACGAAAGGGCAAGGCACACATGACTGAAACGGCGCCCGGGCCGGAGGTCGATGTGGGCAGGCTCCCGGCTAAGGTGACCCGCCATGACGAACCTTGATCACGCCGCCGCTCCGGATCCGGCTCCCGCGTCCTTCGCCGTGCACATTCCCGACGCCGAACTGGAGCCGGAGCCCCTCGACCCGGCCCAGGTCATCTCCGGCGAACCCGTCGTGACCGGGAAAGTGCTGTGGGAGTCCGCCGACGGCAAGCAGCTGCGCGGGATCTGGCAGATCACTCCGGGAGTGGTCACCGACACCGAGGCAAACGAGCTGTTCGTCGTGGTCAGCGGGCGCGCCACGATCGACGTCGAGGGCGGTGACACCCTCGACGTCGGGCCCGGGACTGCGTGCGTGCTGCGAGAGGGCGACCGTACGACCTGGACGGTGCACGAGACGCTGCGCAAGGCGTACCACATCAGCCTCTGAAGCCCGTACGGCGCTCTCCCGGCGGCCCTCCAGCAGCTCACCGTGTGCTGGAGCACCTCCAGCAGCTCACCGCCGCGGGCTCAGGTGATCACGGCCGGGGACACGGCAGACTTCAAGAGCATCCGTGGTGTGCCTCCCCCGACCGCAGGCACGGACCAGAGATCGGATCCGAAGTCACCGGGCAGCGCGTACAGGAGCGTGCGGCCGTCCAGCCACAGGGCCTGGTCGTCGACGCTTCTGCGCTCGGAAACCGCCGTGTCCCGGCCCGTGCGCAGGTCCAGGACGTGCAGCCGCCAAGGGGTGGCGGCCGAGGCGCCGGGGACGCGCTTCTTGAAGGCGACGCGGGTGCCGTCCGGGGACAGGGAGGGGCACTCGACGTTGCTGTGCAGGGTCCGCAGCGTGCGCCGGGTCAGGTCACCTTCGACGAGATGGGTACGGCCGCCGGTGGCGAGGGTCGCGTAGAAGCGGTTGTCGTCGGCGGCGAAGGTGACGCCCCAGAGGTTGTCGTCGGCGGCCCGGTGGCGGCGTCCGTCCTTGAGGACGGTGAACTTCTCGAGGTTGGGCCGCAGGATGCCGGTGCGGGTGTCGTAGATGGCGGTACGGGTGGAGAAGGCGCCGCCCGCGTACGAGTCTCCGCTGACGAACACCGTCCACGCCACCAGCCGTCCGCTCGGCGACACCCGGGCACGCGTGGGAATTCCGGGCACCGGGAATGTACGGACGGGCCGCAGCCGAGCATCCAGCAGCACGGCTTCGTGGCCCGGGACCACCCCGCCCGTGGACCGGAGGCAGATGCCTGTGCCGGCGGCCGCGTAAAAGCGCAGACAGTCGCGGGGCGCGGAGGTGCGGGGCCCGGCCGGAGTCGTCAGTGGGACGGATGAGACGTGATCGCGTTGCGGTCCCCAGGCGAGGTTGCGGAAGAGGAGTGTGCCCTGCTGACGCAGCGTCACCGGACCGGCTCGGGCGACCGGTTCGCCGGGCCTGGCCCGCTCGCGTTCGGTAGCACGGTCGGCGGCGCGCAGAGTGACGACTGCGGCAATCCCGGCCAGCAGCGCGGTGGTGAGCACGAGTACGAGCAGCCTGGCCCGGAATGTTGAGCCGGCAGGTGTCATGCGCGCCTGCCCCGGTGGAGGGTGGCGACTGCGGCAAGGGCGACGACCAGACCGGCGGCGGCCACGGTCAGAGCGCCGTGGGGGCCGAAATACATCCAGCCCGCGCCGAAGAGCAGCGAGCCGCCGAATCGGGCGAAGGCTTGCGCCGACTGCACCAGCGCAAGGCCACTCGCCTTCAGATGCGGCGGCAGCAGCGGACCCGCGGCGGCCATCAGTACGCCGTCGGTGGCCGCGTAGAACGCGCCGAGCAGCACGAGTACGCACCCGGCAGCCACCAGCCCGCCGCCCCATGGCGCGAGAAGCAGCAGGTAGGCGCTGAGCAGCGCCCCGTGACCCGCGAGGAAGACCTGCCGGCGGCCGATCCGGTCGGCGATCCGTCCCAGCGGCACGGCAAGCAGCAGGAATCCGGCGGCGGCGCCGACGGGCAGCAGCGGGAAGTAGGGGGCGGGCAGGTCGATGCGGCGCTGGAGCAGCAGATAGAGGAACGAGTCGCTCACCGTGACCACGCCGAGCAGCGCGGCGATCAGACACAGCCGCGGCAGACCGCGGGTGCGGGCGAGAGTGCGAAGTGCCCTGCGGGGATGGCGTGTTCGGCTCGCTGCCGCGCGCTCGGCCTTTCCCACGGAGGTGTCTCGTACGAACAGCACGAGCAGCAGCACCAGCAGGCTGTTGTTGGCCTTGGCCCACTGGGCGTAGGCATCGAGATTGTTCCTGAGCCAGGTGTCGCCCGTGGCGACCGCGCACGAGTGCATGTCGTTGCACTGGTTCGGAACGACGAACGACAGGTGCGGCAGCGCGGTGAAGTCGCCCTTCGGGAACTGCGCCCAGGTCTTTCCGGTGGTGAGAGGCACGTTCTTGAAGGCGAACCAGGGGTTGTGCTTCTGCGCGTACTGCCCGCTGGTGCAGGCGGTGGATCCCTCCCTCGTTGCTCTCACTCCTCGCGGCGGGCCGCGCCCGCCACGGTGATGTTCACGAAGCGCGGCACGCGCCGTCCGCTCGTGCGGAACTCCTCGGCCACCGTGGTACGGACATGGGTCACCCGGTCCTGCGGCAGCAGCACCAGGGCGCTGCGCTCCGGCCGCAGTCCGGGCCACCAGGCGGCCGTCGCACCCGCACGCCGCGCGCTCTCCACAGCGCGCTGGATGTCGCCTGCGCCATGGCCTTCCTTGCCGGAGCCTTCCTTGCCGGAGCCTTCCTTGCGGGTCACCAGCAGCGTCAGCCGCGCGCCGTGCTCGGCCGGGTCGAAGCGGATGCGGCGCCTGCTGTGGCCGCCGAGCAGCAGGGCCCGGCCGGGGCGGGCGAACAGCACGGCCTCGCGCAGCGCTTCGTCGCCGTCGGGCGCAGCGGCCCGCGCAAAGCCGGCCAGCCTGTCGCGCGGCGGGCGCGGCCTTGTGCGTCCGGCGTGCACGTCGGCGACCGCGAGCGCCACGGCACACTCCAGCGGTTCGGCGCTCGAAAGACCGGCCGCGGCGGTCAGCGTGGAGTGGATGTGCAGGTCGATGCCGCCGCGGCAGTATCCGACGTCGGCCATGGTGCGCAGCAGGGCGTAGGTGCGGGCCGCCCAGTCGGGGTGGGGCGGTGGCGGGCCGGTGAGCGGGAGTTCGCAGCTCTGTGCCGGGTGGGCGAGCGAACTCAGTCGTACGAGACCGTCGTCGCGGGGTGCGGCGGCCGCGGCCACCGGCCAGCCGGCGGCGGCGACGAGGCGCGTCGAGCCGATGTGGAAGGCGTGCGGAGCGCTCCACACCGTGGCCGGGGGCCGGTCGTGTGCCGATTCGAGAGCGTAGGCGACCAGCCGGAAGAGCGGGTCGGCCGTATGGCGGCGGGCGATGTCCAGGGTGCTCACTCCGTCACCTCGCTCCAGGGGCCGGTGGCGACTTGCGGGCGAGTAGGCGGTAGGCGTTGCCGCCATCGGTGGCGCGGGCCACTGCCGCGCGCGCTGTGTCCAGGGCCGCGGCGGCTGCGTAGCACGGCAGCGCCGCGGTCTGTACGGCTGTGCGGAACGCCCGCCGGGCCACGGAGGCGCCGCCCGGTCCCCAGGGGGCGTACGGATTGGGGGCGAGCCGGTTCGCGGTGAGGAGGACGGCGCCGATGAAGTCACAGGACTGGTGGGCGGCGCCGTGTTCCTCGGCCAGGACCGTGAACCCGCGTTCGGCCAGCGCCTGGCGGAGATTGGCGACCGGGATGAAGTGCTGGTGCTGGGGCTGGAACCAGGGCAGCCAGTGTGCGCCCAGCAGTCGGCCGAGCCGGGACTCGGGGTCGGGCAGCTCGATGAGCAGATGCCCGCCGGCAGGCAGCACCTCGGCGGCCGCGTCGAGCTCGGCGAGCGGGTCCCGGGTGTGTTCCAGGTAGTGGTACATGCTGACGGTGTCGTAGCGGTCGACGAGCCCGGCGGCGAGCTCGGGGAACTGACCGCAGTGGGCGGTGCCGATCCAGCCGCGGGCCTCCGCCTCGCGCACCGTGGCGGCCATGTCCAGGCCGTCGAAGCGGGTGTCTGGCCAGATGTCGCGGGCGCTGTCGCAGAAGTGGCCGTGCCCGGTGCCCACGTCCAGCCAGGCGGCGGGCTTGCCGAAGGGCTTGAGCATGGCCGCGCGGCCGCGGTACGAGGGGCCCATCGTGCCGAAGACATGGGCGGCGCCGCCGACGCCGAGGCCGTCGTAGAAGTCGCGGTAGTAGAAGTCGAGGCCGACGAGGGAGAGGCGGGGGTTCTGGAAGGTGTGCCCGCAGCCCCCGCACTGTTCGAGGGTGAAGTGGCCCGGCTTGCCCTGGAACAGGTCGGGCATGTGGGCGCGTACGGTCAGCTCGGTGGAGCCGCACCAGGGGCAGTCGGGGCGGCGGGGCTCGAGGAACCTGTCGGTGCCCTCCTTGAGGTCGGCGGCGTAGCCGGGCCGCAGCGCTTCCAGCTCGGACAGCGTGCCTGCCAATCCGGGGTCGTCGCCCGCGGCGGTACGCAGGGCGGTGCCGACACAGTGCAGCGGCCGGGCGACGGCGACGCGCGTCAGGTCTGCCGGGCGCAGCGGGCTGCTGCCCCGGCGGCCGAGGACCAGGGCGGGCTGCAGCCAGTAGAGGGCGAGTGCCGCTGCACCCCAGCGGCGGTCCGTGGCGGCCGCACGGACGAGCAGTGCCAGGCCTGCCAGTTGAACGGCGGCCACCAGGCGCGGGGGCAGTCCCTGGGCGCGCAGCTCCGCGGCCCTCCCGGCGAGGTCGGGCGCCGGGGCGGTTACTCCGGGGGCGATCGCGATACCGGTCGCGGCGGTGGCGTACTCCTTCAAACGGCCGAGCAGGGTGTGCAGTTCCACGGTGTCGAGGTCGGTCTCCACCTCGGCCCCCGACCGGTCCCGGACGTGGTCGGCCACCAGCAGGGCGTGTCCTGCGCCGCGCACCTTGCCCGTGCGGGCGAAGCGGGAGTCCTTGAGGTCGAGATCACGGAGCATGCCCAGTGCGTGTTCTGTGTCGAGTTGGCCCGGGACCAGGTCGAGGAGTTGCAGACCGGTCCGTTCCGCGTAGGCGACCGCTGCGGCCAGGGTGGCTTTGTCGACCTCGACGCCGCGGGCGGTGATCAGTTGCCAGCCGTCGGCGGGCACACTGTCCGCAGGGGCGTCCGTGTCCAGCACGGGTACGGCCGCCAGTCGGCGGCGGGCGCGCACCGTGCCTGCGGTGAGCCCGGCCAGGGCGGCGACCGCCACCCAGGGGACGCGAGTACGAGACTGTGTCATAGCAGCTTCTCCAACCTGTCGGCCGCGGCCGCGGCACCGCCGGCCGCGGCGAAGGACGTCTGGATGCGGCGAGCGGCCCGGCGGTGGTGCGGGGCGTCGAGGACAGCGCTCATGGCGGCGTGGATCTCGTCCGCGCGAGGACGGCCGAAGCGCACCCGGATCCCTGCCCCGGCCGCCGCGACCTGCTGGGCGACGATCGGCTGGTCGTCGCGGACCGGCGCGACGACGAGGGGCAGGCCGTGGGCCAGTGCCTCGCAGACGGTGTTGTGCCCGCCGTGGCAGACCACGGCGTCGAGATGCGGCAGCAACGGGAGTTGCGGGACATACTCCTGAAGCAGGACATGGTCCTCCCATACCTCTCCGACCAAGTCGGCGGGTGCGGCCACAATGAGTTGCACATGGTCGGCCAGACGCTTCGCGGCCCGCAGGACCGCGGTGTAGAAGCGGCCGCCCGCCTCGCGGTTGAGCGTGCCGAGCGAGACCAGCACCCGGCTGCGTACGGGATCCAGTCGCCGCCACGGGAAGGGCGAGGCGTCGGCCGGGCGGGAGCCGAGCGCGGGTCCGACGAAGGCGTGGTGATCGGGACCGGCCTCGCCCTCGCCGAGGAGTTCGGGGGTGGAGAAGACCAGAACCAGACGGTCCGAGAAGCGCGGGTCCCAGCCGGCGGGTGCGCCGTATGCGGCGAGGAATCCGGCGATCTTGTCCGCCACCCACTCCCCCACCTTGGGGAAACCGGCGAAGGGCCTGGTGAACTCGGCCGTTGTCGTCGCGGATGTCACCCACGGCAGTCCGCGCCGCTGGGCGATCACGGCTCCGGCGATGGCCTGTTGGTCGGCGACCAGCACGTCGGGGCCGTATGCGTCGACCGCTGCCTCGACTCCGGGCATCATCCCGTGGGCGAGCGGGATGAGCGCCTCCTCCCACAGGAAGCGCAGAGCGGCGACGCCGCGCAGATCGCGCCAGCGGCCGTGCAGCGCGCCGTAGCCTCCAGGCCCGGTGCGGTCGCCGGACGGGAGGAGGGCGGCACGTGCGGGGAGCAGACCGGAGAGCACTTCGGCCGGCCCGGTCCAGGCGACCTGGTGTCCGCGCGCGGCCAGTTCGGCGGCGACGGCGACCGTGGGGTTGACGTGCCCGGCGAGCGGCGGGACGACGAACAGCACCTTCACACCGTCACCGCCTCGGGCTGCCGGCGCGCGGCCCCGGCCAGTCGGTCGAGGACTGCCCGGCGCAGCTCGCCGGTGCCGCCCTGGAGCACGTCGTGGCCGAGACCCGGCAGGACGCGGACGGTGCACTGGGGGGCGTAACGGGCCAATTGCCGGGCGCCGGGAGCGAGTTCGGAGTGCTCCCCGCAGACGGCCAGCACCGGACAGCGCACCCGGGCGAAGTCCTCGGCCGTGAACGGCCGCGCTGTCGTGATGTCGTCGATCAGGGTGGTGCGGTTGAGGAGTTCGTCGGCGGTGGCGGTCAGCCGGGCGGCCTTACGCGCGCCGAGCGAGGCGAGTTCCTGCGGCACTTGGCTGCCTTCGAGGCCGAGGGCGGCGACGGAGAGCGTGTCGAGCATGTTCTCGATCCAGGGGCCGCTCAGCGGGGGCTCGATCAGGATGAGCCCGGCGACGAGGTCGGGGCGCGCAAGCGCGGTGTGCAGGGCGAGCGTGCCGCCGTAGCTGTTGCCGACGAGATGGACGGGGCGTTCCTCGAGACCCAGGGCGGCGAGCAGGGCGGTCAGGTCACGTACTGACGTGTCGATGTCGTAGCCGGTGGGCGGGCGTTCGGTGCGGCCGTGGCCGCGCTGGTCGTACAGGACGACATCGTGCCCGGCCTGGGCGGCAGGGACGGCGAGGGTGCAGTAGAAGCTGGAGAGGTTGTCGACGACCAGACCGTGCAGGAAGACTGCGGTCGCGCCCGCGCCACTGCCCGAGTCGGCGGCGGGCAGCCGGTGGACGTGGAAGCGGAGGGAGTTGGCGAGAATCTCGGCCATGGCCGGGCTCAGCCGGCCGGGGCGGTGGCGACAACGCCGGCCGGAGCGGGCGGGCCGGCGATATGGGACACGAGATCGCCGACCGTCATCGCCAGGATCTCCTCCATGTCCTTCTCGGCCAGGAAGGCGATCAGGTCCACGGCTGACCCGTACCGCTGCTGGAGCAGTTCCGCGAGTGCGACGAACTCGATGCTCTCCAGCGCCAGGTCCTCGTTGAAGGTCGTCGCCAGGGTCACCTCGTCGGCGAGCAGGAACTCGTCGCCGACTGTCTCGACGAGCATGGCGGTGATCTCGGCGAGTATCTGTTCGGCGGTGGGGTCAGATGCCATGGCTGGCCTCCATGGGGTTCGGGGTGGGGGGTTGGGTCCAGGCGACGACATGGGCGGTGGGCCGAGCGTCAGGGCCGGGCAGATCGTGGACGGTGCTGATCCGTACGGTGTGGGTGCGGCCCTGCGGAGAGAACACGCGGAGCCCGGTGGGGCCCTCGGTGACGGTCCACTGCTTCAGGTGGCCGCCCAGACCGGTGCCCTCGGCCTTGGCGGCGGCTTCCTTGGCGGACCAGATTGCGGTCAGTGCCTGGGCCCGGTCGAACCCCTCACGCGCGGCGAGTTGGCCGGCCAGCCGCCGCTCGTCTGCGGTGAGCGCGATACGGCTCAGCGCCGCGGGGTCCTCGGTGACGGCCTCGACGTCGATGCCGACCGCGTGGCTGGGGTGGGCGTACGCCACGGCCAGCGGGTCCTTGTGGGCGAGTGAGAGCCGCAGTCCGGCGGCGAGCGGGCCCTGCGCATTGGGGCGGCCCTCGTCGTCGTTGCCGACCGGGACCTCGGCGGGGAAGAGCGGCCCCGCGCCCCCGTCCCACAGCAGTTGGCGTACGGCGTCCTTCGCGGCGATCCGCCCGAGCAGCCAAGCCGTGCGGGCCCGCGGCGGGCGCTGCTCGTACGCCGCCCGCTCGGCGGCCCCCAGATAGCGCCGCATCACCAGCTCCTGCGAGGCGGGGTCGGTCCAGCGGCGCCGGGCCAGGCACCAGCCGCCGGGCTGCGGCTCGCCGATGCCGCAGACCTCGGGGGTGAACTTCATCGGCCACACCCGCTCGTCGGCCGCGAAACGCCGGTACGTCCAGCCTTCCAGGCGGGCCCACACGGTGCCGTCGTCGGCGACGAGTTCCACGTCGCCGTGTACGGAGCCCGGCCGTACGGCGCGAATGCGGGCGGTGGCGTGCAGCAGCGCGCCGTCACGTGGGGCGGGCCCGTACAGGATGACCCGGTCCAGGGACGCGGGGAAGACCAGCCGGTCGGCGGGCAGGCGCAACTGCATCCAGTGGCCCAGGAGTTGCCCGGCGGCGTCCAGCAGCGCACCCGGCGCGGGCAGGGCGCGCAGCACCCCGCGAATGCCGTCGTCGGCGACGGCGGTCACCTCGTGGACGCCGGCGAACTGAGGACCGTGGAACATCCACCGGTCGCGGTAGAGGGCCTCGGCGCTGACGGGAGGCGGTCCTTCCCGGGTCAGCGCCGAGAGATCGGGCGCGGGACGTACGGGGTGGCGGTCGGCAAGGATGACAGTGACGCTCGCGCACCCGCCGATCTCCACGCGTACCTGGCCGCCGGTGGGGGCGGGGGTCACGTTGAACTCCGCGTCGACGGGCGGGGCGACGGGCAGCCAGCGCAATGCCCGTACGTCGCCGAAACCGGTCACCACTCCTCCGGGCACCGCGCGGCGCGCGGCGTCCGCTGCGAGCTCCAGCAGCGTGGTCATGGGGACGACGGGGAAGCGGTCCGAGTCCTCGGGCCAGCTGTCGGGCTGGAGATAGACGCAGTGGTCGCGGACGTACGGCATGGTCTCGAGGGAGAGCCGCCGCCGGGCGCGGTCGGCGGGTGGCGTTTCGTCCGGGGCGTTGGGGACGGGTCGCCTCGGCGACTGCGGGGCGGGTGCCGCGCGCCAGGCTTCCGCGACGGCGCGCGCCGCGTCTTCCGTCTCGTCGAGTACTGCGTCGAGGGCCGAGAGCAGTACGGGGGGTTGGTCAGTGGCGACTGTCCGGGCCTTCCCGGACGGACGAGCCAGGCGGAGCGGGGAAGCGGCGCCACCCAGGCTCACCAGCGGAGATCCGAGATCGAGCCGCACCAGGCTCGGTTCGGGGGCAGCGGGCGCGGCCGTTGCGACAGGCGCCGCCGATTCGACGGGCGGTGTGGCGTTCGACCCCGGACCGAGCCGCGCAACGCCCTGCCCCAGCACCGAAGACGCGCGCTCCGTCAACCGGTCCCAGCGGGGGTTCAGCCCCTCCGTCCACAACGCCGCCGCCAGCCGGCGCAGTTGGTCCAGCCCGCTGCCGCCCCGGGCCGCGCCCGCGGAGACCGTGAGGTGGTCCCGGCCGTGCAGAGTGTCCGACACGAAACCCGGGAGGCTGCCCGGGCCCATCTGTACGAAGGCCCTCACGCCCTCGGCGTACAACCGTGTCGTCAACTCCCGGAAGCGCACCGGCTCCAGCAGATGGCGCAGCACCACGTCCCGTACGTCCTGCTCCGTACCCGGATACGCGGCGACCGTGGTCGCCGACCAGACAGGGACGGTCGGCGGCCGGAGCGGCAGCCGGGCGAAGGCGGCGCGCACTTGGTCGAGGTAGGGCGCCCACATGGGTGTGTGGAAGCCCGACCGGAAGGGCAGCTCCTGGGTGAGTACGCCCTGGTCGGCGAGCCGGGTCAGCGCTGCGGCCACGGGGCCGGGTTCGCCGCACAGGACCGACTGGTGGGGGCAGTTGTCGTGGCTCACCGCGACGCGGTCAAGTCCGTGCAGCGCGTCGGTGGCCTGCTCCGCCCCGCAGCCGAGTGCCGCGTAGACCAGATCGGGAACGTCGAGATCGCCCGGCCGCAGCGAGTCGAGAAAGGTGTCGACGGCGTGCTGCGGGTACATCCCGGCGACGACCATCGCAGTCCACTCGCCCAGGCTGTGCCCCGCCAACAAGCCTGGCCGGATGCCCAGTTCGGGAAGTACGCGGGCGAAGAGGCGGCCGACAGCGATGGCGTCCACCGCCCGTTCCACCAGCGTGGCGCCGCCGGTCAGGGCGGGCCGCGGTAGCCCGAAGCGGTCGGCGACATCGTCGACCTGCGGCGCGAAGTCGGGCTCGAGGCCGGGGAAGAGGAAGGCCGGTCGGGCATCGTGCGCGAGCAGCGTGCGCGGTGTGAACCACACGCCGCCGCGCCCCCGCCACGGCCGTCCCCGGGCAACGACCGCCGCGGCCAGAGCCCGGCGCTTCGGGGTAAGGCCGAGCACGGCGAGGCGGCAGGGACCGTCGGAGGTGGGCGACTGCGCGGCGCGCTCCGCAATACGCAACTCCTCTACCAGACGGCCGAGTTCGCCGGGAGTCCTGGCGGCCAGCAGCGTCACCGCGGGATCGTCGGTCGGCGCTGAGGCGCGCGCTGCCGCTGCCGGTCGGCCCGGCCCCGGCCGGTGGCCCGAGGCGAAGGCCCGCGGTGCCTCCTCCAGCACCACATGCGCGTTGATCCCGCCGAAGCCGAAGGCGTTCACGCCCGCCCGTCGCGGCGCGCTCCCGCGGTCCCAGGGTTCCGCCACCGTCACCGGGCGCATACGCGTCCTGGCGAAGCCCTCGTGGGGCTCTTCGAGATGGAGCGTCGGCGGCAGCGTCCCGTCGTGCACCGCGAGTACGGCCTTGATCAGCCCGGCCATCCCGGAAGCCTGCATGGTGTGACCGAGCATCGACTTCACGGAGCCCATCGCGACCGGCTCGGCGCCCGCCGTGCGCGGACCGAAGACGCGGGCCAAGGTGGTGAGTTCGGCCTCGTCACCGACCGGCGTTCCGGTGCCGTGCGCCTCCAGCAGACCGAGCGCGCCAGGCGCTGCCGGGTCCAGGCAGGCCTGCGCCCAGGCCTGCTGCAGGGCGCGTACCTGGCCGTCCACCAGGGGGCTCATCAGGCTCGCGGCCCGGCCGTCGCCGGCCACGCCGACGCCTCGTACGACGGCGTAGACGCGGTCGCCGTCGCGTTCGGCGTCGGCGAGGCGCTTGAGGAGGACGACACCCGTGCCTTCGGAGAGCAGGGTTCCGTCGGCGCGGCGGTCGAAGGGGCGGATCTGCTGGCTCGGGCTGAGCGCCCGCAGCTGGGTGAAGACGCTCCAGAGTGTGGCGATATGGCAGTGGTGGACAGCTCCGGCGACCATCAGGTCGCAGCTGCCGGACGCCAGCAGGCCGGCCGCCTGCTCGACGGCGAGCAGCGAGGAGGCACAGGCGGCGTCGAGGGTGTAGGCGGGGCCGCGGAAGTCGAGGCGGTTGGCGGCCCTGGCGGCGGTGAAGCTGGGTACGAGGCCGATCGATGCCTCCGGCCGTTCCGGACCGAGTCCCGCCTGGAAGGCTTCGCGGACCTCCTTGATCCGCTCCTCGCCCAGTTCGGGGGCGAGTTCGCGCAGGGTCGCGGACAGCTGGTGGGCGGTGCGTACGCGCTGGTCGAGGCGGGCGGTGGCAACGCCCATGAATCCGCCACGGCCGAGGATGACGCCGATCCGGGAGCGGTCTGCGGGCAGCCGCTCCTCGCCTCCGGCATCGGCCACGGCCTCGGCGATGACCCGCAGGGCGAGCAGTTGGTCGGGCTCCGCACCGGCCACGGCCGCGGGCATGATGCCGAAGCGGGTCGGATCGAAAGCGGCGAGGTCGTCGATGAAACCGCCGCGCCGGCAGTAGAAGTGGTCGCTACGGGCAGGTCCTTCGGTGCGGTTCGCGTCGTAGTAGACCTGGGGGTCCCAGCGGCCGGGTGGTACTTCGCTGATGGCGTCCGTGCCCGCGAAGAGGTTGCGACGGTACGCGGCCAGGCCGGCTGCTCCGGGGAAGACGGCGCCCATGCCGATGATGGCGGCGTCGGCCGGGCGGGGGCCGCGGTCAGGCATGGGAGCTCGCCCCCGAAGCCTCTTCCGCGAGGAGTACGACCTGGCCGGTGGTGCCGTGCGCCAGCTCCGCGAGGAACGCGGCCGTGCCCGCGGCCGGATCGAGGAGCGGGATGCCGCGGCTCGCGTACATCCGCTCCAGCTCCGGGGTGACCATGCCGCCTGCCTCGGCCGCCCACGGGCCCCAGTCGACGGCGAGGACCCGGCCGGGGAAGCGGCGCGACCAGGCGGGGGTGGCCGCGAGGGTGTCCAGGGCGTCGTTGGCTGCCGCGTAGTCGGCCTGGCCGCGGTTGCCGAGGACGCCTGCGACGCTGCCGAAGAGGACGAGGAAGGTGGGGGCGGGGCCGTCACCGTGGTCCGCGGCGGCGTCGGCGAGGTGGCGGGCGCCGTCGACCTTGGTGGTGAACACCCGCGCGAAGGACGCCGGATCCTTGTCACGCAACAGCCTGTCCTCGATGGTTCCGGCGCCGTGCACGATGCCGTCGAGCCGACCGTGGCGCGTGCGTACGTCACGGATGAGAGCGCGTACGGCATCGGCGTCGGTGACGTCCGCCGCGTGATAGCGCACTGAGGCGGCGGTGGAGGTGAGGACGGCTAGGGTGGTGCGGATCTCGCGCGCGGCGAGGATGCGGGTCGCGGCCGTCTCGATCTCTGCGGGGGTGCGCAGGCCTTGCCGCACGAGGGCCGCACGCAGGGCGACCCGGTCATGGGCGTGGGCGACGGCCGGGTCCTCGGCGTCGTCGGGGGGTGGGGTGCGGCCGATGAGTTCGATGTGGCAGCCGGTGGCTTCGGCGATGGCGATGGCCGTACGAGCCGTGATGCCGCGAGCCCCGCCGGTGAGCAGCACCACCGCGTCGCGGCCGATCGCAAGCGGTGGCGCCGCTTCGGTGACGGGAAGGGGCACGGCGGCGGTGCGCAGAGTGTTGCGGGTGCCGTTGGTGTAGCCGATGACCACTGGCTCCTCGGGGGCGCACAGTTCGGCGATCAGATGGGCGGCGATCCGCTCGGGGCGGTCCTTGGGGTCGATGTCCACGGCGCGTACGACGGTGCCGGGGTGTTCGATCGCCGCGGTACGGGCGAAGCCGTACAGTCCCGCGCCGGGGATCGGGTCGGCGGGGAACGGCGATTCGTGTGACGGCGCGGTCCGGCCGAACGCTCCGCCGCGTCCGGTGACGAGCAGCAGTCGGCGTGTGCCCGCCGTCAAGGTCGCGCGCAATGCGCCGAAGGCCCCCGGAAGCACGGGGTCCGGGGCGGGGCGCAGGGCGCTGAGGTCCACGACGCCGTCGGCCCCGGCGGCGTCCGCCAGGCGGTCCGGGTGGAGGGTGCGCACCTCGGCGCCGTGCGACTCCAGCGCGGCGGCGAGGGCGAGGGCGACCCCTAGGCCGTCGTCGACGACGGCGAACCGCAGGCCGGGTAGCACATCGGCCGGGGCCCGGGTGGTGGGCGGCCCCACAGGAGCGACCTCGACCAGAAGTCGCGCGGGCAGCGTCGGGCGAGGCGCGTCCTCGTGCTTGGGCGCCTCTGCGGCCGGGGGCGCTTCCGGCTCGGTGACAGCTCCTCGCGCGACAATCCAGTCGACGATGCCGCTGATGGTCTTCAGCCGGGAGAGTTCCTCGACGGCCGATTCCGCCGGACCGTCCTGACCGCGCGGCAGCCCGATGCGGTCGGCCAGCGCACCGATGATCTCCACCCGCTTGATGGAGTCCACCGAGAGGTCGGCTTCCAGGTCGAGCGCGGGATCGAGCATCTCCCTCGGGTAACCGGTGCGGACATGGACGATCTCCAGTACGGCGTCCATGAGCTGATCGTGCGTCAGGGGACCGGCTTGGGCGTCGTCGGCGGCCGGTTGGGGCGCCAGGGGTTCTGGCTCCCACACGGGTGCGGCCGACGCTTGCGGCACGCGGTCGGCCCCCAAGTAGCCCAGCAGGACATCCCGTTGCGCGGCGACCAGCTCCCGGGCTCCGCGCAGGTACTCCAGTACGGCGTCCTCCCGCCGGTCCGCGGCCGCCGGGGCAGGGGCCGCCGCCACTCGCCGGGCCGGGCGCAGTCCGCCCGCCACGGGTTCGCCGTCCGCCGTCCGCACGAGATGGCCGTCCACCAGCCAGCCGGCGCGTCGGGGTGTCTCGGCGGGCAGCGCCGCGGTACGGCCCCTGAACAGAGGCTCCGGGTCGAACGGGACGCCCGCCGCGGCGAGTTCGGCCAGCATGGTCACCAGGCGGCTCAGCCCGTGTTCGCCCGGGACGTCGAGCGGGACAGCGGTGTGCGGCCGGTCGCCCAGGATGCGGCCGACGAGCCCGGTGAGCACCCGGCCAGGCCCGGCCTCCAGGAAGGTCCGTACCCCGGAGGCGTACATGGCCTCGATCTGCTCGGCGAAGCGCACGGGTTCGGCAAGCTGGCGGGCCAGCAACTCCCGTACGGCCACCGCGTCGGCCGGGTAGGGGCGAGCGGTGGTGGTCGACCAGACCGGGACCGCGGGCTCGGCCACGGCCGAACCGGCCAGTTCCGTGGCCAGCGCGTCGGCGGCGCCCGCGACGACGCCGCTGTGGAAGGCGCAGGCGACCGGGATGCGTTCGGCGTCGATGCCCGCGTCGCGCAGTGCGCCGATGGCGGCGTCGACCGCGGGGGTCGGTCCCGAGATGACGCACTGCGTCGGTGCGTTGTGGTTGGCGACGACGCATCCGGGCGGCAGTTCCGGCAGGTCCTCGGGCGCCGAGGGCACCGCGGCCATCGCTCCGGGGTCGTCACCGGCGGCGGCGAGGATCGCGTCGGCCCTGCGGTCGCTGAGCCGGAGGAGGGTCGCGGTGTCATAGACACCGGCGGCCCAGAGGGCGACCAGTTCGCCGTAGGAGTGGCCGGCCGTGCAGTCGGGACGTATGCCGAGCGTCGTGAGCAGGAGGTGCGCGGCGGCGCCGGTGAGGCCGAGGGCGGGCTGGGCGACCCGGGTGTCGGTCACGGCTGCGCGCTGGGCGGCTCGCTCCGCGGGCGTGAAGGCTGCGGGCGGGAACATCGTCGCTGCCTGGTGCCGGTCCGCGTCGTGCAGCAGTGTCCGCAGCCGGGGGAAGGCGATGAAGAGGTCGCCGAGCATGCCCGGGCGCTGGCTGCCCTGCCCCGGGAAGAGGAAGGCGACCCGCCCAGGATCTCTCTCGTCGCGTACATACACGCCGTCGCCGGGGCCCGCGCCCAACTTCCGGGCCCGGTCCAGCTTGGCGGCCAGGTCGTCGAGGCCGGTGGCGACGACCGCGACCTGGATCTCGCCCTCACCGGCCGAGGTCTCACTGGCCGAGGTCTCACCGGCCGAGGTCTCGGCGGCGAGGTCGCGCAGCGGCCATGGGCGTCCCGCCACGTCGTTCTGCTCCAGCCTGGCGGCGAGGCGGTCGATCGCACGGAGTGCGGCCACGCGGTCGGCGCCCCGGAAGCAGAACAGCTCGGCGGGCCAGGCATCCAGCCCGTGTGCGGGCTCGCCCGCATCCCCGTAACCGGCGAGGACCGCGTGGTAGTTGGTGCCGCCGAAGCCGAAGGCGCTGACCGCGGCGAGCCGTTGCCCGGCGGGCGCGGCCCACGGCCTGGCCTCGGTGTCGAAGCAGAAGGGGCTGGTATCCGGCTGCCAGGCGGGGTTGGGGCTGGTCAGGTGCAGGGTCGGCGGCCGTACGCCGGAGTGCACGGCCCGAGCCGCCTTGACGAGCCCGGCCAGGCCCGCCGCGCATTTCGTATGGCCGAGCTGCGACTTGACCGAGCCGAGCGAGCAGGAGCCCGTGTCACCCTCTGCGAACACCTCGGTGAGAACGGCCAGTTCGGTGCTGTCGCCGACGACGGTGCCCGTGCCGTGTGCCTCCACGAGGCCGATCTCGGCGGGCGTGACTCCGGCTCGCCGGTAGGCGCGTTCCAGTGCGCGACGCTGGCCTTCGGGGCGGGGTGCGGTGAGGCCGAGGGAGCGTCCGTCGCTGGAGGCGCCGACGGCCTTGACGACGGCGTAGATGCGGTCGCCGTCGCGTTCGGCGTCCGCCAGTCGTTTGAGTACGAGGCAGGCGACGCCTTCGCCGAGGGCGATGCCGTCGGCGGCGGCGTCGAAGGGGCGGCAGCGGCCGGTGGGCGACAGGGCGCGTACGGATGCGAACATCAAGTAGTCGTTGATGCCGTTGTGCACATCGGCGCCGCCGCACAGCACCATGTCGCTGTCCCGGTCGCGCAGTTGCCTGCAGGCCAGGTCGAGGGCGGCGAGCGAGGATGCGCAGGCGGCGTCGATCGTGCAGTTGGCGCCGCCGAGGTCGAGGCGGTTGGCGACCCGGCCCGCGATGACGTTCGCGAGGACGCCGGGGAAGGAGTCCTCGGTCAGCCGGGGCAGTTGGGCGTCCAGCTCCGGCGGCAGCTCACCGAGGTAGCCGGGGTGCAGGGCGCGGAAGCCGTAGGCGCCGGCGAGATCGGTGCCCGCCTCGGCGCCGAAGACGACCGAGGTGCGGGAGCGGTCGAAGTGCCGCTCCCCCGCGTAACCGGCGTCGGCGAGGGCGCGGGCGGCGATGTCGAGTGCGAGCAGCTGCACCGGTTCGATGCTGCCGAGCGAGGCCGGGGCGATGCCGTGGGCGAGCGCGTCGAACGGCGCGGGCGGCAGGAAGCCGCCCCACCGGGACGGGGTCCGCTCTCCGGCCCGCGCCGGGTCGGGATCGTGGTAGGCGGCGGTGTCCCAGCGGCCGGCGGGCACTTCGGTGACGGAGTCGGTCCCGGCGACGACGTTCGACCAGTACCCCGCGAGGTCGTCCGCGCCGGGGTAGCGGCAGGCCATGCCGACGACGGCGATGTCGAGCGGGGCCTCATCGTGCCGGTCGTCCATGGCCGGCAGACCGCGGAGCTGCTCCGCCCGCTGGGCGAGCAGGGCCGTCGCTCCCTCGGTCACCTGGGCGTGCAAGGCCGCGACCGTGGTGGTGGCGGTGCGGGCGGTGGCGATCTGGCCGAGCATGTAGAGGCCCTCGCGGCGCTGCTCCCTCTCGTCCACCGGGACGGGGCCCGCGACGGTGTGGCGCAGGCCCTTGCTGGCGATCCGCAGCCGCCCGAGGTTGAGTTTCTCCAGCTCCTCCCAGACTTCATGAGGGCTCGCGCCGTCCTGCCGAAGCCGCTGGGCGGTGGCGGTGAAGGCATCGGCGTACGGCGTTGCCGCGCAGCGTGTGGCGTGGCCTGGGGCGGTGCGCAGCAGCGCGGTTGCCTCGCACTCGATCGCCGTCCGCTGGAAGCCGGGCAGCACGGCTCCGGCGGCGACGGCCTCCTCGGTGAACAGATAGGCGGTGCCCATGAGGACGCCGGTCCGGGCCCCGCGCTCGGCGAGCGGACCGGCGGCGGCCATCGCCATCGCCGCGGATCGCTCGTCGTGGATGCCACCGGCGAAGAGCACGTCGAGTTCGGCGGCGTACGGGCACGCGAGCAGCCGCTCGATCTGCTCCTCCCAGAGCGGGAAGGCGGCGCGCGGGCCGATGTGGCCGCCGCATTCGAGCCCTTCGAAGACGAACCTGCGCGCTCCCTCGGCGAGAAACTGCTCCAGCAGACCCGGGGAGGGTACGTGCAGATATGTCCGGGTCCCGGCGGCTTCGAGTGGGGCGGCCTGCGCGGGCCGGCCGCCGGCGATGATCGCGTACGGGGGCCGTGTCTCAGCGACGGCGGCCAGCTGTTCGCGGCGCAGTTCGTCGGGGGCGAAGCCGAGCAGTCCGACGCCCCAGTCCCGGCCGGCCAGGCGCTCGGCGGTCTCGCCGAGCAGCTCGCGCACGTCATGGCCGTCCATCACGGCCAGGGCCAGAAAGGGCAGCCCGCCTGCTTCGGCCACGGCGGAGGCGAAGGCGGGCCGGTCGCTGACGCGGGTCATGGGCCCTTGGACCACGGGCAGGTGGCGTTCGCCGGGGCGCGGCTGGAGGGGGCGGGCTCGTACGGCCGCTTCGAGGTGGTCGGTGATGGCCGCCCTGACGGCCTGTACGACGGAGCCGGTGGTGCGGTGGCGCGAGGCAAGCCGGGCGGCGATCGGCCCGTCCTGTCCGATGGGCAGTGGCTGCGTGTGCAGGCCGCGGGCGCCGAGGAGTTCGGCGATGTTCCCCTGCGGCGGTGCCAGGTCGGGACGGGTGTACACACGGTGGCCCGCGACGACGGCGGTTTCGCTGCCGTCCATGGCCCGGATCGCGGCCTCGACCGCGGCGGGAAGTTGGGCCGCGCCTTCGGTGGTCAGCGCGAGCTGCGTGTCGAGTACGACGCCGGCGGCTCCGCCCGCGACGGCCGCGGCCGCCGTGTGCAGGCCGATGCCTCCTGCCGCCAGGACCGGCACCGTCAACTCGGGGTCGGCCAGGAGCCGTTGCAGCAGTACGGAAGTGGTCAGTTCGCCGACCCGGCCGCCGGCCTCGTGTCCCTTGGCGACGAGGCCGGCCGCGCCGGCGGCGACGGCGGCCGCGGCCTCGGCGGGGCTGATGACCTCGGCCCATACCTGGCGCCTGCCACCGGCCGCCCAGACCTCCGTGCCGGTGCGCCACCAGGGCTCGGTGAGCAGCACGGTGTCCACGGCGGCGGGCAGTTCGTCCGGGGTGAGCGGGCATCCGGCCGGTAGGCGGACGCCGTAGCGGCCCCTCAGCTCGGCCATCGCGGTGCGTGCCCGGTCACGATCCCTGCCGAGGTCGAGCAGGCCCAGCGCGCCGGCCCGTCCGGCGGCCGCGACCATCGGGGCGTTGGGCTCCTCGAACGGGCTGACCACGACGACGAGGTCCCGGCCTGCTTGCCGGGCGGGCTGAGAGATCACGGGCTCTCCTTGGGTTCCGGGGTTCCCAGCGGGGCCGGGCGAGGGAGCGAGGGAGCGGTGTTCAGGCCGTGCGACGGTCGGATCGCGGCAGGCAGAGGACGTGTACGGACACCCGGCGAGAAGTAACCGGCGGGTAACGTGTCATGCCGCGTTGCATCCTGCGGCGAGGGGGCCGCACTGTCAACGCACATCCGCCATCCATGCCGCAGCGGTATGGATGGCAACCTGACTTGATATCAACTTCCTTGCAGAGCTGGGCACTTGATAGCACCGTGCCCCTTACACCCCGCACTGCCCGGCGGCTAACGTCCGCCCATGACCCCCACACTGCAACAGCTGCGCTACCTCGTCGCCGTCGCGGACTGCCGCTCCATCACAGCCGCGGCGAGCTCCGTCTACGTCGCCCAGCCCGCCCTCTCCCGCTCCATCCAGGCCCTGGAACGCGAAGTGGGCGTGGAGCTCCTGGACCGCGGGGGCCGGGGGGCGACCCTCACACCCGAGGGCGCGCGTGTCGTACGCCTGGCTCGCACAGTCCTCGACGCCGTGGCGGCGATCGAGGACATCGGCCCGGCACACGGCGGCAGAGCGCACGCCAAACTGATCGTGGCCGCCACACCCACCCTCTCCCTCGACCTCGCCGCCGACCTGGTGCCTTCCTTCGCCGAACGCCACCCCGGCATCGAAGTACGCCTGCTCCCGCACGACAGCCGCGAGGCACTCGTGCGCGCCCTGACCGACGGTGTGGCGGAACTGGGCCTGGTCGATCTGCCGGTCGGCAAGGAGTTGTCCACGCACCATCTCCAGGACCGCGAGGTCGTCCTGATCTCGCCACGGGGCTCCGGACTGCCCGACCCGCTGCCGTTCCGGATGCTGGGCGGCCTGCGGATGGTGCTGCCCACTCCCGGCACGGGCCGGCGCACTGAGCTCGAGGCGATGTTCGGCCGGCTCGGGGTGCGTCCTGTGGCGGTGGTGGAGGCGGACGAGCGGCTGGCCTGGGTGACGAGCGTCCTTGACGGGCGTGGCTCGCTGATCTGGTACCGGGACATGGTGTTACGGGCCTTCGGCCACCGCGTCGAAGTCCGCTCCTTCACCCCGCCGCTGCTGCGCGCCGTCGGCATCGTGCACCCGCGCGGCCCGCTCAGCCGCACCGCCCGTGCCTTCCTGTCGCACGCCAGGCACAACGCACCCGTACGGGAACCCGCCGGCTGAAGCCGGGCCGGCGGGGTCAGCGGTGTTCGGGGTTGGGATAGTCCTCGCGGCAGCCGGCGTCCCATTCGGAGCGCTGGTTGCCGTGGGCCGGGATGCCGCCCGCCTGCTTCAGCATTGCGCCGAGATGCATGAGGTTCCACGTCATGAAGGTCGTGTTGCGATTGGTGAAGTCGTTCTCCGGGCCGCCCGAACCCGGGTCCAGGTAGGACGGGCCCGGACCGGCTTCGCCGATCCAGCCGGCGTCGGCCTGCGGCGGAATCGTGTAGCCGAGGTGCTGGAGGCTGTAGAGGACGTTCATTGCGCAGTGTTTGACGCCGTCCTCGTTGCCGGTGATCAGACAGCCGCCGACTCGGCCGTAATACGCGTACTGCCCACGGTCGTTGAGGATGCTGGAGCAGGCGTAGAGGCGCTCGACGACCTGCTTCATCACGGAACTGTTGTCGCCGAGCCAGATGGGCCCGCAGAGGATGAGCATGTCAGCGGCCATGACCTTTTCGTACAGCTGTGGCCAGGAGTCACTCTCCCAGCCGTGCTCGGTCATATCGGGCCAGACACCGGTCGCGATGTCGTGGTCCACAGCGCGGATCACCTCGGTCGCGACGCCGTTCTGGTCCAGGACGGCGCGGCTCTTTTCGATCAGGCCCTCGGTGTTGCTGGTCTCCGGGGAGCGCTTGAGCGTGCAGTTGACGAACAGGGCGCGCAGCCCGTCGTAGCGGTACGTCGTCGCGGGCATCGGCCGTCTCCTCGTAGGGGTGGGACACCAGCACCAGCCTGCTGCCCTCGGGGTACGAGCGCACGCAGGCGCGCGCCAGGTGCTCACGGCGGTACGCCAGGTGACGGCGTCGTCTTCCGGCAATCGGCGCGCCCCCCGCCGGTCGGCCGTACGGCACCTGCGCGTCGCACACCGTGGGCAGCCTGGTGACGCGACGTTGTCCTGGCGGTGTGTGCGGAGCGGAGACGAACCGAGGCCATGGCCACCCCCCGTGCAAACCCCCTTCGGGGACTGCCACTGCGACAGATCGCCTGCATGGTGCCGATCGCTGCCGTCGGCCTCTGGGCGGCCCAGCACTGGCCTCTCATCGCGGCCGGCGGCAGCGAACTCCTCTCGGCCAACCAGCGCTGGCTGCTGGTGGCCGCCGCACTCACCGTGCTCGGCTGGGTCGCCGTCTCCTTCACACGGCAGGGAGCGACCCTCGAACCGCTCCCCGCGGTGCGGCTCTTCGTGACGCAGTTCGCCGCCGGAGCCGCCAACCATCTCCTCCCGGCGGGCCTCGGCGCGGGCACGGTCAATCTGCGTTTTCTCCAGCGCTGCGGGCTCTCGCTGTCGCGGTCCTCAGCCGCTCTGGCCCTGCACATGCTGGCGGCGGGCACTGGCCGCATCGCTCTGCTGCTCGTGCTGCTCGCCGCCTCTCCGAACGCGCTGCGACTGGAGGGCCTCATGCCGGACGCGGCAGGCCCGCTGCTGCTCGTGGCGGGATGCCTGGTCTGCGCGGTGGCGGTGACGCTTGGGACGGTACGGCCGCTGCGCAGGGCCGTCCGCGCGTTCGTCGGCACCGCGCTGAGCGACGCGCGCTCGGTGCACAGCAGGCCCACGAGAGTGCTGGCCCTGTGGGGCGGTGCGCTGGCCTATCCCACCATTCAGGCTGCGGGACTGGTCGCCGTGGCGATGGCACTGGACGTGTCCGTGCCGATGGTCCACATCGGGATCGCCTACCTTGCCGGAAGCACCCTGGCCGCTGTCGTACCGACGCCTGGCGGCATCGGCTCGGTGGACGCGGGGCTCGTCATCGCCCTTGTCACCACCGGGGTTTCGATCGCGGTGGCCACGTCCGTGGTCCTCGGGTACCGGATCATCACGGTGTGGCTGCCACTGGTTCCCGGCGCCCTGGTGCTCGGTGTCCTGGTCCGCTCGAAGGTGATCTGAGACCGGCCCCCGCCGTGATCGGTTCATATCTGAGACCGGCCCCCGCCATGATCGGTTCATAAATGCGCCAACAGATCACAAACACGAATCGCGAGCCCTCCGACGGTGGTTGGGTTCACCGCATGATTCTGAACCGACACCAGCCCGTTCCTGCCGGTACGGGACGCCGCGCTCTGCTCCGTGCCGCCCTCGCGGGAACCGCCACTGTCGGAGCGGGCCTCACACTCGGCACCAGACCCGCCACGGCGGGACCCCGAATACCGGCCGCGCGCGCACAGCAACTCACCCCGGACGAGGCGCTGCGCGCGTTGTCCGCCGGCAACGGGCGGTGGCGCAGATTCCACCAGCAGCACCCTCACGAGTCCCCGTCCGTGCGCCAGACGCTCGTGTCGGGTCAGCACCCCTTCGCGGTCATCCTGGGGTGCATCGACTCGCGCGTACCGCCGGAGCTGGTCTTCGACCAGGGACTCGGCGACCTGCTGACGGTGCGGTCCGCCGGCGAGGTCCTGGACGAAGCCGTTCTGGGCTCCATCGCCTATGGCGTACTGGAACTGGACATCCCGTTGATCCTGGTCCTCGGGCACCAGTCGTGCGGCGCGGTGTCCGCGGCCGTCCACGCGGACGAGACCGGAGAACAGCTTCCCGCACACATCCAGTACCTGGCCGAGCAGATACGCCCGGCCATAGACCACAGCCAGCACGGCGACGCCCGCGTCGACTCCACCGTCACGCGCAACGTCGGCCTGGTCCGCTCACGCCTCGCCGCCGAGCCCGACCTCGCCGACAAGGTGGCGGCAGGGGACCTGGCCATCGTCGGAGCCCGCTACGAGCTGCGTTCACAACTCGTCCACGCGGTCCGCTGACCGTCGCCCCACGCCAGTGCCGCTCCCTCCGCCTCCCCCTCCGCCCTCGCCCTCTCGGGAACCAGTCGTGACGGAAGTGTGTCTGTCATGGGGAGAGCCGGTGGGCTATTCTGCCGCGGTGCCTAGGGGGGCGAGATGAACGCATGGTCGGTGCCCGGGTACACGGAGTCCCGGGAGTTGGGTTCCGGTGGCAGCGGACGGGTCGTGCTGGCAGTCCATGACGCCACCGGCGTGCCCGTGGCCGTCAAATACCTCAGCGAGAGGCTGCGGACGGACTCCGCCTTCGTCCAGGAGTTCCGGGCAGAGGCGCGTCTGCTCGGTGGCCTGGATTCGCCGTATGTGGTGGGGCTGTACGAATACGTAGAGGCGCCGCAGGGCGCCGCCATCGTGATGGAGCTGGTCGACGGCATCGCCCTGCGCGCTCTGTTGCTGCGGGAAGGCGCCACCGGCCCCGAGGCAGCCCTGGTGGTGCTCAAGGGCTCGCTGCTGGGGCTGGCCGCAGCCCACCGCATGGGTGTCGTCCACCGCGACTACAAGCCGGAGAACGTCCTGGTCGCGGCGGACGGCTCCTCCAAGCTCGTCGACTTCGGCATCGCCGCAGGCCGCGGCAGCACGCCGGGCGTGGCCGGCACTCCCGCGTACATGGCCCCGGAACAGTGGAACGGGGAGCCCGCCTCCCCTGCGGCCGACGTCTATGCCGCGACCGCGACGTTCTACGAATGCCTCACCGGCCACAAACCGTTCTCCGGCGAGAACTTCGCCGAGCTGGCGCTGCAGCACATCGGCACACCGGTTCCCGAGGAGGAGACCCCGGAGCCCGTGCGCCCTCTGATCAGGCGCGGGATGGCGAAGGAGCCGCAGGAGCGGCCCGAGAACGCGGCGGCGTTTGTAGCGGAGCTGGAAGAGATCGCCGGGGCCGCCTACGGCCCGGACTGGGAGGAGCGGGGCCAGCGCAGACTCGCCGCGCTCGCCGCCCTCCTGCCGTTGCTCTTTCCCTCGGCCTCGGGCCAGGCCGCGGGAACCACCGAGCTGGCGACGACGGCAGTGGGCGGCGGCTGGGGCGGCAGCTGGAAACCGGGCCTGCGGGGAGTGCTGACGGGCGTCGCCGCGCTGGTGGTGGCGGTGATGGTCGCCATTGCCGCGGGAGCGAGGGGGGACGATCCCCGGCAGACGACTGCCCAGTCCCTCGCCACCACCAGCGCGGTACCGGGCAGTGCCACCACCTTGCCCGCCGACGGGCCCACTTCCGCAAGCCCGTCGCCGACCGGCAGTGCCTCCCCCGACAGCTCCCCCTCTCCTTCTTCCGCTTCTCCCTCCGCCAGCGCGACCACCGGGCCGCCGTCACCCCCTCCGTCGTCGACCGCGGCTTCCCCGACGCCGACGTCCGCGCCGCCCACCGAAACCAGCCCGTCCGCTCCCACCACTCCTCCCGTGCGCGTGAAGTCGGTATCCGTGTCGAGCCTTCGGAAGACGAGTACGAGCGTTGCCTCCGCGTCCATCGACGTCGCGACGGACGGGACCGGCCCGGTGACCATCGTCATCGCCTGGTTCACCAGCGACGCCAAGGGCGAACTGGGCGCGCAGGACGGCTCGCAGGCCTTCGAGCGCAGCGGCGCCACGCAGTACACCATCACCCTGGATCACACCTTCCAGGGAAAGGGCTGCTACTGGGGTGTACGGGCCACGACGAACCCGGCCGCCGCGAACAGCAGTTCCTCGCAGCAGATCCAGGCCCGGCGGTGCCCCATCCAATGAAAGATCCACGGATTCCGTACGACGGCCCCGCTCGCGACGAGGCCGAGAGCGACGGGTACAGCGCGACCGCGCTGGGCAGTCACTGGTTCGAACGGCCCGCCCCGGAGCCCGTGACGGAGGTCGCCACTCTGGTCCAGGGCAGGCAGCCGTCGAGCGTCGCCCCCGACCGCGTGGAGGGCGAGGTCCTCCGCTTCGGCCCCGGAGTGACCGCGGCCGTCCACCGGCACCACCTCAACAACACCACCGCCGAGCTCTGGCACGGCACACTGCCCGGCCGGCCTGCCGGGCCGCAGCCAACCGATCGCCGCCGCTCAGGGCTGCGCCGGTACGCACTGGCCGGGACCGTGCTGCTGGCCGTGCTGGCCTTCCTCGCCTGGCAGCGTTACGGGCCCGCCCTGGCCGTGGGCGACGTGACGGTCCGCACCGCGGCGGAGGGACCCGGGTGTGACGGCACGGCGGACGTCGTGGGCGTCGTGAAGACCAACGGACGGTCCGGCACCCTCACGTATCGCTGGGTACGCAGCGACGGCACCGCCTCGGAGCTGCTGCGGGAGAAGATGACGCGCGGCCAGAAGCAGGCACGGCTGCATCTGCTGTGGACGTTCCACGGCCGGGGCGAGTACCGCGCCGCCGCGGAACTGAGGATCATCTCGCCGACCCGGCACACCGCCTCCACGCACTTCATGTACCGCTGCGCCTGATTCTTGGCGGCACGAGACCGATGAGTCCGGTCGGCCGAAACGGTCCTCACTGACAGACCAGTGCCGACTGTGGAGGCCCCGACATGAGAGACCTGATCGTCACCGAGAACATCACGCTCGACGGCGTCATCGACGCGACGGAGGGCTGGTTCAGTCCGGCCGGCGACGATGCGGAAGCCGATCAGTCCGACCTCGAGGCGGTACTGGGTGCGCATATGGCGGCAGCCGACGCCTTCCTCGTCGGCCGGGTGACATTCGAGGAGATGCACGGCTACTGGCCGAAACAGACCGACGACACGACGGGCGTCACCGACTATCTCAATGCCGTGTCGAAGTACGTCGTCTCCAGCACGCTGCGCGACCCCGACTGGCAGCACACGACCGTGCTGCGAGGACCACTCCACGATGAGGTTCAGGCCCTCAAATCCACGCCGGGCAAGGACATCGTCACGACGGGCAGCATCAGCCTCGTGCAGGCTGTCATCGCGGCCGGGCTCGTCGACGAGTACCGGCTGTTCGTCCACCCGGTCGTCCTCGGGCACGGCCGGCGGCTGTTCGCGGACGCCACCGAGGTCCATAGGCTGCGACTGGTGGAGACCCGGCCGTTCAACTCGGGCATCGTGCTGCTGCGCTACCGGACGGCGCTCGATAACTGTGGGTAAGTGATCAGTCTCACTCCGCCCAGCCACTGGCGAACGACGCCTATCGCAAGGCGGCTGCCGCGGCCAACGAAGCCTCCACGGACGGCCCGTACGCGGTCGCTGCCGATGGCCTGTTCAGCGTGGACAGCGCCGTCCTCGCCCCTCCACCGTCTGGAACACCCCGGTCGCCGACCCGGCGCTCGCGCTGCGCACACGGGCCTGCCCGGAGCTGAGCCCGACTCCGGCGCAGTGCCTGACGGCGGCCGTCGCCCATCCGGACATCGACGGCGCCCGGCAGTACGCCGACTCGTTCCTCCTCAACCCCAGCGTCCGCGAGTGGTTCAAGCTGCCGCCCGCGGGCCCCGGGCGCTGCTGGGCGTCCCGAAGGACGCGCCTGTCGGCAGTGCGGTGCGGCTGACCGTGACAGTGGACGGGAGGCAGCCCGCCGCCGGCTACCGCTACCGCTGGCACTTCGGTGACGGCACACAGCAGGAGACGAGCGAGTCGAGCGTCACTCACGCCTACGGCCGGGAAGGTCCGTATCTGCCACGGCTGGTGGTGACCGCCGAGGACGGCCGGCCGGTGCTGACCGAGGCCGCGCACACCGTCACCGTGAGCTGACGGCTTCCGCCCGAGGGGCGGCTCGCACCTTCGGGCCGCACTCTCGGCCCGGCAGACCCGGCGCCTTTCGTCGTATTGACGATAAGCCTCTCCTTCTATATCGTCGATACGACGAAAAGGGGAGGCTGTCATGGCCGACATCATCAGGCGCTTCGGATGGCGTCATCTTCGCTCCACGCCCACCGCCCATGTCCGCCACCACAAGCGCGGACAGCTCGTCCACGACGGCCCCGGACTGAGCTTCTGGTTCCGCGCCCTGACCGCCGCGCTGTGCGAAGTGCCGGTCGACGACCGGGAACTGGCCATGGCTTTCCACGCCCGTACGTCCGACTTCCAGGACGTCACCGTGCAGGCGACGGTCACGTACCGGATCAGCGATCCGGCCACCGCCGCCGCCCGCCTCGACTTCTCCATCGACCCTGACACCGGCGTCTGGCGCGGCGCCCCGCTGGAGCAGATCTCAACCCTCCTCACCGAAACCGCCCAGCAGCACGCTCTCGACGTGCTGGCCCGCACGCCGCTGGCGGCAGCACTGGTGGACGGCGTCGCATCGGTACGGGACCGGATCGGCCAGGGGCTGGCCGCCGAGCCCCGGCTGGACGCCACCGGAATCGCCGTCGTCGCCGTACGCGTCGTCGCCCTGCGGCCCGAGCCCGAGGTCGAGCGGGCGCTGCGCACCCCGGCACGGGAGCAGATACAGCAGGAGGCGGACCGGGCGACGTACGAGCGGCGCGCCGTGGCCGTGGAGCGCGAGCGCGCCATCGCCGAGAACGAACTCGCCAGCAAGATCGAACTGGCCCGCCGGGAGGAGCAGTTGGTCGACCAGCGCGGCACCAACGCGCGCCGCGAGGCCGAGGAGAGCGCCGCGGCCGACGGCGTACGGGCGGAGGCGGAGGCCGCGCGTACGGTCCGGCTGGCCAGGGCCGAGGCCGAAGCGGCACGCGAGGTCGGCGAGGCACGGGCCCAGGCCCAGGCCGCCTGGCTGCGGGTGCACGCCGACGTGGACGCCGCCACCCTGCACGCCCTGACCGGCACACTGCTGGCCGAGAACCTGCCCCGCATCGACAGCCTCACCGTCTCCCCCGACGTCCTCACCGGCCTGCTGGCCAAGCTCGGCCGCCCCCACGGGGAGCAGGCGTGAGCCTCGCGCCGCGCGCGGTGCTTGTGCATCGCACCACCGAGTACGAGGAGTTGCTCGCCCGGCACGGCACGCACGGCCAGGCGGGCTTCTTCCTCTCCTCGCGCGGCCGCGGCATCGAGGAGGTTGCCGAGCGCCACCACCGTGCGCGGCGGGTGCTCGCGCAGGTGGCGGCGGCGGTTCCGCTGCAGTGGCGCCAAGCCCGGGTGGAACGAGCGGACCTCGACCGTTTCCTGTTCGCCCCCGAGGACGTGGTGGTCGTGGTGGGTCAGGACGGGCTGGTCGCCAACGCGGCCAAGTACCTGTCCGGCCAGCCGGTGATCGGGATCGACACCGACCCCGGCCGCAATCCGGGCGTCCTGGTGCGCCACCACATGGCCGACGCGGCCATGTTGCTCCCCGCGGCAGCCTCCCGCCGGGGCACGACGGAAGAACTCACGATGGTGGAGGCCGTCGCAGACGACACCCAGCGCCTCCTGGCCCTCAACGAGATCTACCTCGGCGCGCCGGGGCACCAGACCGCCCGCTACCGCATCGGACACGACGACGAGGCAGCGCCGCCCGAGGCGCAGGCCTCATCCGGCGTCCTGGTCGGCACCGGGACCGGTTCCACCGGCTGGCTGCGCTCCCTGTGGCAGGAGCGCGGCAGTACGCTGACGCTCCCGGGCCCCGCCGATCCGCGGCTCGTCTGGTTCGTACGCGAGGCCTGGCCCTCCCCCGCCACCGGCACCTCACTGGTCGAGGGCACCTTGCAACGCACCGATCAGCTGCGGCTCGTCGTCGAGTCCGACCGGCTGGTCGCCTTCGGCGACGGGATCGAGAGCGACGCACTGGAACTCACCTGGGGCCAGACGGTCCGGCTGGGCATCGCGGACACCACGCTGCGCCTCCTGCTCTGACAGCGCAGGCGACGCAGCGCAGCGAGGGATCCCGCGGCTCCCGCCGGGAAACAGGAGCCGCGGGACGTCTTAGCCGCGGGCCTGCGCCAGCTGCGGGTAGAGCGCGGCAGGGCCGGCCGCGAGCCCGGCCCTGACCTGCCCGCTGATCTCGTCGGCGAGGACTTCGTACTCGCCCGCCTCGATGCCGTCGAGCGCCAGGTGGGCGACCTTGGCCGGATCGCTCTTGGGGGCGTCGACCTTCGCGGCCATGTCCGTGTCCATGTATCCCACGTGCAAGGACGTCACCAGGGTCTGCTGCTCGGCCAGCTGCACCCGCAGCGAGTTGGTGACGGACCACTCGGCCGACTTGGCCGCGCAGTAGGCGGCGCTGGTGGGGAACGCGATCCAGGACAGGGCTGAAAGGACATTGAGGAGCGCGCCGCCGCCGTTGCGGGCGAGAGCGGGAGCAAAGGCCCTGCTCATCGCGAGCGTGCCGAAGACGTGGGTGTCCATCTCCCGCCGGAAGGCGTCCAGCTCACCGTCGAGCACACCGGACCCGGTGGAGATGCCCGCGTTGTTGATCAGGAGCGTGACGTCCTGGGCCTGCTCGGCCGCGGCGCGGACCGAGTCGGGGTCCGTGATGTCGAGTGCGAGCGGCACGGCTCCCGGTGTCCTGACCGAGTCCGGATTGCGTGCTGCCGCGTAGACCTTGGCCGCCCCGCGCTCCAGGAGCGCCTTGACGATCTGCTCCCCGAGCCCGCGATTGCCGCCCGTCACCAGAGCCACTGCGCCTTCGATCTGCATGGTCATGTCTCCTCACCCCGCTCGCGCGAGTGGTCTTCCCCGACCATCGGAAACCGATCGGTTTCCTCGATGGTAAACCGATCGTTTTCCAATGCCAAGCCCCGGCGGTAACCTCGACGTATGACCACGACAGCGACGACGTCCACCCGGGAGCGACTGCTCGACGCCGCGGCCGAGCTCTTCTACCGCGAAGGTGTCGGCATCGGCGTCGAGGCGCTGTGCCGGGAGGCCGGGGTCTCGAAGCGCTCGATGTACCAGCTGTTCGACAGCAAGGACGCGGTCCTCGCCGCCTCTCTGCAGCGGCGCGCTCCGCAGTACCAGACGCTGCTCATCCCCCCGAAGGACGATCCGCGCCCGCCCCGCGCGCGGATCCTGCACGTCTTCGAACGGCTGGAGGAGGCCTCCACGACTCCCGGGTTCCGGGGCTGCCCGTTTCTCGCCGTGGAGGTCGAGCTCAAGAACCCCGAGCACCCGGCGAGCCGGGTCGCCCGCAAGGTCAAGCAGGCCCTCACCGACTTCTTCCGCACCGAGGCCGAACGCGGCGGCGCGGCCGATCCCGGGCTGCTGGCACGGCAGTTGACCCTGGTCTTCGACGGGGCGAGCGCCCGCGCCGGGGTCGGGGCGGAGACCCTCGACGGGCTCGCGGTCACCACCGCGGGCGCTCTCCTCGACGTCGCCGGACTGACCTCTTAGAGCCCTCGGCTCAGGTCGCCTCCCGGCCCAGCAGGGTCCCGGCGGTCCCGGCCCGGTCCGGCAGCGCGTTGAGGGCCGCGACGAGCCGCTTCTCCTCGTAGACGAAATGCGACTCCAGCAGGGCGGCCAGGCTGTCCAGCTCCGTCCGTACGCGCTGTGCGTCCACGGGCTCCGTGTCCGGACCGGGCCGGCCGAGCAGCTCTTCCAGCCCGCGCAGGATCCCGGCCACAACGTGATGGTCGCGCCCCAACTCCTCGAGCACCGGCCGCAGTTCGGGGTGAAGCTCGCCGAGAGCGGGGAAGGCCCCGTCGTCCTCGCCGGTGTGATGCCGGTTCACTGCCGAGCAGAAGGCCAGGCAGTGCGCCCGCAGTTCGCGCGGCCGCTCTGCCCGGCCGTCGAGCCAGGCTTCGGCGTCCTCGCGAAGCCTGGCGAGCCCCTCGCGGAGCGAAAGGTGGATGTCGATCAGCTGGTTGCCGAGGGCCGCGATGCGGCCGTCCGGCTTGATGGGTGTGTCCATGGCTGTCCCATGATGCGGCGCCTCCATGCCCACGGCGGTCTCTTTGCCGGGTGCACCGCGACGCTGACGTGGGATCGCATCATCATTCGGACGGACCGTCAACCGGCTTACGGACATCCGGCCCGGCGTCCTCGACCGGGGCATCGGCCGCGGCCGGGTCCAGGATGCGCATCAGGAAGTTCCTGGTCCGCTCGTGCTGCGGATCACCCACGACCTGCGCTGCCGGGCCCTGCTCGACGATGACGCCACCATCCATGAACACGACGCGGTCGGCGACCTCCCGGGCGAAGCTCATCTCGTGGGTGACGACCATCATCGTCATGCCCTCGGCGGCCAGCTGCCGCATCACGGAAAGCACCTCGCCCACCAGCTCGGGGTCGAGCGCGGAGGTCGGCTCGTCGAAGAGCATCACCTCGGGGCCCATCACCAGCGCCCGCGCGATCGCCACCCGCTGCTGCTGCCCGCCGGACAACTGCGCCGGATAGGCGTCCGCCTTGTCGGCGAGGCCGACGCGTTCCAGGTTCTCCCGGGCGACGACCGCGGCGCTCGCCTTGTTCCGGCCCAGAACCCGGCGCTGGGGCAGCGTGAGGTTCTCGGTCACGTTCAGGTGCGGGAACAGGTTGAACTGCTGGAAGACCATGCCGATACGGCGGCGTACCGCATCGATGTCCACGTCGAGGTCGGTGACTTCCGTACCGCCGACGAAGACCAGGCCCGATGTCGGCTCCTCCAGCAGGTTCACGCAGCGGAGCAGTGTCGACTTGCCCGAACCCGAAGGGCCGATGACGCACACCACCTCGCCTCGGGCAATGTCCAGGTCGATGCCGCGCAGCACCTCGTTGTCCCCGAACGACTTGTGCAGCCCCCGGATCTCGATCTCCGGGCCGTCCGTGCCCATGCTGTCCACCGTCTCCGTCTTCTGTGACATCTCGTCCTCACCTGGCCTTGTCGGCGCGGGCCTCGAGGCGGCGCACCACGAAGCTCAGCGGCACGGTCACGAGGAGGTAGCAGAGCCCGGCGACCAGGATCGGGGTGGAGTTGGCGGTCTGACTGGCCAGGTCCCTGCCGAACTTGGTCAGCTCCCGCTCCTCGAGGGTGACGCCGAGGAACAGCACCAGCGATGAGTCCTTGAAGAGCAGGACGAGCTCGTTGGTGAGCGGCGGGATCACGATGCGGAACGCCTGCGGGATGATCACCGACACCATGGCCCGGGCGTGCGAGAAGCCCAGTGAACGGGCCGCCTCCATCTGCCCCTTGGGCACCGCCTGGATGCCCGCCCTGATCGTCTCCGCCATATAGGCGGCGGCGACCAGACCGAGACCGAGGGCGACCTTGCCGTACGTACCGCCGGGAATCTGCGTGCCGGGGAACGCCAGCGGCACCGCCACACCCACGAAGATGAAGATCAGCAGGGCGGGCAGGCCACGGAAGAACTCGATGTAGACGCTCGCGACCCATCGGTAGGGGGCGACGGACGACAGCCGCATCAGCGCGATGATCAGGCCGAGCACCAGGCCGAAGAGGAACCCGGAGAGCGTGTAGATCACCGTGTTGCGCAGGGCGGTGGTGATGATCGCCGGGAAGAGCTCCTTGGCGAGGTCCTTCTGCGCGAACTGGTTCTGCAGCCGACCCCAGTCGGCCAGGAAGCCGATCACGATCAGCGCCGCGACGAATACCGCGTACTGGATGCCCTGCGAGACGCGGCGCCGCTGGCGCTTGGTCAGCCGAGAGGTCACGACTTGCCCTGGGGCAGCGGGCCGATCCACTGCTCGTACAGCTTCTTGTACGTGCCGTCCGCGCGCGCGTCGTTGATCACCTTGTTGATCGCGGCGAGGAGCTTCTTGTTGTCCTTCTTCACAGAGAAGCCGTACTGCTCACCGGTCTCGATGTTCTGCCCGAGCGTGAACTCGGCGGCGTTCGCCTTGTCCTTGAGCCAGCCCTGGACGACCGGGTAGTCGATGACGACGGCGTCGACCTGGCCCGTACGCAGCCCGTTGAGCACCGCGTCCGAGCTCTCGAACGCGACCGGGTCGAAGCCCTGCGACTTGGCGTAGCTCTCGCCGGTGGTCTCCGCCTGCGCGCCGAGCTTCTTCTTCTTGGCCTTGATGTCCGCCAGGGACGTCACGCCGCTCTTCTTCGTCGCCAGCAGCGCCTGTGTGGCGTCGAAGTACGGGACGGAGAAGTCCACGTTCTTCTTGCGCTCGTCCGTGATCGTCATGCCGGCGGCGGCGAGATCGCACTCGCCGGAGTTGAGGAAGGCGCCGGTCTTGAAGGTCTCGAACGGCGTGTCCAGGATCTTCTGCTCGACCTTGAGTTTCTTCGCCACCAGGTCGATCAGGGCCACGTCGAAGCCGACGACCTTGCCGTTCTGCTCGAACTGGAACGGCGGGTAGGGCAGGTGTGTGCAGGTGGTCAGCTT
Source organism: Streptomyces sp. V1I1 (assembly GCF_030817355.1). NCBI lineage: Bacteria > Bacillati > Actinomycetota > Actinomycetes > Kitasatosporales > Streptomycetaceae > Streptomyces > Streptomyces sp. V1I1. The sequence continues at coordinate 7,776,367 of NZ_JAUSZH010000001.1, read as the reverse complement.
GCCCTTGTGGACCACGGGCACGCCGCCGGCCGCCTCACCGGGTCCGTCGTCGCCGGAGGAACAGCCCACGGCAAGGAACATCCCCGCCGCAACGGCACCGGCAGTGGCGCGGGCCCGGATGCTGGTGCGGTGACTGCGATGTCCGCTGGCCGTCCTGAACACGGTTGACCTCCATGATTGTGCGCTTCGGGCGGTCGGCTCGACGCGACCGTCCGTCGGAGATCGTAAGCCACTCGGGGTGCGGCGTGAGGGAGCTGTCCACGATGCGTGCACTGTCTGACCGGCGGCGGGTGCGGTACGGGCCCCGTGTTCTTGTCGCCGCACCGGCCGAAGCCGGCCCGCTCCCGCGCTACGGGATCGGGATGACCAGTTCGGGGCGGTCCCACATCACAGCGGGCGGATTCGCGCTCACCGTGCCGATCCGCTTCGCGCCCACGCTGCGGTAGAAGCCCTCGGCCGGCGGGTGGGAGACGATGCGCACGGCGGTGAGCCCGGCGTCGCTCGCCTCATCGATCATGTGTTCGAAAAGCTGGCGGCCGATGCCGCGGCCCTGGGCGGCGTCGGCGACGAACATCAGGTCCAGCTCAGGCGGGGAGAGGATCAGGGCGTAGAAGCCGAGCACCCTGTCGTTCTCGCCGACGGCCAGGAAGACGTGGTGGGTCTCGATGTAGTCGGGGCCCACCCGGTATCCGGCGATCACCGAGGCGTACTGGCCTTCGTAGGCGCGGGACTTGCGTACGAGTGCGGTGAGCCGCTTCGCGTCACGGGCGGTGGCTCGTCTGATCCGTACAGCCTCCCCCCGCGCGCCGCCGCCTGCGCCCGTCATATGCGAAGTCATGTGGAGAGTATTACCTGCCGGTCACCCCTCCACGAAAGGGCAGAAGGCAGCGGCCGGCCGTCCCTGCCGCGGGAGCGCCCCCCTTCTCACATGGGGCGTGCGTGGCGGGAGTTGCGGTCTGGCGCCGGGCGGCTCGCACGCGGTGGAATGTGCGCGCGCTCCCGCGTGATCGTCACTTCCCCGCTCTGGAGACACGATGGCGAGACCCACCGTTGTACGTACGGCACGGCGGCTGGGCGTCGCCGCCGTCGCAGCTTCCTTATTGGCGGCGCTGCCCGCCCCCGCCGCGCAGGCGGACGACCCGGCGCTGAAGATCGTCGGCAATGAGACCCAGCCCGCCTTCTCCCGCGCCGACGCGATCTCGCAGCAGGTGGACGTCGAGACGGAGACGGACAGCGATGGCGACGGGCGACTCGACACCGTACGCATGCGGATCCTGCGGCCGAAGGAGACCGACGCCGGGCTGAAGGTCGCCACGATCATCGAGGCCAGTCCGTACTGGGGCGGCGGCAACGATGTGCCGTTCCACGAGGTGGATCTGGACGAGGACGGCCTGCCGGCCGGCAGGCGGCTCTCCGGCGAGGAGCGGGTGCCCGGCCTCGTCGGTCCCTCCGTCCCCTTCCCCGGCTATACGGACAACTATTTTCTGCCGCGCGGCTATGCGGTGGCGCAGGTCGACAGCGTCGGCACGGGCGGCTCGACCGGGTGCCCCACCTCCGGCGGCCGCAACGAGACGCTCGGCGCGAAGGCGGCAGTGGACTGGCTGAACGGCCGGGCCAAGGGGTGGGACCTGGACGGCAGGCCGGTCGGCGCGGCCTGGTCGACAGGCAATGCCGCCATGATGGGGATCTCGTACAACGGGACGCTGCCGACTGCCGTGGCCACGACGGGAGTCGAGGGCCTGAAGGCGATCGTGCCGATCTCGGGAATTTCTTCCTGGTACGACTACTACCGGGCGAACGGCGGGGTCGTGGCCCCGGGCGGCTACCAGGGCGAGGACACCGACATCCTCGCCAAGTACGTCTACAGCCGCACCGACCGGGAGATCTGCAAGGGCGTACTGAACCGGCTGACGGCGGAACAGGACCGTACGACCGGCGACTGGAGCCGGTTCTGGGCGGAGCGCGACTACCTCAAGGACGTACGGAAGATCAGGGCCGGGGTCTTCGCCGTGCACGGCGGCAACGACTGGAATGTGAAGACCCAGCACTTCGGGCAGTTGTGGGACGCCCTGAAGAAGTACGACGTGCCGCGCAAGCTGTGGCTGCATCAGGCGGGTCACATCAATCCGATGCCGCTTCGGATGGAGGAGTGGCTCGGGCAGCTGCACCGGTGGTTCGACTACTGGCTGTACGACTTGGACAACGGCGCCCTCGACGCGCCTCCGGTCGATGTCGAGCAGGCGGACTTCACCTGGCGTCAGCAGTCCGACTGGCCGGCGCGCGGCACACGCGATCTGACGCTGCGGCTGAACGCGGACGGCCTCGCGCCGCTGCCCGGTCTGCCGGTGAAGCAGTCGCTGTCGGACGCCGGGCGCACGGTCAAGGCGGAAGCGCTGGTGACCGGCCCGGACGCGGCAAACCCGAACCGGCTCGCGTACACGACCGGCCCGCTGTCCCGGGATCTGCGGGTCAACGGCGTGCCGGACATGTCGGTGCGGGCTTCACTGGACGGGAGGTCGCCGTATGTGACGGCGCTGCTGGTCGACTACGGCACGGAGACGCGAGCGACGGCGGGCACGGTGGCGGACACCTCGAAGCTGATCTGCTACGGCGAGGGCATCCCGTCCGACACGGGCTGCACCTACCGGACGACGCACCGCACCGAGACCGCGGACTTCAAGATTGTCTCGCGCGGCTGGCTCGATGCCCGCAACCGCAACTCGATCGCGCGGCAGGAACGGGTCGTGGAAGGGCGTGAGTACCGGCTGGAGTGGGAGATGCAGCCGCAGGACTATGTGTTCAAGAAGGGACACCGGCTGGGTGTGGTGCTGATCTCGACGGACTACGACCACACGCTTCGCTATCCGGCGGGGACGCGGTTGACGGTGCGGAGCGGGGTCAGCAGCGTCACGTTGCCGGTCGCGCGGTAGCGAACTGGTCCTGCCCGGCGGGCCTCAGCCGTGCACCGGGTACGAGGCCTGGAAGTCCAGGCGCGCCTCGGCATCCTCGCCGATGCGCGCCAGGACTTCGTCGAACTCCATGAACTCCTCCCAGACCGGCCGCCCGCTCGCCTCCGCCAGCCGTTTCACCAGCAGATCCTCGAGGTCCGGGACGCGCTTGTTCTTCCAGATCTTGTCGGCGACGCTCACCAGCAGGCCCTCGATGCCAATGCCGGGGCCGGACCAGGAGGCGTGGGTGGCGGCGAACCGGGCCAGCTTCGCGCTGATGCCGTGGGCGAGCAGGAGTTCACGACCGGCCTCCTCGTGCTGCGAGCCGGGGCCGGTCAGTTCGGCGACGTACCGCGTCTTGCCCACGTCGTGGGTGGCCGCGCCGAAGAGCGCGGCCTCCCGGTCGAACGGCAGAGTCGGGTGCCGCAGCTCCACCCAGTCGACGAGCTGATGCGCGACATCGTGAACAGCGCGCAGATGGGCCGCGAGGCGTGGCGGAGCGTCCAGGGCGCGCAGAAGCGCGGCCACGCTCTTCGGCAGTGGGCGCAAGGGCGGCTCGTCGCTGTGGTGCAGAGCGCGCAGCAGCAGATCGGCATTCGTCACCGCGTCAGGGTACTGAGCCCTCCCCGGCCGGAATTGATTCCCGAACATCCGCCCCCTAAGTTAGGTCAGCCTAACCTAAGAGAGTCGGAGGGCAGTGTGAGCACAAAGATCTACCGGGACGCCTGGGGGATCCCGCATTTGCGGGCCGGCAGTCCGGACGAACTCGCCTACATCCAGGGGCGAAACGTCGCGGCGGACCGGGCCTGGCAGATCGAGGTCGAACGGCACCGGTCGCAGGGCACCACTGCCGCCTTTTTCGGCGCGGAGGCCGTCGGCTGGGACCGCTTCGCTCGCCAGGCGCGCCTTGACGACACCGCGCGGCGCTGCTTCCGCGGCCTCGACGCCGACACCGCCTCATGGGTCAGGAGGTACGTCGACGGGGTCAACGCAGGCCTCGCCGACGGGGCCCGTCGGGCGCCGGAGTTCGCGGCGGCCGGGCTCACCCCCGGCCGGTGGGAGCCGTGGACGCCGCTCGGGATCTGGCTCGCGGCGCACATCCTGTTCGCGGGGTTCCCCACCAAGCTGTGGCGCGAGGAAGTCGCCCACGTCCTCGGCGACGACGCGATCGAGCTGTTCGCCACCGACGGGAACCGCACCTCGGGGAGCAACGGCTGGCTCGTCACCGGCGAGCGCACGGTCGGTGGCGCGCCGCTCATCGCGGGCGACCCGCACCGGTTCATCGAAGACCCGGGCGTCTACCAGCAGATTCATCTGGCCTGCCCGGAGTTCGACGTGGTGGGACTGGCCGTGCCGGGCGTCCCCGGAATCGCGCATTTCGGGCACACCGGGACGGTGGCCTGGGCGATCACGAATGCCATGGCCGACTACCAGGACCTCTACCGGGAACGGCTCCGAAGACGAGGCACGGAGGTGGAGGCGCTCAGCCCGGAGGGCTGGCGGCCTGCCTCCGTGCATACCGAGACCATTGAGGTGGCGGGCGCCGACCCGGTCGAGATCGAGGTGATCGAGACCGCGCGCGGGCCGGTCGTCATCGGCGGCCCCGACGACGCGGTGGCGATCAGCCTCCGCGTTCCCCCGCGGGCGAGCGGGAACCTCGGCTTCGGCGCGCTGCCCGCGCTGCTGCGGGCGCGGACCGTCGCCGATGTGGACCGGGCTTTCGACGGGTGGGCCGAGCCCGTCAATGTCGTCCAGGCAGCGGACACCGAGGGCGGACTGCTGCACCGTGTCGCGGGCCGGGTTCCGCTGCGGCACAGGGAGAACCAGTTGCGTGTCGTGCCGGCCTGGGATGCGGCGTACGAGTGGCGCGGCCGGCACGAAACGCTGCCCCGCGAGCCGGTCGACGGTATCGCCGTGATGGCTAACCAGCGAGGGCTTGCCGCTCCCCTCGGCGTCGAGTTCGCACCCCCGCACCGGGCCGAACGCATACGGACCCTGCTGAACGCGTCGGGCGCCTGGTCCGCCGAGGACATGGCGGCCGTCCATATGGACACTCAACTGGCTTCCGCCAAGCCCCTGTTGGAGCTGCTCGGCGCACTCGACGGGCTGAGCGCGGACGCCGCAGGGCTCCAGCACCGGCTGGTGAGCTGGGACCGGCGGATGGACGCGGCGAGCACGGACGCGACCGCGTACGCCGAACTGCGGTCGGCGGTGGTGCGCCGGATCGCGGCTCATCCGGCGCTGGAGGCGCTTTCGGAACGGGTCGAGTCCGCGCCGTATCCGCAGCTGTTCCGGCCGTGGCTGGCCCTCGTCCCGCGGGTCGCCTTCGCATTGGAGGGGCTGCTCGAGTCCGGGGCGCTGCCCGGCGTGGACCGCGCGGAGGTGGTCCGGGCCGCCGTCGAGGACGTGGCCACCGCGGTCCGTACGCCGACGGCCTGGGGTGAGCGGCACCGGCTCGCGCCGTGGCAGGCGCTGCCGGGCACGACGGACGAGGTGTGGCCCGGGCTGTCCGGCGACCACGACTGCGTGCTGTCGACGTCGAGCGTGCCGGGCGTCACCGACCACAGCATGCGGGGCCCGGCGGCGCGCTATGTGTGGGACCTGGCGCGGCGCGAGGACAGCCTCTGGGTGGTCCCGTTCGGCGCGTCCGGGGTGCCCGGCGACACCCACCACCGTGACCAGCTGCCGCTGTGGCTGCGCGGCGAACTCGCCCCCGTCATCACCGACTGGAACCGACTCACCGAAGAGAGCCATGCCTTCTGAATCCCCCGCCCGCCCGCGCGAGGCCGTGTACGAGCAGACCATCGACGGCTTCGGGACGGTCAGCATCGTCCCGCTGGACCCCGCCGCGGACCTCGATCTGATCCACGGCTGGGTCACCGAGGAGCGCGCCCGGTTCTGGGGCATGCTCGACCACAGCCGCGAGCAGGTCCTGGAGATATACGAGTATCTGGACTCGCTGACCACCCACCACGCCTATCTGGTCCAGCGGGACGGGGAGCCGGCCGCGCTCTTCCAGACGTACGAACCGGCCGCCGATCCGGTCGGCGAGTGCTACGAGGTGCAGCCCGGCGACTTCGGTGTCCATCTGCTGATCGGCCCCGCGGACGGCGCCCCCGAGCGTGGCTTCACCGGCGGACTCCTCAGCGTCTTCATCGCCTACGCGCTGGCCGACCCGGAGCACCGGCGGATCATCGTCGAGCCGGACGCCCGCAACACGAAGGCCATCGAGCGCATGGTACGGGCCGGTTTCCAGCTCGGGCCCGAGATCGACAAGCCGGAGAAGCGGGCACGGCTGGCCTTCTTCAGCCGCGACACGGTCGAACGCCGCGGCTGAGGAAGCGCGCAGCGGAGCCCGACGCGTGCCGCCGGCCCGGTCAGCCGTTCTGGTCGAGGAGGTCGGCGACCAGCTCGGCGAACTCGTCCGGGGTGACGAGCCGGGTGCCCAGCTGCTCGGCCTTTTCCCGCTTGGATCCGGCGTTCTCACCCGCCACGAGGAGCGAGGTGCGCTTGGAGACGCTGGAGGAGGACTTGCCTCCGGCCCGCTCAACGAGTTCGTTCATCTGGTTGCGGGAGAGCTTCTCCAGCGCTCCGGTCATGGCGCCGGTGACGACGACGGTCATCCCGTCCAGCGGGCCCGCGTCCGCGGCGGGATCGTCGTTGCCGTCTCCTCCTTCGGCCGGCGGGGTCGCGCCGGGCTCGGTCATACTGACGCCCGCCGCGATGAGCCGGTCGATGAGCGGACCCAGTTCGGCGAGCTCGGCGACCACCAGTGCGGCCTTCTCCACGCCAATGCCGTCGACCTGCTGCAGGGCTTCGGCATCTGCGGCGCGTATGTGCTCCATCGTCGCGAAGTGGCGGGCTATACGACGCGACATGGAGCGGCCGGTGCCACGTACGCCGAGCGCGCAGAACACCCGGGACAGCGGCCGCCTCTTCGCCCCCTCGATGGCCGCCAGAAGGTTGTCGGTGCTGGTCTCCCCCATCCGCTCCAGCTCGAGGAGCCGGCTCCGGCTGAGCGTGAACAGGTCGGCGAGGTCGGTGACCAGGCCCGCCTCGACGAGCTGGACGACGCGGGTCACCCCGAGGCCCTCGATGTCGAGCTGGTCGCGCCCGGCGGCGTACGAGAGGGAGGCCACCAGTCGGCAGTCGCGTCCCCGCACACACCGCCAGCGCTGCTCGGAGGTGTCGATGTCGGAGCCGCACTGCGGGCACACCTCGGGGAAGACGATCGGCTGCTCGTCGCCGGTGCGCAGATGGGCCACCGGCGCCTCGATGCGGGGGATGATGTCGCCCGCCTTGTAGACCATCACCCGGTCGCCGATGCGCAGGTCGCGGCGGGTGATGTCGGCGGGGTTGTGCAGCGTTGCGTAGCTGACGGTCGATCCGTCGATCTCGACCGGTTCCAGGACGGCGCGGGGTGCGATGGCGCCGGTGCGCCCCACGTTCCACTCCACGCCGAGCAGGGTGGTGACCTTCTCCACGGCGGGCAGTTTGTACGCGATCGCCCAGCGCGGGGCCCGCGATCCGGACCCGGCCGCGGCCTGGTCGGCGGCGAGGTCCGCCTTGATGACGATGCCGTCGATGCCGAACGGCAGCTCCGGGCGCAGCGCCCCTATCTCCTCGACGCGCGCCTGGATATCGTCGACCTCCGTCAGGGTGCGGGGCGCGACGGCGGTGGTCTCGGCGGTGTGCACGCCCAGGCCCGCGACGTACGCCATGAGCCTGCTGTGCGGCCACTCCCCCAGCTGCTCGGCGAGCGCCTCGCCGGTGGCGGGCAGCGGCAGCGCGCCGTAGCCGAAGAAGGTCATCTCGACGGTGTACTCACGGTCCTTGGCGCGCAGCGTGCCCGCCGCTCCGTTGCGCGGATTGGCGAACGGAGCGCCGCCGTGCGCCGTGCGCACCGTGTTGGCCTGCTCGAACTGCTCGTTGGTCATGAGCACTTCGCCGCGCACCTCCAGAGTGACCGGCTGGGTGAGGCGGTTCGGCAGACCGGTGACTGTGCCGATTGCGTGCGAGACGTCCTCGCCCGCGCTCCCGTCCCCACGGGTGACCAGCCGGGCGAGCCGGCCGTGCTCATAGCGGGCGGCTATGGCGAGGCCGTCCAGCTTCGGCTCCACGCTCCACTGCTCGACGGGCCGGCCGATCCGGCGCTCCACCGAGGCGGCCCACGACTGCAGCTGCTCGGCGGAGAAGACGTTGTCGAGCGACAGCATCGGCACGGTGTGCGGCACGTCCCCGACGGCTGTCCCACCGGCGACCTTGCCGGTCGGCGAGGCGGCCGACATCTCGCCGGGATGCGCCTGTTCGTACGCGGCGATGCCGCGCACCAGGCGGTCGTACGCATCGTCGTCGAGGGTGCTCTCGCCCGTCGCGTAGTACGCGGCGGCGGCCTGCGTCGCGGTGTCGACCGCCTCGGCATACGCGGCGGAGTCGGCGAGGGCAGCGGCGGCGGCATGAGCGGCAGTCGAAGTCGTCATGGCTCTCATACTGCCGCCCACCACTGACAACGGCCCCGGCCCGAGCACTCGCCCACCAGGGTCGGCGGCCCGCGGCTCTCCGGGCGCTACTCCGTGCTGATCAGCGTCCCCTGGTGGAAGTACATCCGCCAGCCTTCCGCCGTTCTGCGCCACAGGGAGCTCCGCCGGGCCAGGCGACCGCTCTCGTCCGACACGTATGTCACCTGGACGAGGCCGGGAGCGAGCAGCTTCCCGGACAGCTCGCTGACGCCGGTGGCGTTCACCCGCTCAGTGGGCGAGGGAGCGATGGCGGACAGGATCGTCGTACGGTCGTAGCGCGCGCCCGATGCCCCGAACTCGAAGAACTCCGGGTCCAGCAGCTCGGAGACCAGGTGGGGCAAGGCGCGGACCGCGGGATCCAGGAGCCGCAGTTCCCCCTCGACGGCGGCATCGACCGACTGCTCCTCCTCGGCGTTCATGGCGGGAGCCTATGCCTCTCGGCGGCCTGCCGCCCGTCAGCCCAGTGCCCGCGGGACGAGGGTCCGCGCGACGTAAGACTTTCGTCATCAGGATCGGCGATGCCGAACGGCTCGCCCTGCCGTTGAATTGAGACCAGGTCGGACCCCGGGACACGCCCGGTCTACGGCCGGTGGACGTCAGGAGACGACGGTGGGGCGCGTACGGAAGTGGCTGGGCAGGCCGTGGGGTGTGGCGGCACTGGTCGTCGGGCTGGCGGTGGCCTGCGTGGGGCTGTACTGGTTCCAGCCGTGGAAGCTGTGGGTGGACGAGACCGTGCGGGACGCCCTCCCCGCAGCGACCGCGACCCCAGATGCCGCCGAGCCCGCGGCCGGGGCGAAAACGCCCATTCCGTCAGGGCCCCGGACGCTGGCTTCCGGCGAGCTGATCAGCCATGAGCACCGGACGAGCGGCTCGGTGAAGGTCCTGCAGCTGGCGGACGGGACGCGCACCCTCCGGCTGGAGGGCCTCGATACGAGCAACGGCCCCGATCTGCGCGTATGGATCACCGATGCCCCGGTGAAGGAGGGCACGGCGGGCTGGCGCGTCTTCGACGACGGAAAGTACGTCAGCCTGGGCAAGCTCAAGGGGAACAAGGGCGACCAGAACTACACGCTGCCCGCCGGTCTCGATCTGAATCGGTACACCAGCGTCAGCATCTGGTGCGACCGTTTCGACGTCTCCTTCGGCGCCGCGTCGCTCGCCCGCGCCTGACCCCCGCCCGCCCGCAACGATTGTCGCGGCGCGCAAACGCCCCGTCAGAACGGAAGGGGCCGGCCCGACGGCGTCCGCAGGTCCAGGTCGCGGGCGGGCTTCTGTCGCACGGGCTTGCGGATACGTATCTGAGGAGCCTTGGCCATCGCACTCACCTCTCAAGCCGCACTCGAAGAGTGTGCGCACCATTGCACAGCAGGCTCCAGCCTTGCTCGATGACGGCCTGTGGCATATACCAGCGGCACCACCGTATCGAGTGTTGCCAAATCCCTTACGGGCCGTCGCAGCCTGTGCAACAGTCATTACTGGTCCTTGGTAGAGACTTGGCCGTGGCCGCGCCTGTATCGGAGTACGACATGCCGTCCCATGTGTTCGCGGACAGTCCCACCCCGCAGCCGCCCGAGCGCGGCACCGTCGACGCACTGATCACCCGCACGCGTCGGCTGCGCGGCGACGTGGACGCCGTGCGCCGGGACGCGATGCCGGACGAGTACGACCCGCAGGGGCGATGGCAGCGAGCGCTCTGTGACCTGGCGGTCCATCATCTCGACGATCTCGGCGCGCACTTGGACCAGCTCAAGGAAGGTCTGCCGGAAGAGACCGCCGGCGTCTACGAGGACGAGCTCGCCGAGTACGAGGCGGACAGCGCCCAGAGCACGGGATCGCTGCTCAGCAGGGTCGGCAGCGCGGAGTGGAATCTCCTCACCGACGAGGTGAGCTGGTCCGACGAGCTCTACCAGATCCTCGGGCGCTCCGCGCAGAGCGGCCCCATGTCCCTGGACGAACTGCCCTCCATCGTGTTCGAGGAGGACCAGGCGCTGCTCACCGAGCTGGTCACGGACTGTCTGGTCGACGGACGTCCCATCGACGGCGAGTTCCGCATGGTGCGGGCCGACGGCCGGGTCCGTACGGTCCACATGATGGGCGAGCCGGTGCTCGACTCCGACGGATCCACCGCCTCCATGTGGGCGGTCCTGCGGGACGTCAGTGAACTGCGCCGCACCCAGCGAGCGGTACGTAAGACCCGTGACTCGCTGGAGCGCAGGCAGCACTTCGCAGAGACGGAGCGCCGGGTCGCGGTCGAGTTGCAGGAAGCCGTCCTTCCGCCGTGGCGGGGCTCCTTGCAGTTCCCGCTCGACGGACCCGCCGTGCTGGATGTCGCCGCGCACTATCTGCCGTCCACGAACAGCGCACTGATCGGCGGCGATTGGTACGACGCGCTCCAACTCCCCGACGGCGACTCGCTTTTGAGCGTCGGAGACCTCACCGGGCATGGAGTGACGGCGACATCGGCGATGGCGATGCTGCTGGGTGCGCTGCGCGGGATGGCCGTGGCCGGGATCAGCCCGGGACAGCTCATGGCGCATCTCAACGAGCTGCTGGAGACCTCGATGCAGCCCGCGCTCGGCAGTGCGGTGTGCTGCCGCTACAACCCGGCGAGCCGGACCCTGACCTGGGCGGGGGCGGGACACCCCGCCCCGCTGCTGTTCCGCAACGGGACGGGGCGTGCGCTGACGCAGCCCGACGGCGTGCTGCTCGGTGCGACGTCCGGCGCCGCCTATGAGCAAGCTGAGTTGCAGCTACTCCCCGGCGATCTGCTTGTCCTGCACACCGACGGGCTGACGCGAACGAGCGCCGCCGAGGTGGGCAACACGGACCGCCTGCTCGGGCTGGCGCCGCGATTCGCCGAGGCCCGCAGCGCGCAGGAGTGCGTGCGGACGGTCGTCGAGGAATGCGGTGAGGACGACCGCGAGGACGACGCCTGTGTGATGGTCGCGAGGATCCGTTCGTAGAGCCTCGTAAGCCTGGACCCTCGTAAGCCTGGGCCGTGCTGAATCCCGGGAACCCGGGCTAGATCTCGGTGCTCCTCGACCTCCTCGAGGGGCTGTTGGGCAGGGCCAGCTGGATTTCCTCGCGCAGATCCTGGATCTTTGCGTATTCCGCGTAGTGCCCGGTCAGCCGGTACATCTCGCGGAGCCTGTCCCACGTCCGGTGCGAGGAGGTCTCCCCCATCGAGACGAGTGCCAGCCTGGCGTAGCGGTCGGCCTGTTCGGGGTCGTCGGCGATGAAGCACGCCGATGCCAGTGAGATGTAATCGAAGATCTTCGAGCGTTGCCGGCCGCCCTCGCGCAGCTCCAGCGCCTGTTTGGCGTGGTTCTGCGCGGTGGCGGCTGCCCCCGGATCGTGTTCGGCGAGGGTGCGGTACGCCAGTGCCTCCATGCCGTGCAGATCCGCCTCGTCGAACATCTGCATCCAGCTCGGCGGGGGCACATCGCCCTTGTCGGAGACGAAGAGGTCCTCGGCCTCACCTAGGGTGCGGCGCATGGCCTGGCCGCGCCCCATGGATGCCTGGGCCCAGGCCTCGATGGTGTACAGCATCGCCTGGGTGCGCGGCAGGGTCCGTTCACCCGAGCCGGACTTGGCGAGCTTCATCAGGTCCAGGGCGTCGTCGGGACGGCCCAGGTGGACCATCTGCCGGGCGGCGCGGGAGAGCGCTTCGCCGGCGCGCGGGCGGTCGCCGCCCTCGCGTGCCGCGTGGGCGGCGATGACGAAGTACTTCTGGGCGGTGGGTTCGAGGCCGACGTCGTGGGACATCCAGCCGGCGAGTACGGCGAGGTTGGCGGCGACGCCCCAAAGGCGGCGCTGGAGATGGTCGGGGTGGCGGTAGGCGAGCATGCCGCCCACTTCGTTGAGCTGCCCCACAACGGCCTTGCGCTGGAGCCCGCCGCCGCGGGCGGCGTCCCAGGCGCGGAACACTTCGACGGAACGCTCCAGTGCCTCGATCTCCTGCGACCCGATGGGGGCGGCCTCATACCGGTCGAACCCAGCGGGGTCGGCGTGCAGGGGATTTTCGAAACGGGGGGCGTCGTGGGCGAGTGCGGGGTCGGTGTGCAGCCAGTCGTGCATGGCGCTGCTGAGTGCGGAGCCTGCGGCGAGCGCGGCGCCCGCGCCCACCAAGCCGCGTCGGTTGAGCATGAGGTCCATTCCCGTGAATTCGGTGAGGACCGCTGCCGTCCGTTCGGGCGCCCACGGAAGGCCGTCAGGATTGTCTGCTCCCTGGACGTCCCGCCGCTTCCCCGCTCGCCCGATCCGTACGAACCCGAGGTCCTCGATGGTCACGACACGACCGAGTCGCTCGGTGAACAGAGCTGCCAGCACTCGGGGCACGGGATCGCGCGGGGTCTCCCCCATGTCGATCCAACGCCGCACCCGCGAGGTGTCGGTCGCCAGCTGTGGGTGGCCCATGGCCGCCGCCTGCCGGTTCACGAGTCTCGCGAGTTCTCCCTTGGACCAGCCGGCAAGGCCGAACAGGTCGCAGAGGCGGGTGTTGGGTTCTCCGGTCACGTCAAGCCCCCAGGTTCTCGGCTGAGTTGACAGTAACCCCCTGTCAGATGCGTGGCGACTATTCGCCAGGGTTCGCCAGGGTGCGCCAGATGGTGTGCCACCCGCGGCCGGGTGTGACGTAGGAACGCGCCACCTCGGCCCGGCAGCCGGACGCATTCCCCAGGGTGTTGACCGGCTGCCGGGGCGGGGCCGCGTATGCAACTTGTCGGCACACGAAGGGATCTGTCGCCCCCATGTACACAGCATCGTCCTCCGTGTCCGCCCCGCGCCGGCCGCAGCGCTCCGCCGCCCCGGCCGGCGCCGGACCGTATCTCGACCCCACTCACGCCGGTCGGGCTCGGCGGCCGGCGGGGACGGTCGGCCAACCCCTCAGCGGGAGAATCGACTTGTCCGGCCCTCAGGGCGCGCAGCTGCGCATGGCCGTCGCTTCGGTGCACCGCATCTGTCCGGAGTTCAATCCGGTGCAGGTGCTGCGCCGCAGCGGACGCTCCGTACTGCTCGTCGGCACAACAGGACGTACGACAGCGGTCGCCAAGTGCTTACTGGACCACTCGCCCGCATGGGCCGAGCGGCTCCGCCACGAAATAGCTGCCTACCGCGCCTTCGTCCGGCACCGCCCACCAGTGCGGGTGCCACGGCTGATCGCCGCGGATCCCGAAAACTGCACGCTGGTGATCGAGCGGATGCCGGGCCGGGCGGCGGCCCTTGCACGGCACCCGGTCGAGGCTCCGCCCCGTGCCGATATCCGGGCCGCCCTCGGCGCGATCGCCCGGCTCAACTCCTGGCGACCGCCGGCCGGGATGTTCGACGCGCCACTGGACTATGCCTCGCGGATCTCCCGCTATCACGAGCTGGGTCTGTTCACCGACCGTGACCTCGGGGATCTGCAGAAGCTGCTGCACGGTCTGGCGCACGCGGGCGGCAGGCAGGGCATGGGGCAGTTCTGTCACGGCGATGCGCTGCTCTCCAACATCCTGTTGTCGCCGACCGGTCCTGTGCTGGTCGACTGGGAGCACGCGGGCTGGTATCTGCCGGGCTATGACCTGGCGACGCTGTGGGCGGTGCTGGGGGACGCGCCGGTGGCGCGCCGGCAGATCAGCCAGCTGGCGCAGCAGGCGGGAACGGCGGCGCGGGACGCGTTCCTGGTGAATCTGATGCTGGTGCTGACCCGGGAGATCCGTACCTACGAGACGGCTGTGCAGCGGACGATCCGGGAGGCGCCCCCTGCGGGCAGCAGCCAGGCTGCGTCCGGCGGTCTGTCGGCCGGTGAGGAACAGCGGCTGCTGCTGAGGCGGCTGCACGACGACTGCGCACTGGCCCGGCGGGCAGTGCGTGCGGCGGTCGGCACTCGCTGACCGCCCGCGACAGAGGGGGAAGCGCGCTGCGCGCCCAGTGCCGACACACTGGGCGCGCAGCGCACTGTTGTGCTCCGGCGGGTTATGGGCTGTGGAACTCCACGGCGTCCACGTCGAAGGAGTTGTTCTGCGGGGACGTGAAGACGAGATAGAGCTTGTGGGTTCCGGCGAGTGCTTCGACCGGGACGGTCGGCGTGGCCTGGTAGTTGTCCCAGCCTCCGGTATTGGGGACGGGTGTGGTGGCCAGCAGTTTGCCGTCGGGGGCAGCAGCGCGCAGTTCGACCGCGCCGACGCCGTACGGGGACGACAGCTTGTAGCTGACATTGGCGATGCCTTCGACGCTCATCGGCTCGAAGGCCACCCAGTCGCCGTTGCTGACGTCGCCGATGCGCTTGCCGTTCTCGGCGCCTTCCTGGGCGACGACGCGAGTGCCCGACTGGGCGTCGTAGTACTCGGCCTGCTTGTGCTTGGGGTGAAGGACGGCGCGTCCGAAGCCGGTGAGGGCGCCGGCGCCTTCGCCACCCTTGTCGGTGTACTTCGCGTTGAGTACGTAGGTCAGGTCGGCGCCCTCCGGGTGCCCGCCGAGATCACCGGTGTCCACGGTGCCTTCACAGCCGGGGATGTCGGTGGTCGGGTGCTCGTGATCGTCGTGGCCGAGGGCCGGGTTGACGGTGACCTTGGTGCAGTCGACGGGGCCGTCCTCCGGGTCGGTGACGGTGACCTTGTACGGGATCTTGTCGCCGAAGGTGATGAGCTTGCCGTTCACGGGGAAGTCGATGGTCACCTTGGGGGCGGTGTTGCCCGCGGTGATGGGGATGTTGGCGTAGCCGGACTTTCCGGTGGTGTCGGTGACCTTCAGCTGGGCGGTGAAGTCTCCCTTTGCCGTGTAGGTGTGGGTGGGGTTGGCCTCGGTCGAGTCGTAAGTGCCGTTGCCGTCGAAGTCCCAGGCGAAGGTGAGGGGGTCGCCGTCGGGGTCGTTGCTCCCGGCGCTGGAGAAGTCGACCTTGAGCGGGGTAGGTCCGTTGGTGGCCGACGCGGCGGCCTTGGCGACGGGGATGCGCTTGCCCTGCGCGTAGTCGATCCGGTAGAGGCCTGAGTCGTTGTTGCCGCCGCCGAAGGAGCTGCCCCATTCGAGTACGTACAGCGATCCGTCGGGCCCGAAGGTCATGTCCATCGGCTTGTTGAACTTCTGCGACGAGAGGAAGTCATTGATCTTGAGGAGCTTGTTCTCCTTGTCGAAGCGCATCTCCTTGACGTAGTTGCGCGACCACTCGTAGAAGAAGCTCGCGCCCTCGAAGTAGGCGGGGAACTTTGTGGTGGAGGGGTTCTTGGCGTCGAAGTGGTAGACCGGGCCGCTCATCGGGGCCGAGCCGCCGGTCCGCATCTCGGGGAATTCCTTGGAGGCGCCGTAGCCGTACCAGACCTCGGGCTGCTGGAGCGGCGGGAGGTCCTTCAGCCCGGTGTTGTTGGGCGAGGGATTGACGGGCACCGCGCAGTCGAACTTCGGCCCGACGACCTTGGTGTCAGGGTCGTAGGGCGCGTACGCCTGGTTGTTGCCGTGGCAGAACGGCCAGCCGAAGTTGCCGGGCTTCTTGATGACGTTGTACTCGACCAGGCCCTCGGGTCCGCGGTCGGTGGTGGGCAGACCGCGGTCGGGTCCGTAGTCGGCGACATGGACGTAACCGGTCTTCTGGTCGACGGTGAAGCGGAAGGGGTTACGGAAGCCCATCGCGTAGATCTCGGGGCGGGTCTTGTTGGTGCCGGGGCGGAAGAGGTTGCCCTTGGGGATGGTGTAGCCGCCGCGGTCGCTCGGCTTGATGCGCAGAATCTTGCCGCGCAGGTCGTTGGTGCTCCCCGCGGTACGTGCGGCGTCCAGCATCTGCTTGCCCGGGCGCCAGTCGAGCGGTGCGTAGCCCTGCCAGTTGGGGTCGAGGTTGGGCGGCACGTCGTCGCCGACGCCGAGGTAGAGGGTGCGGTCGGGGCCGAACTCGACGGCGCCGCCGGTGTGTCCGGGTTCGGGGAAGGTGCGGTCGCGGTAGGCGGGGACGTCGATGAGCTTCTTCTCGCTCTTCAGGTCCAGGGTGTTGCCCTTGACGGTGAACCGGGAGAGGCGGTTGACGTCGTCCTTCGCGGCGGCGGGCGCGTAGTAGAGGTAGATCCATCCGTTCTGCTTGAAGGCGGGGTCGAGTTCCATGCCGACCAGGCCGTCCTCGCCGCCCGCATAGACATCGAGCTTGCCGGCGCTGACGGTGGAGTGCGAGGCGGGATCGAAGATCTTCACTTCGCCACCCCGCTGCGCGTAGAACACGCGGCCGTCGTGGGCGACGTCGAGCTCCATCGGGTCGGCGGTGTTGTCGTCGAGGGTGACCTTTTCGTAGCCGCTCCAGACGGTGCCGCCGCAGTCGCCGGTCTTGTTGCCCGCGGCCCACTGGACGCCGCCGATGACATGGTCGCGGAAGGCGGGTTCGCTGTACGCGGGGGTGTCGTGCCCCATGGCGGTGGCCCAGATGCGGCCGCCCTCGGTGTTGCGGCACCAGGAGATGGGGTGGTCGGCGCCCATGGCGGAGCCACCGGGGTTGTACGTCGTCTCGTCGGCGGTGACCAGCACATGGACGTCGCCGCGGGGGTTCTTGTCGAAGTTGTACCACTCCTCGGGGCGCTCCCAGCGCTCGGGAAGTCCGCTGGTGGAGGGGTGGACACGGTCGGCGACCTTGGCGGTGCCCTGGAGCACGCCGGGTGAGTGGGCGGGCATGTGGGCGCCGCCGTTGATGGCGTCGTCCCACCAGGGGAACTGTTCCTCGACGCCCATGTCGAGGGTGTTGTGGATGGCGACGACGCCGCCTCCGCCGCGTACGTACTTCTGCATCGCCTCGCGCTGGGCGTCGGTGTCCCAGACCATGCCGGAGTTCTGCAGCATGACGATGACGTCGAATTCCTTCAGCTTCGCGTCGTCGAAGACGGTGGGGTCGGCACTCTGGACGACTTCGAAGTTGTTCTCGGCGGCCTCCTCCTTGAACATCTGGATCCCCGCGGGGATGGAGGCATGGACATAGCCGACGGCCCGGGTGAAGAGCAGGGCGCGGAAGGCGGGTGCCTGTTCGGCTGCGGCGGTGGCGGGCAGGGCGGTCACCGCGAGGAGTAGGGCTCCGAGGACGGCGACGACGGCTCTGTAAATGTCACGGACGCGAATGTCGCGAGCATGACAGCTCATGAGCTGTTCCTCTCTACGGATTCTGCGGGTGGGTTGAGCGCGGCTTTGAGGAAGGCGAGGCCGTCCGTGGCGATGGCGTCCTGCGTCGCGGCGAGGGGACGCCACACGGAGGCCGCGACGGCGATGGCGTCGTTGTGGGCGGTGAACGACTCGATACAGAGCGGGCCCCGGTAGCCGTGAGCGGTGAGCGCGCCGAGGAAGCCGGGCCAGTCGAGGGGGTCGGCGCCGGGGGTGCCGCGGTCGTTCGCGCACACCTGGACATGGACGATGCGGCCCGCGGCCTGCTCCACGGCGCCCGGCAGGGAGCGTTCTTCGATGTTCTGGTGGTACGTGTCGAGAGCAAGGCCGATGGTCTGCGGATCGAGGCCGTCGAGCGCTTCGAGGCACTGGGCGACGGTGTTGAGCAGGCTGGTCTCATAGCGGTTGAGCGGCTCGACCCCGATGCGTACGCCGGCGGCTCGGGCATGGTCGACGACGGGGGCGAGGTTCTGCCGCAACTCCTCATAGGCGGCGTTCCGTTCGCAGGGGTCCATCCGCCAGGTGCGCCCGACGGCCGTGTAGACCGGGCCCGCCACGACAGGCGCGCGCACCGCGCTCGCCGCGTCGACGCAGCGCCGCAGATAGTCCTGGGTGGCGCGGACCGTGGCCGGGTCGGTACGTACGAGATCGCGGTCCGGGGGCATGACGGCGATGACGGCGGCGGGGCTCAGACCGGTCGCGCCGAGCAGCTTGACCACGGCCGCCGGATCCCAGTCCCCGGCCTGCTCCAGCGGGAGTTCGACACAGTCGAAGCCCCAGGTGGCCAGCCGGGGAAGGACGTCGGCGAGCGCCTCGTGGGACACGGGCGAGTGCCAGATCCAGGGGTTCGCGCCGATCGCGCGGGGCGTCACTTCTTGCCGCCCCAGGTTTCGGGGAATCCGGGCAGCTTCTCGCAGCCGCACATCGCGTAGTGCAGTGGCGGCATGCCGGGCTTGAGATAACTCTCGAGGGTGTCCTGGGTGACGGTGGGCTGCGGGAGCTTCCACTCCTTGGGGACCTGCTGTCCGCTGAGGATCTTCAGCGCGGCGATCACGGGCGTACGCCACTGG
Source organism: Streptomyces sp. V1I1 (assembly GCF_030817355.1). Lineage (NCBI taxonomy): Bacteria > Bacillati > Actinomycetota > Actinomycetes > Kitasatosporales > Streptomycetaceae > Streptomyces > Streptomyces sp. V1I1. The sequence goes on along the minus strand of NZ_JAUSZH010000001.1, from coordinate 7,757,731 downwards.
AAGGTCGGATACGTCGGGGCGATCGCGGTGAGCTTCTTCTCCTTCCACGCCTGGAGGAAGTCCTGCTGGTCCTCGCCGGTGATGGGCGGCACGTCCTGGCCCGCGTCCTCGAAGGCCTCGACGGCGGCCACTGCGGTGGCGCCGGAGTCCATCCACACGCCGTCGATGTTCCGGTGGCGGGTGAGGGCGTCGGTGACGATCGACTTGGTCTTGGCAGGGTCGCCGTCGGTGAACTTCACGTCCACGACATCGAGTTCGCTCTTGTCGAACGCGACCTTCGCGGCCGACCAGCGGGTTTCCAGCACATCGACGCCGGGCGAGATGCGCAGGGCGAGGATCTTGCCCTTCGGCTTGACCTTCTCGACCAGGAAGTCGGCGGCGACCGCTCCGTATCCGTATCCGCCGATGGGGTTGATGAAGGTGACGGCACAGTCGGTCTCCACACCGCGGTCGAAGACGATGACGGGAAGCTTGGCGCAGGCCTGCTTGACCGCGGGGGTGAGGGTGGCGGTGGTGTTCGGGGAGACGATCAGGGCGTCGCAGTCCCGGCCCGCGAGCTCCTGGATGTCGGAGATCTGCTTGTCGTCCTTGCCCTGGGCGTCCAGGACCGTGAACCTGCTGATCTCCTTGTGCAGGCCCACTTCGGCCTTCATGTTCTTCAGGCCGACCTGGCGCCAGGGGTTGAAGACACCCGCGTTGGAGAAGCAGAGGTGAATGCCCTGGCCCTGCTTCCTGTACTTCGCCGTGTCGGTCAGCTGCGGGCTCAGCATCTGCTCCCAGGGCCTGTCGGCCGGGCCCTCGGGGGTCTGCTTGACGAGGGCCAATTGACGGTCGTACTCCGCCTGTTGGAAGAACTTCGACTGCGCGCCGTTGCCGGAGTCGGTCGCGGTGGCACCTGCCTGCCCTGCGGGTTCGTCCGGTGGCGCGTCGCTGGTGCAGGAGGCGATGAGCGCCGTGGTGAGCAGGGCGGCGGCCGATGCGACGGCGCGCCGGTGGATCGTACGGATGGCGGTCATGAGGGTTCCCCTCCCGAGGGGTGCGTACGGCGGCGGCGCAGCCGGGACCAGTCGGCGGCTCCGAGGCCCACGGCGGCGATGACGATGAGCCCTTGGACGGTGGATTCGAGGGCGCCGGACACGCCCTGGAGGTTGAGCAGGGTGAACAAGGCCTGGAGGGAGAAGGCCCCTGCCATGGCGGCGACGACGGAGCCGCGGCCGCCGCCGAGGACCACTCCGCCGAGTACGACGGCGGTGATGGCCTCGAATTCGTAGCCGCGGCCGGCCTGCGCGGAGACCCCGGAGAACCCTCCGACGAGGACGGCGGCGAGGGCGGCGGCGGCGCCGGAGAGGATGAAGGCGATGGTGCGGGCGCGGGCGACGCGTACGCCGGCCAGAGCCGCCGCGCGTTCACTGTCGCCGGTGGCGACGAGGGTGCGGCCGAAGTCGGAGCGCATCAGATACACGGCAGCGGCTCCGGCGGCCAGGCAGGCGAGGACCGCCCAGGGCAGCCAGCCGAACGCGGTGCCGCGGCCGAGCTGGCGGAAGGCGGTGGGCAGCGCGCCGTGCGGGGAGCCGCCGGTCCAGAAGAAGACGGCTCCTTCGAGGATGAGCATCATGCCGAGGGTGGTGATGAAGGACGGCACGCGCAGCACAGTTGTGATCAGCCCGTTGAGCAGGCCGGTGAGCGCTCCGGCTGCCAGCAGCACCGCGGTGACCAGCAGCCAGGGCGCGGCGGGGAAGGACCCGTAGAGCTCGGCTGCGACCACTACGCCTGCGGTGACGATCGCACCGACGGAGAGGTCGAACTCGCCGCAGACGATGACCAGATACTGGCCGGCGGCGAGGATCACGAGGGGCGCGGCGCGTTTGACGAAGGCGAGGAAGCGGTCGGGCTCGTAGAAACCCGGATCGGTCAGGGCGAGCGCCGCGAACAGCACGGCGAGGAGTACGTACACGGGCGCGCCGGTGCCAAGCGCGCCAAGAACTCGCTTGGCCTGCGGGGCTGTTGCCGTCGTCATGCGGGCCTCCTTGCCGAACGCCGCGCGTACAGTGCGACGGCCGCGATGATGACGACGCCGCGTACGACGTTCTTGAAGAACGGGTCGACGGAGAGCTGGTTGAAGACGCTGTCGAGCACGGCAAGGACAAGGACGCCGCCGAGGGTGCCGGCCACTCCCCCGCGACCGCCCGCGAGCGCGGTGCCGCCGAGGACGACAGCGGCGATCGACTCGAGGTCGTAGCGCGCTTCGGTGCCCGCCCAGGGCGCTCCGGCGCCGAGCCTTGCGGCGAGGAAGAGGGCGGCCGCGCCGACGCACAGCGAACACAGGATGTGCGCGACGACAACGGTGCGGCGGGTGCGTACGCCGGAGAGGCGCGCGGCGTGTTCGTCGCCCCCTGTGGCGTACATATGGTGGCCGAGGCGGGTGCGGCGGGTGATCAGCCACATGGCGACGGCCACGGCGGCGAGCAGGAAGAGGGAGACAGGGACGGGGCCGATGCGGTCGTAGCCGAGGTGCTGGAAGGAGGCGGGGACCTTGCCGGCCGGTCCTGTGTAGTTGTCCTCGATCCAGCCGCGCAGGATGAAGGCGACGCCGAGGGTGGTGATGAAGGCGTTGACCTTCAGTCCGGTGACGATGAGGCCGTTGGCGAGCCCGACGCCCGCGCTGAGCGCGAGGACGGCGAGCACGGCGGTGACGATGCCGCCTCGCTGCATCGTCTCGGCGGCGACGAGCGTGCCGAGGCTGATCAGGTAGGCGACGGACAGGTCGAGGGAGCCGGTGAGAATGACGGCGGACTGACCGACAGCCACCAGGCCGAGTGCGACGCAGTTCTGCAGGATCGCGACGATGTTGGTGAGGGTGAGGAAGTCCCCGCCGTCGGCGGCGACGACGATCCAGCCGAGGAGAGTGACGGCGAGCGCGGCGAGCCACACACCGACGACGGGGTCGGTGAGCCGGGCCCGCGCGGGGGCACGGGGGGCCGACTTCGGCGCGGCGACGGCCGTACTGAGCGAGTTCACTCGGTCTCCCTCGCGGTGTGGGGGCGGCCGGGCGTGGGCGGAGCGCCGGCGGAGTCGGGGGGCGAGCCGCCGGTGGCGAGGCGCATGATCTCCTCCTCGGGCGCGCTCGCGGGGAGTTCGCCGGCGAGGTGGCCTTCGGACATGACGAGAATGCGGTCGCTCATGCCGATCAGCTCCGGCAGCTCGGAGGAGATGATGAGTACGGCGAGGCCTTCGCGGGCGAGTTCGCGTACCAGCGTGTGGATGGCGGCCTTGGCGCCGACGTCGACCCCGCGGGTGGGTTCGTCGAAGAGCAGCACCTGGGGGCGGGCGGCGAGCCATTTGGCGATGACGACCTTCTGCTGGTTGCCGCCGGAGAGGTACTGGGCCTGCTGGTCCTCTCCGCGGGCCTGGAGGCGTACGCGCTCCAGGAGCGCGGTGACTTCGCGTCCGGCGTGGGGTCTGCCGCGGATGGGGACGGCGCGAGTGACGAGCAGCGCGTTGTCGCGCACCGACTGGCGCAACGCGAGGCCCTCGGTCTTGCGGTCCTCGGTGACCAGGGCGACGCCGGCGCGGATCGCCTCGCGTGGGCGGGCGGGCCGCAGCTGCCTGCCGCCGACGGTCATGGTGCCCGCGGTGAAGGGAGCCGCGCCGAAGAGGGCGCGGACGAGCGAGGTGCGTCCTGAGCCCTGGAGGCCTGCGACGCCGACGACTTCGCCCGCCCGCAGGGTCAGGTCGATGCCGCTGATGCGCGCGTTCGAGCCGCCGGTGACGGTGAGCCGCCCGGGGCCGATCTCCTCGGGGCGGGCGCGCGGTGGGTAGTACGCGGTCAGTTCCCGGCCGACCATGGCGCGTACGACGCTGTCCGCGTCGGTGTCCCGCGTACGGAGTGTGGTGACGCGGCGGCCGTCCTTGAGGACGGTGATGCGCTGCGCCAGGTCGAAGACCTCGCGCAGCCGGTGCGAGATGTAGAGGATGCCGAGGCCGCGGCGGGTGAGCCGGCGTACGAGAGCGGACAGCAGCTCGACCTCGTGGTCGGCGAGCGGCGCGGTGGGCTCGTCCATGACCAGGACGCGCACGGAGGTGGGGGCATCCCCAGCGGTAGCCGGGGGAGCGAGGGCCTTGACGATCTCGACGGTCTGCCGGCGGGCGACGGAGAGGTCACGGACGAGGGTGCGCGGGGTGATGCCGGTCTCGTCGAGTTCGGCGAGGAGTTCGGCGGTGCGGGCTTCCATCGCCTTGCGGTCGACGAGTCCGCGACGGGCGGGCTCGCGGCCGAGGAAGACGTTCTCGGCGACGGTGCGGTGCGCGAGGAGCGCGAACTCCTGGTGGATGATGCCGATTCCGGCGGCCTGCGCCTGCGAGGGGTGGGTGAAGGCGTGGTCTGTGCCGTCGATGGTGATCGTTCCGGAGTCGGGTACGTACTCGCCGGCCAGGATTTTCATCAGAGTGGACTTCCCGGCGCCGTTCTCGCCCACGAGGGCGTGCACTTCACCGGCTTCGAGGTCGAGCCCCACATCGTGGAGCACACGCACCCCGAGAAAGCTCTTGGACACGCCGTGCATCGTCAGCATCGCCAGGCTCCTTGGGCAGGGCAGCGGTCTGCAGAGCAATGTCCTGACCCCCCTTTCGCCTGTCAAGAGTCCAAGCATCCTTCGTCACAAGCGAATTGACGGAGACTTATGCCGATGACCGAACAACGCCAGCCTTGTGAGCAGCGGAAGTCGTCCCTATGGTTGCTGGCATGTCTTCGCCGCCAACTCCCAGCGTTTCCACCGCCGTCCACTCCCCCGGCGAGGTGCTCGCGCTGATCAGTTCGGGGGCCGCGGCAACGCGTGCGGATGTCGCGCGGATCACCGGGCTCGCCCGCTCCACCGCCTCCCAGCGGGTGGACGCCCTCATCGCGCACGGCTTCGTCGACGAGACGGCGGCCGAGGCCGGCGCTTCGACCGGCGGCCGTCCTCCGCGGCGGCTCCAACTGCGCACCCGTGAGCACGCCGTCGCCGGTGTGGACCTCGGCGCGTCGCACTGCCGGGTGGCGCTGATGGACATCGGCGGTGCAACGCTGGCGACGAAGGAGGACCCGCTGTCGATCGCGGACGGCCCGGAGTCCGTACTGCGCCATGTGGAGCGCACGCTGCACGTGCTGCTCAAGGAGACCGGCCGGGAGCCGGGGACGCTGCGCTCCATCGGTGTGGGGGTGCCGGGCCCCGTGGAGTTCTCCACCGGCCGCCCGGTCGATCCGCCGATCATGCCGGGCTGGCACCAGTACCCGATCCCGGAGTTCTTCGCCTCGCGATTCTCGGTGCGGGCCCTGGTCGACAACGATGTGAATGTGATGGCGCTGGCCGAGCAGCGCCGCGCCTTCCCGGACACTCGCTATCTGCTGTACATCAAGGTCGGTACGGGCATCGGCTGCGGCATCGTCGCGGACGGCCGGCTGCACCGGGGCGCGCAGGGCTGCGCCGGCGACATCGGCCATATCCGGGTCGGGGACCAGGAGGAGCCGTGCCGCTGCGGCAACTCCGGCTGTCTGGAGGCGGTCGCGGGCGGCGCGGCGCTCGCGGCACGCCTTGCCCAGCTGGGTCTGGACGCGGCGTCGGGCAGCGATGTCGTACGCCTGGTGAAGTCGGGCAACCGGGATGCGGTGCGCATGGTGCGCGAGGCGGGGCGCGCGGTCGGCGAGGTGCTGGCGAGCCTGGTGAACTTCTTCAACCCGGACACGGTGGTGCTCGGCGGCGCGCTGGCCGCCGTGCACGACCAGCTGCTCGCGGGCGTACGGGAAGCGGTCTACCGGCGTTCGCATCCGCTGGCCACCCATGTGCTGCAGATCGAGCCGAGCCGCACGGGCGAGGACGCGGCGGCGCTCGGCGCCGGGATCCTGGCGATCGAGCACGCCCTGTCCCCCGCCCAGGTGGACCGGCAGCTGGCGCGGGCGGCGTCATAGGCCATCGGTCCACTCAGATGGCCCGACCGGATGCCGAGACGCCCGTCAACCGGCGTCAGCATCCGTTACGTATACGTTTATTGGTCCATGCCACTGACGCGCCGCAGGCCCGCGCCCCCTCACCACGAAACTCCGCCACACCCTGGCTGACGTGCGAAATCCTTGCCGCTGACGCTGATTGACGGATTGTCCGGGAGCCGATACCCCTGTAGTCGTGTCCCACCCCGCGGACCCCGTCGCACACCACCCGTCCCTGGAGGCTGCCTTGCAAGGATCCGCCCCCGTACGACCGAAAAGCGCCCGTCGGCGCATGGTGAGGGCAGGGGGCGCGGTGGCGTCGGCCGCTCTGCTGCTGCCACTGGTCTCGGCCGGTCCGTCGGCCACCGCCGAACAGCGCTCGTCCGGCGCACTGCAGCGTGACTTCGCCGCTGCCGCGGCCCAGTACGGAGTACCGCAGAGCGTGCTGCTCGGCGTCTCCTATCTGCAGTCTCGCTGGGACACGCACGGGGGCGCGGCGAGCGTCACTGGCGGCTACGGGCCGATGCATCTCACCGACGCCAGGACCGCACTCGCCGAGGCGCCGCACCATTCGCACGGCATCGAGGACGCACGCGGCGACGACTCGCGTCCGGCGCGGAACACCGCCGAGGCCGAGGTGCCCGAACCGTCCGAACTCCCCGAACGGCTGCGAACGCTGGACCGGGCGGCCGAGCTGTCCGGCTACACCGCCGAGCAGCTGCGCGACAACCCGGCCGCGAATGTGCGCGGCGGCGCCGCCCTGCTCGCCGGCGCGCAGCAGGAGCTGGGCCGGCCGCTGAGCGAGGATCCGGCCGACTGGTACGGCGCGGTGGCGCGTTTCTCCGGGGCCGACGACACGGCGACCGCGACGACGTACGCCAATGATGTCTTCGACGTGATCCGCACGGGTGAATCACGCATCACGGAAAGCGGTCAGCGAGTCGCGCTCGCGGGTGACCCGGCCGTGGCACCCGACCCGGCGCAGGTGGCGCTGCTCGGGCTGCGGACGGCCGACGCGGGGAAGACGGAGTGCCCGCGGACGGTGGCCTGCGAGTGGATCCCCGCGCCGTACGAGGAGTTCGGCGAGGGCGACTACGGCAACCACGACCTGGCGGACCGTCCCGCGTCCCAGTCGGTGAAGTACATCATCGTCCATGACACCGAGGGTTCCTGGGACACCACCCTGAAGCTGGTGCAGGACCCGACGTATGTGTCGTGGCAGTACACCCTGCGCTCCTCGGACGGGCACATCGCCCAGCACGTTCCCCTCAAGGACGTGGCCTGGCACGCCGGCAACTGGTACGTGAACGCCAAGTCGGTGGGCCTTGAGCACGAGGGCTTCCTGGTCTCGCCGGATGCCTGGTACACGGAGGCGATGTACCGCACCTCCGCCCGCTTGGTGAGGTATCTGGCGAAGCGCTACAACATCCCGCTGGACCGCCAGCACATTCTCGGACACGACAATGTGCCGGGCACGACCGCCGCGACGATCCGCGGGATGCACACCGACCCGGGCCCGTACTGGGACTGGGCGCACTACTTCCAGCTGATCGGCAGGCCGTTCACACCGACCGCGGGCCCGGGCAGCGGTGTGGTGACGATCCGCCCCGACTACGGGCAGAACCAGCCTCTCTACACGGGCTGTGTGAAGCCCGGTCAGGCATGCGTGCCGCACGGCTCGGCCGCGGTCCGGCTGCATACCGCGCCCGCCGAGGACGCGCCCCTGGTCAAGGACATCGGGCTGCGTCCGGGCGGCGAGGACTCCACGACCGTCGTCAACGACACCGGTGCGCGTGCCTCGACCGGCCAGCAGTACGCGGTCGCCGGGCGCGAGGGCGACTGGACGGCGATCTGGTACCTGGGGCAGAAGGCGTGGTTCCACAACCCGCGCAAGCAGCCGACGGCGGTGGGTGCCCGGGGCTTGGTGCTCACTCCGAAGGACGGCGCTACGGAGATCCCGGTGTACGGGCGGGCCTACCCGGAGGCGGCGGCATACCCCGCCGGCGTCCCGGTGCAGGCGATCTCGCCGCTGCCGTACAAGCTGCTCGCCGGCCAGAAGTACGTGGTCGGCGACCGGACGCCGGGCGAGTACCTGTACGCGACGACGTTCGACACGGCAGGACATCGGGTGGTGCGCGGCAAGGAGGCTTACTACGAGATCCAGTTCGGGCACCGGGTCGCCTTTGTGAAGGCGTCCGACGTGCGCGTACTGAAGTAGCCGGGCAGTCGCGGTGCGCCCCGTTCGTGGGGTCCGGTGGCGCACCGCGGCTACCCTTGTCCGCTTGTGTGACTAATGGGCCGTAAAGCGTGGGCCGTACGGGCGACGGGTAGGGCTGGCCCGTCCACGCCCTGTCCGCGCCCCCGAGCGCGGATGCTCACCGAAAGGCCCTGGCGCACATGGCACAGCCCTTCGTACTGCCTGACTTCTACGTCCCGTATCCGGCGCGGCTCAATCCGCACGTCGAGCAGGCGCGGCGGCACACCAAGGAGTGGGCACGCCGGATGGGGATGCTGGAGGGCTCCGGCATCTGGGAGGAGAGCGACCTCGACGCGCACGACTACGCCCTGCTGTGCGCCTGCACCCACCCGGACTGCGACGCCGACACTCTCGGTCTCGTCACCGACTGGTATGTGTGGGTCTTCTTCTTCGACGACCACTTCCTGGAGATCTTCAAGCGCTCCCAGGACCGCGAGGGCGGCAAGGCGTATCTGGACCGGCTCCCGGCCTTCATGCCGATGGACCTGGCGCAGGGCACGCCAGAGCCCACCAATCCGGTCGAGGCGGGACTGGCCGATCTGTGGGCGCGGACCGTGCCGAGCATGTCCGACGCCTGGCGGGTGCGGTTCGCCGAGGCCACGAAGAATCTCCTGAACGAGTCCCTCTGGGAGCTTTCCAACATCAACGAGGGGCGTATCGCCAACCCCGTCGAGTACATCGAGATGCGCCGCAAGGTCGGCGGTGCGCCGTGGTCGGCGGGGCTGGTGGAGTACGCGGCCAGAGCCGAGGTCCCTCAGTCCGTGGCCGGTTCGCGCCCGCTGCGGGTGCTCACCGACGCCTTCTCCGACGGTGTCCATCTGCGCAACGACCTCTTCTCCTACCAGCGGGAGGTCGAGGACGAGGGTGAGCTCAGCAACGGTGTGCTGGTGCTGGAGACCTTCCTGGGCTGTACGACCCAGGAGGCGGCCGATGCCGTCAACGATCTGCTGACCTCCCGGGTCCAGCAGTTCGAGACCACCGCGCTCACCGAAGTTCCCGCGCTCTGCGTCGAGAAGGGTCTCAGCCCGGCGGAGTGTGCGGCAGTAGCGGCGTACGCCAAGGGACTTCAGGACTGGCAGTCCGGCGGCCATGAGTGGCACATGCGCTCCAGCCGCTATATGAACGAAGGGGTGGACACCGGTCGGTCGTCGCCGTTCGGCGGGGTACTCGGCACCTCGGCGCTGGACATCAGGACACTCTTCGGCCGCCCGGCCACCGCACGGCTGCGCAGCCTCACCCATGTGCCGCAGCCGGTGGGGCCGTCACTGCTGCCGGAGTTCGACCTGCCGTTCCCCGTGTCGATCAGCCCGCACCACGAGGACGCCAAGAAGAAGTCCGTCGAGTGGGCGGGCCGGATGGGGCTGCTGAACGATATCTGGGACGAACCGGCGCTGACCGGTTTCGACTTCGCGCTCTGCTCGGCCGGGATCGACCCGGACGCCACCCCGGAGGAGCTGGAGCTCAGCGCGGAGTGGCTGACCTGGGGGACGTACGCCGACGACTACTACCCCCTCGTCTTCGGGCGGTCGCGCAACCTCGAAGGGGCGAAACTCTGCGACGAACGCTTCAGGGCTTGCATGCCGGTGGACGAACCGGCTGTCGGGGCGGCGGTCGCGGTGTCCCCGATGGAGCGGGGGCTCGCCGACCTGTGGGCGCGCACCGCCGGACCGATGACTCCCGAGGCGCGGCAGGCTTTTCGCAGGGCGGTCGACGTCATGCTCGAGAGCTGGCTGTGGGAGCTCCACAACCAGGCGCAGCACCGCATTCCCGACCCGGTCGACTACATCGAGATGCGGCGGCTGACCTTCGGCTCCGAGCTCACCATGAGTCTGTCCCGGCTGCGCCACGCCGACCGGCTCCCGCCGGAGATCTACCGGAGCGGACCGGTGCGCAGTCTGGAGAACTCCGCCATGGACTACGCCACGCTGATGAATGACCTCTTCTCATACCAGAAGGAGATCGAGTTCGAGGGCGAGCTGCACAACGGCGTGCTGGTCGTGCAGTCCTTCTTCGACTGCGACTACCCCACCGGCGTCACGATCATCGACGATCTCATGCGGGGGCGGCTGCGCCAGTTCCTGTATGTGAAGGAGCACGAACTCCCCTTGCTCTGCGAGGAATTCGAACTCGACATGGACGGCAGGGCCGCACTCGACACCTATGTGCGCGAGCTGGAGGACTGGATCGCCGCAATCCTGAACTGGCACCGGTGCATCCGCCGGTACCGGGAGGAGGATCTGCGCGGCGTACCGGCACCCCCGTGGCAGCGATGCGGGCCCACGGGTCTTGGCACTTCGGCGGCCCGCATCGTGAATCTGTTCGCTCAGCCCTCCCCCGTCAGCACATAGCGCCTGCCGGAGGGTGAGTTGATGACAGGTGCGGCCCACCGCGAGGACGCGGCGGGCCGTGCGGGTCAGCCCTGCTGGAAGAGTTCCGCGGGCAGCGGCTTGAGCAGCGCGTACAGATCGTCGGTGATCGGCCGGTCCCAGCTGGCGATGGTCACCAGGACATTGTCGCTGCGGTCGAACTGCACGCAGGAGATACGGCTTTCGGAGAGCTTGAGGCGGCGCACGATCAGCAGGTTGTCGCCCTGCATCACCGGCGTGTCCTCGACGTCCACGACCTCGACCGGCTCGTCGTTCTCCAGCGCCAGCAGCAGCTGGGCCACCTCGAAGGGGACCTGTCCGTCCTCGAGCTCGCGGGCCGGCGAGCCCTCCGGCAGATTGCCGATGATCATCGCCGGGCCGCGGCCGCCGAACAGGTCGTACCGCAGGAAGACGCCCTGGCAGGTACCGTCCGGGGCGGGCAGCAGACCGGCGCCGAGGTTGCCGGGCCAGTCGCCCGGGTCCATGGCCAGGACATCGAAGTCCGGGCCCGCGGGTGTGGCGGCGCTACGGCGGCGGAGGAACGACATACCGCCATGGTACGTGTCCGGACGAGCCCGGCCGAGCCGGGGCCCGGAGCCTCCTGGACGCCGCCGGTCACCGTCCACGACCGCCGCCCCGGGCCTCGGCCAGGACCTCGGGCACGGCCTCCGCCAAGCCCGCCTCGTCGGTGCCCGCCTTTCGGTAGACGGCGGAGAGCAACCTGGTCACGGCCTGTTCGTCGAGGTGGAGGGCGGCAGCGACGGCGGCCCTGTCACGCCCCTGGGCGGTCAGCACGGCCGCGGCCCGTTCGCGGGCGGTGAGGGCGTCGGTCTCGATGGCCCGCAGCCGGCGCGGGCGCAGCCCGGCGGCCGCGAGTTCGTCGCGGGCGGCGTCCGCGAGCCCGTCGGCGCCGCACTGCCCGGCGACCTCCAGACCGCGGTAGAGATACTCGGCGGCCTCCTTCGGGTGGCCGGTGCGGCGCAGATGGGTGCCGAGGTCGACGAGGGCGCGGGCGAGTTCGTACGCGGCGGGTGAGCGCTCGAGATGGGCGACGGCCTCTTCGAGGAAGGCCGTGCGTTCGGTGCCGCCGGACACCTCGGCGGCCACCCGCAGGGCCTGGCCGATCGCCGATGCCGCCCCGAAGCGGCGGGCGCGGTGCACCGCTTCGAGAGCGGTCCCGCGGGCCCGGTCCGGTGCGTCGTGCGCCTCGGCGAGTGCGAGGTGGAGCTGCCAGGGGCACCAGGCGGGGTTACGCATGCCGCGTGGGTCTAGCCGCCTGCCCGCGGCGGCCAGTTCGACGGCCGCTTCCTTGGGGCGGCCGCGGGCGAGCAGCAGTTCGCCGTACACGGTCTGGGAGTCGGGGAAGGTCACGGCCGCGGGGAAGGGTTCGCCGAAGGCGTGGTCCTCCGCGATCCGCACCGCCTCATCGGTGCGCCCGCGGGCGAGCAGGACCTCGACGAGGGTGCCCAGTGCGTACCACTCGACGGGCGTACGGGGCCCGACCCGTTCGGCCAGGCGCAGCCCGGCCCGTACGAAGTCCTCGGCCTCCGCCAGCCGTCCGCGCCGGTAGCGGATGTAGGCGAGGAGGGTGTACGCGAAGGAGAGATGTGCGCCGCGCCACCCCTGGCGCTCGAACTCCGCGGTCCCGGCGGCGAACAGCTCCTCGGCACGGCCCGGCCGGTCACCGTAGAGAAAGGTGAGGGCGACCAGGACGGGGACTTCGAAACCCCGGTCCTCCACGGCCCAGCTCAGTGAGCCCTCCAGGGCGCGCTCGGCGTGGCCGAGTGCGACGGCGGCGGGTTCGGCGCGCAGCATCGCGTCCCAGCCGCGCAGCCCGATGATGTACCGCTCGGTGAGGTCGCGTCCGGTGAGCCGGTCGGCGAGCCGGGCCAGCCGCCGCGATCGGGCCGGCGAGTCGGGCTCGTCGGCGCGGAAGGCGTCCCACATGAACTTCTCGGCCTGCATACGCAGCCGGGTGCGCGGGTCGGCGCTGAGGCGGGCCTCGCGGGCGAGGGTGTCGGATGCTTCGCCGAGCCGGTCGGAGTGGGCGAGGACCTGGGAGAGGCGGTAGACGATGCCCTGGCGCAGGGCCGGGTCGGCGATGGGTTCTTCGAGGGCGGCGCGCAGATGGTTGACGGTGGTGGCGGGTTCGGTGAGGAGAGAGGCGCAGCCCAGTTCGTACAGGACGGCGGCCCGGTCCCCGAAGGGCGGCGGTTCGCGCAGGGCGCGGGCGAGGTGGCGACGGGCCGCGTCGGGGGCTCCGGCGCGGAGCGTCTCCCGTGCGGCCCGGCGCAGATGCTGGACGACCCACGGGTCGCCCTCGGGATGGGTCTCCATCAGGTGGCGGGCGGCGGCCGTGGAGCCGAATCCGGCGTCGATGACGGACCAGGCGGCCTGGCCGTGCAGGGCGACCCGTACGGCGTCGGGGATGGCCCGGTAGACCGCGGTGGCGATCAGCGGGTGGACGAATTCGAGGGTGCCCGATCCGGTGAGAATGCGGGCGTCGCGCAGTCGGTCGGCGGCGCGGGCGGCCTCCTCGCTGCCGAGGCCCGCGACGGTCGCGGCGAGAGCGGGCGGGATCTCGGTGCCGAGCACGGCGCCCGCCCAGGCGAGCCGAACAGTCGAGGCGCCGAGGCTTTCGAGGCGTGAGATGAGCCCGCTGCCCTTGACGTCGGCGGCGAGGTCGCGCAGGAGGTGGGCGCCGACCTCGTTTGGTTCGAGCCCCCGGTCGTGGACCTTGGCGGTGAGTTCTACGGCCTCGAAGGGGTTACCCGCGGTGACGGCCCAGCATTCGCGGCAGAACGCGTCGTCGGCGTCATCTCCGAGCTGCTCGCGTACGAGTCGTCCGACGGCCGGGGCCGTGAGGGGTTCAAGGTCGATCGGGCGGTGTCCGGCGCGGCCGGGGAGCCCGCGGAACTGCCGTGCGTGGTCGGGGAGTTCCTCGGGCCGGTAGGCGACCACGAGCAGCATCGGGAGCTCTTCGGCGCGAGGCGCGAAGGCTGCGAGCCAGCTCAGCGACTCCGGGTCGGCCCAGTGGGCGTCGTCGAGGACGAGGACGAGCGGGGCGCGCTGGACGGCAATATGGGTGAGGACCCAGTCGAGGCCGTCGCGCAGGCCCTGCGGGTCGGGCGGTGCGCCCCCCTCGGCGGTGCACAGGCCCAGCGCGGGGCCGACGATGGCGTACCAACTCCCCAGCTGCAGCCGGAGCGCCGCGTCGGACGAGCCTGCGAGCTGGGGCTGGATCAGCTGCCGGGCCACGTGGAAGGCGACCCGTTGCTCCTGGTCGCCGCCGCGCGCGGAGAGCACCGTGCAGCCCTTGGCGGCCGCTCGCCGGCGTACTTCGGCAAGCAGCGTCGTCTTGCCGAGGCCCGCGTGTCCGGCGAAGGCGAGGAGGGCGCCACGCGGGCGCTCCGGTGGCTCGACGTCGTCCGACCGCAGACCGACCAGATCGCTCAACGCCTCGTCGGCGGCGGCCAGTTCGGCCTCGCGCTCGAAGAGACGACGCCTGGTCCTGCCGGCGCGTCGCGTCATGGTGCACCCCCACGGCCAGGGCGTACGCCCGGCACGGTGAAGGAGTTGCCGGACGGACGTCCTCGAGGCACCTCAGGGTACGCCCGGTTGGCCGCGCGGGGGCCCCTCCGGCGAAAGGGGGTTGTAGTGGGTTGTTTCCGGATCGGTCAGCGGGAGCGGTTGTCCCCGCTCCCGCTCGTCACGCCGATGTCTGGGTCGTGCCGAGCCCGGGGGCCGACCCGTTGATCTTCTCTATGGCCTGCCGGGCATGCTCACCCGGAGTGCGGGCAGTCAGGGACGACACGGACGAGGGCACACCCTGCTGGCTCCGGTCAGGTGCGGGCCTCGCGTGGCCGGCGGTCCGCGTGCGCAGCCGGTGGCTCGCGGCCTCGTCGAGGGTCACCGGGCGCTGCATCTGGGCGGCCAGCCGGCCCGCCTCCTGCCCCAGCGCGGCGATGTCCTCCCACTGCAGACGGAGCACCAGACGGAGTTCGGCCTCCCCGTCCGGGAGGGCCTGGAGAGGAGGATTGACGGGGTCATTCATGGCTGATCCTCACGGTCTCGGAACGGAATCTCGCGGGAACGCTGCGCACCCGTGTTGCCGGGGTGCGCAGAGTGATACGGGAAACTGCCCCGGCGTGTTCAACGATGTCCGCGACGCCGAGCCTCTCAGCCGGAGGGCAGGGTCGAGTACTAGAGGATGTGCGGGCCGCGGGTTCCAGGCACTGCCGACCACGCCCACTGCCTTGCAGTGCGCGGGACACCCGCGACCCCTGAGGCCGCTTCGGCGGTCAGGTGAGGTCGAACTCCCCGTCGCGGGCGTTCAGGACGAAGGCGCGCCACTCGGCCGGGGTGAAGATCAGCGACGGACTCTCCGGCCGTCCGCCGTTGCGCATCGCGATGAAACCCTCGACGAAGGCGATCTGAACGTCTCCCGTTCCCTGACTGCTGGACTGCCAGTCGGCGTTGCTGAGGTCGAGTTCCGGCTTGTCCCAGCCCGAAAACCTTTGCCTGGTGGTCGTGCTCTCGGCCACGTCCGTGCTCCTCCCGCATCGTCTCCGGGGCTCAGACTAGCGATCGTCTCCGGTTGCGGACAGGCCGCGGAACGAGGACCGCGGCCTGTCCGCCGCCACATGCCGTACGGCGGACGGTCAGGTGGTGGGCGGCTCGGCGCCGACCAGCCACATGGAGAAGAACTGCGACCCGCCGCCGTAGGCGTGACCCAGTGCTTTGCGGGCCCCTTCCACCTGGTGTTCGCCCGCCAGCCCGCGGACCTGGAGGGCGGCCTCGGCGAACCGGATCATGCCGGAGGCACCGATGGGATTGGTGGACAGCACGCCGCCCGACGGGTTCACGGGCAGATCGCCGTCGAGTTCGGTAACGCCGGACTCGGTGAGCTTCCAGCCCTCCCCCTCGGCGGCGAAGCCCAGGTTCTCCAGCCACATCGGCTCGTACCAGGAGAACGGGACGTACATCTCCACCGCGTCGATCTCCCGGCGCGGATCGGCGATGCCGGCCTGCCGGTAGACGTCGGCGGCGCAGTCCTTGCCGGCCTGGGGCGAGACGAAGTCCTTGCCCGCGAACATCGTGGGCTCGCTGCGCATCGCGCCGCCGTGCATCCAGGCGGGCGGTCGCGGCGCACGGGCCGCGCCCGCGCGGTCGGTGAGGATCATCGCGCACGCGCCGTCGGAGGAGGGGCAGGTCTCGGAGTAGCGGATCGGGTCCCACAGCATCGGGGACGCCTGGACCTTCTCCAGCGTGATGTCGTGCTCGTGGAGGTGGGCGTACGGATTCTTCAGGGCGTTGCGGCGGTCCTTGTACGCGACGACGGAGCCGACCGTGTTGGGCGCGCCGGTGCGGCGCTTGTACGCCCGTATGTGCGGGGCGAAGAAGCCGCCCGCGCCCGCGAGGAGGGGCTGCTGGAAGGGGATCGGCAGGGACAGGCCCCACATGGCGTTGGACTCGGACTGCTTCTCGAACGCGAGGGTGAGGACGGTGCTGTGCACGCGGGCAGCGACCAGGTTGGAGGCGACGAGCGCGGTGGAGCCGCCGACCGAGCCGGCGGTGTGGACGCGCAGCATCGGCTTGCCGACGGCGCCCAGCGCGTCGGCGAGGTAGAGCTCCGGCATCATCAGGCCCTCGAAGAAGTCGGGTGCTTTGCCGATGACGACGGCATCGATGTCCGACCAGGTCAGGTCCGCGTCCTGAAGAGCGCGCCGGGCGGCCTCACGCACCATGCCCGCGATGGAGACGTCCCGACGGGCGGCGACATGCTTGGTCTGGCCGATGCCGACGACAGCCACGCACTCTTTGGATGTCGCAGCCTTGCTCATGACTCTCCCTCGAGGACGGCGACCAGGTTCTGCTGGAGGCAGGGGCCGGAGGTGGCGTGGGCGAGCGCCCGGTCGGACTCGCCTCGGTGGATGCGGGCGGCGGCCTCGCCGAGGCGGATCAGGCCCGCAGCCATGACCGGGTTGGCGGCGAGCGCTCCGCCGGACGGGTTGACCCTCACCCTGTCGTCGAGCTTGAGGGCTGCGCGCAGGACCACTTCCTGGGAGCTGAAGGGGGCGTGCAGCTCGGCGGTGTCGACGGGCCTGTCGAAGGCTCCGGCGCGTTCGGCGGCGAGCCGGGTGGAGGGCGAGTCGGTGAGGTCGCGGACGCCGAGGCTGTGCGGTTCGATGCGGTGGTCCATGCCGCGGATCCAGGCGGGGCGGTCGCACAGTTCGCGGGCCCTGTCCCCGGCCGCGAGGATCACGGCGGCCGCGCCGTCGCCGATCGGCGGGCAGTCCCCGGTCCGCAGCGGCTGGACGAGGTAATCGCCCGGCGGAACCGAACCCTTCAGTTGAGCGTGCGGGTTGTCCGATGCTGCCGCGCGGCTGCGAGCGGCGATCCCGGCGAGGGCCGGTTCGTCGGTGGCTCCCGCGTCGATCAGCGCCTGCGCCTGGAGTGCGGCGAGCGCGATGGAGTCGGGCCAGAGCGGGGCCACGTAGTACGGGTCGAGCTGGCGGGTCAGTACGTCGCGCAGCTCGCCGGGCGAGGACTTTCCGTAGGCGTAGACGAGGGCGGTGTCGGCATCGCCGGTGAGGATCTTGACCCAGGCCTCGTACAGCGCCCAGGCGCCGTCCATCTCGACATGGGACTCGGAGATCGGCGGCCAGGCGCCGACGCCGTCGAGGGCCATGGTGAAAGAGAAGGCACGTCCGGCGAGATAGTCGGCGGATCCCGAGCAGGTGAAGCCGATGTCACTGGTCTGCAGTCCGGTCCGGCGCAGCACCTCGTGCAGGACCGGCATCAGCATCTCGACTTCGGAGAGCTCGTCGGTGCGCCGCAGATGGTCGCTCTGCGCGAAGGCGACGATCGCCACGTCTCGGGTCACAGCAGCTCCTTGTACGTGTCGTAGTCGGCGTCGGGCTCGCCGGTGGGCCGGTAGTGGTCGGGGTGGCGGCCGTCTTCGGCCCAGACCGGTTCGACGCGCAGGCCCATCCGCACCTGGTCGTACGGGATGCCGCCGATGCGGGCGTGCAGGGCGAGGTCGGCGCCGTCGAGGGCGATGTGCGCGTAGACGTACGGCACTTCGATGTCGAGATTCGCCGTATGCGCAGCCTTGATGTTGACGATGCAGTACGTGGTGACGGTGCCGCGCGGGCCGACCTCGACCTGTTCGTCGGTGGCGACGCCGCAGGTGGGGCAGGCGCCGCGGGGAGGCACGTACACCTTGCGGCAGGACGGGCAGCGCTCGCCGACGGTCCTGCGGTCGGCGAGGGCGTTGATGTAGCCGGACTGGGCGCGGCCGGGCGAGTAGGTGTAGTCGAGCCGGGCGGGGGTGACGATGCCGGTCACGGCGTCGGCGAACTCGCCGCTGTGGCCGGTGACGTGGGCGGTCGGCTCACTGTCGTACGGCTCGAAGCAGGCGATGTCGGTGATCGCGCCGGTCCGCTCCTCGGCCCAGCGGATACGGACGCGCATGCCGCTGCGTACGGCGTCGGGCCCCGGCGCGTCGAGGACGTGCAGGAGGGAAGTGTCGGCCCCGTCGAGCCTGACCAGCACCCACGCGAAGGGGGTGGCGAGTGGCTGGTCACGCCGCGGGGCGGGGTTCCAGGCCCAGGTGGTGACGGTTCCGGTGACGCCGACCTCGACGAGGTCGCGGATCTCCTCTGCGGTGGCCGGGTCGTACTCGACGGGCGGCACGAGCACTCTGCCGTCACTGCCCTTCACACCGAGGACTGCGCGCTCGCGCAGGCCGGTGAGAAAGGCGGACTGGACGGGCCCGAGGGAGCGGGTGAAGGGGAACTCGACGACGAGCGGGGCGCGCAGGGTCTGGGGTGCGGGGGTGGCGGCGGCTGTCACGGGCGGGGCCCTTTCTTGTGGGGGTCGGCGAGGGCGCGGGCGGCGGTCCCGCCGCGCGGGGCGGGGAAAGTTCAGGCTCGGCGGTACACCGGGCGGCGTTTCTCCGCGAACGCCCGCGCCCCCTCCTTCGCGTCGGCCGTGTCAAAGACCGGCCAGCCGCGCTTGAGCTCCGCGGCCAAGCCCTCCGTCTCGGTCAGCTCCGCCGTCTCGTACACCGACGCCTTCACCGCCTCGACCGCGAGCGGCCCGCAGGCGTTGATCTGCTCGGCGATGGCGAGCGCCTTCTCCAGCGCGGTTCCGTCGGGCACGACGTGGCCGATGAGCCCGATCCGTTCAGCCTCTTCCGCGCTGTACGGCCGGCCGGTCAGCAGCATCTCCAGGGCGTGCGTACGCGGGATCTGGCGCTGCAGCCGCACCGTCGAGCCGCCTATCGGGAAGAGTCCGCGCCTGACCTCGAACAGGCCGAACGTGGCGCTCTCGCCCGCGACCCGGATGTCGGTGCCTTGCAGGATCTCGGTACCGCCGGCCACGCAGTACCCCTCGACCGCGACGATCACCGGCTTGCGGGGCCGGTGGTGGCGCAGCATCGCCTTCCAGTGGAGGTCGGGGTCGGCTTTCAGCCGGTCCCGGTACTGCTCGCCCTCCATGCCCTTGCCCGCCAGGGCCTTGAGGTCCATGCCGGCGCAGAAGCCGCCGCCCGCTCCGGTCAGCACGACCGAGCGGATCGCATCGTCCTCGTCGGCCTCGATCCAGCCGTCGTACAGGCCGACCAGCATCGGCAGCGAGAGCGCGTTCTTGGCCTCCGGCCTGTTCAAAGTGAGTACCAGTGTGGCGCCTTCGCGCTGCACGGTGAGGTGTTCCGTCCCACCCATTGCCGTCCTCCCGTCTCAAGACCTAGAACAGGTTGCAGTAGGCGGGAGTCCAGTTCAATAGTTTTCTGACAGGCAGTCAGATTTCTTCGCCGTCACCCCTTCCCACTTGTGCCCGGCGGCGCTCTAATGACCGCCGAGCCGAAGTTCGCCGGGGTCAGGAGGAGCGGTGGAGTACAACCTTGCCGACCTGTTCGAGTCGGTCGTCGACGTGGTCCCCGCCCGCGAGGCGCTTGTGTACATCGACCATCCCGGCACGGGCGCCGAGCGCCGGCTCACCTACGCGGAACTGGACGCCGCGGCCAACCGCGTCGCGCACCACCTCATCGACGCCGGCATCCGCCCGGGCGACCATCTCGGCCTGCACCTCTACAACGGCATCGAGTACCTCCAGACCGTCCTCGGCTGCCTCAAGGCCCGCGTCGTGCCCGTCAACGTCAACTACCGCTATGTGGAGGAGGAACTGGTCTACCTCTACCGCGACGCGGACCTCGTGGCCCTCGTATTCGACGCGGAGTTCACGGAGCGCGTCGCGGCCGCGCTGCCGAAGACCGAGAAGCTGCGCCATCTGGTGCGTGTGGGCATGCCCCCGGACAGCGCGCCGCAGCTCGCCGCCGTCCCCTTCGCGCAGGCCGAGGCGGCCGCGTCGCCGGAGCGGGGCTTCGGGGCGCGCTCCGCCGACGACCAGTTCATCATCTACACCGGCGGCACCACCGGAATGCCCAAGGGCGTGATGTGGCGGCAGGAGGACCTGTTCTTCTCCGGGCTCGGCGGCGGCGCGCCGACCGGAGAGCCGGTCGGTTCGCCCGAGGAGCTCGCCGAGCGGGTGGCCGCGGGCGGCGAAGGCATCACCTTCTTCCCCACTCCCCCGCTGATGCACGGCACATCGACGCTGACCGCGTTCATCGGGTTCAACTTCGGCCAGCGGATCGTCATCCACCGCAAGTTCGTGCCGGAAGAGGTGCTCCGTACGATCGAGAAGGAGAAGGTCACCAGCGTGTCGCTGGTCGGCGACGCGATGCTGCGCCCGCTCATCGACGCGCTGTCCGGGCCGATGAAGGGGACCGACTGCTCCTCGATGTTCAGCGTCTCCAGCTCCGGCGCGATCATGTCGGAGACGGTGCGCGCCCAGTTCGCGGCGCTGGTGCCGAATGTGATGCTGCTGAACAACTTCGGCTCGTCGGAGTCCGGTTTCAACGGCACGGCGACCGACGACTCCGGCCCGGAGAAGGGCTTCAGGCTGCGGGTCAACGCCCGTACGGCGGTGGTCGACCCGCTGACGTACGAGCCGGTGAAGACTGGCGAGCCAGGCCGGATCGCCCAGCGCGGGCACGTGCCCCTCGGCTACTACAACGACCCGAAGAAGACCGCCGAGACCTTCTTCCGGCGCGGCGACGAGCGGTGGGTACTGCTCGGCGACATGGCCAAGGTCGACGAGGAGGGCATCGTCACCGTCCTCGGACGCGGCTCGCAGTGCATCAACACCGGCGGCGAGAAGGTGTATCCGGAGGAGGTCGAGCAGGCGCTCAAGTCCCATCCGGATGTGTACGACGCGCTGGTCGCCGGTGTGCCGGACAGTAAATGGGGCAACCATGTGGCGGCCGTGGTGCAGCTGCGCGAGGGCGCGCCCACACCGACGCTGGACGACATCCAGTCGCACTGTCGCACCCGGCTGGCCGGCTACAAGATCCCGCGGCAGCTGGTGATCGCGCCGGAGATCCAGCGCTCGCCGAGCGGCAAGGCGGACTACCGCTGGGCCCGGACGGTCGCGGTGGAGTCGGCCGCGCAATGACCTTCCGGCCCGCCTCGCGCGCCCGGGCTCCCGGACGCACGAAGCCCGGGTCAGTCGCCGCAGACGGACCGCAGCGAGCGGGCCAACGCCACCGTGTGGAGCGCGTCGAGCTGCCGCTCGTGCCGTAGGTGTGCTGCCGAGGCGATCAGCAGGCCGTCGCAGTACGGAGCCGGTCGGGCCGAGGCGGAATCGGCGATGCCTTGGACGAGAGCGGCATTGATCCGGTTGATCTCCTTGCGTACCTCCGCGAGGTCGGGCCGTTCTGTCGGCGCCCGCGAAGGGGCCGCGTCCCAGCTGCGGAACAGGGCGCGCTGGACGAGCTTGCTGGCCTCGATCTGGTCACGGAAGATCCGTACCGTCGCTTCGGGATCCGCACCCAGATCACGGGCCTGCCGCGCCACGCTGTCGAGGACCTGCTTCTCCCGGGCCGGGTCATCGATGGGACTGTCTGTGCCGTATTTGGCCGCGGCGACCAGGTCGGCGGTGGCCACCCGCCGGGCGGAGAGATCGGCAATGATGTGGACGCCGGAGTACGGGCCGCTCCGCACGTCGGCCGCGGCGACGGCAGCCGCCTGCGGTACGGCCGGGCCGGCGGAGGCGGTGCCCGCTCCGGTGAACAGGAGTGTCGCGGCGGCGCCTGTGGTCAGCAAACGCCTTACGGATGAGCCCAGTTGCACGAGTTCCCCTTCTCGGGCCGACGGATCGACGTTGATCGTACGAGGCGCGGGGCCGGCAGTCGAAGCGGTAGCAGGCCCTGATCAGGCACTGGCCTCAGCCGTTGGCCTCAGTCCTCGCCGTCGGTCCGGCTGACGATGCTCTCGCCGTCGAAGATGCCGAGCTGCTCCCGGTACAGCTCCAGCGGCACGCCGTTGGGGTCGCGGATGTACAGGCTGTCCTCGACACCCCGGTCCGGTCCGAGATAGTCGGTGCCCGCCTCGTCCAGCGCCTTGCGGGCCGCGTCGAACTCCGCCGCCCCCACCGACAGCGCGAGGTGCTGCACCCCGCCGATCGTTTCGGTGATGGGCGGGTGTTCGTGGCCGGGGAAGTCGAAGAAGCCCAGCAGATTGCCGTGGCCGATGTCGAAGAAGAAGTGGGTCGAGCCGCGGTAGTCGCGGTTCTCCACGATCTCGACCAGCGGGAAGCCCAGGAACTCCTGGTAGAAGCGAATGGTCTCCTCGACGTCACGGCAGATGAAGGCCACATGGTGGATGCCCCGGGCGGTGGTCGGGGGGCGGTCGGACATCGGGCGCAGATAGCGCTGGCGCAGCTCCTCCCTGCGGGCGAGGACGGCGTCGAGTTCGGCTCCCTCGGGCTGAGGCATCGCGGACTCCTTCTCGGAGGTTGTTTGCGGGTTTCAACTACTATCCCGCATCCCCTCCCCTCACCAGCGGCTCACCGCGCCAGGAACCCGATAACCGTCCGTACGCACCAGTCCGGATCGTCGAGCCAGGGGAAGTGACCGCCATCCGGCTGCACGACGACCTCGCCGTCCGGGAACAGCGCGGCCGGCTCACCGGCCCGCTCCGGTGTCGGTACGCCGTCGAGCTCGCCCGCCATGACCAGCACCGCCGCGTCCAGCTCGGTCAGCGCGGCGCGGGTGGCGGGCGGGTCGAAAGCGCCCTCCGAGCCGTAGCGGGCGGCCGCTTCGGGGGTTGAACTGCCCATCGCCCGACGCGGCATGCGCCTGAGCCGCCTCGCACCACCGCCCGTAGAAGAACGGCTCGAAGGAGCCGTTCGGCTTGCCTCCGCCGAGCGCGGCGTCGAAGGCGGCGTACGCCTCTTCAAACCACGGCTCGTCGCGGCGCAGCAGTGCCGCCGCACGGCGCTGCTCCGGCGTCGCCTGGATCCCCACCGCCCGGGCATTGGCGTGAGCAGCGCCAGCCGGCCGATCCGCTCGGGGTACTGGGCCGCGTACAGCAGCGCCAGGTTTCCACCGGCCGAGAGCGCCAGCACGTCCATGCGCGCGAGGCCGAGGTGCTCGCTCAGCGCCTCGACGTCGGCGACCTGCCGGTCGCAGCGGTACGTCGCGGGGTCGGCCGGCACCGCGGAGTCCCCGGTGCCGCGCAGATCCAGCAGCACCAGCTGCCGGTGCGCGCTCAGTCCGCCCAGGTCGCCGAGGTAGGCCGAGGCGCGCATCGCGCCGCCCGGCAGCACGATCAGCGGCTCGCCCTCCCCCGTCAGGTGATAGGAGAGCACTGTCCCATCGTGCGCAGAGAACCTCGGCATGCGGCGATCTTCACCGGGGCCCGGCATTCGCAGCAATGGACTTACGCCCAGAGCGCACGTGAACGGATGGGAGCAGTTTCTGGGAATCAACCCCTTGCCAGGAGACGGGACGGGCTGGATTACTGATCCCGGAACAGCACGACCGAATGATCGGTCGTCCGGTTTGGGACGGGAGTTTCCGTATGACGGGCCTGCTGGACGCGGCGGAGCGGCTCAGCCGCGAGGAGCTCGAGGCGCTGCAGCTGGAGCGACTGCGGGCGAGCTTGCGCCACGCGTACGAGAATGTCGGCTTCTACCGGCAGTCGTTCGACAGGGCGGGTCTGCGCCCCGAGTACTGCCGCACGCTCGCCGATCTCGGCCGCTTCCCCTTCACCGCCAAGGCCGATCTGCGGGACAACTATCCGTTCGGGATGTTCGCGGTGGAGCAGTCCGAGGTGCGGCGGATCCATGCCTCCAGCGGGACCACGGGCCGTCCCACCGTCGTCGGCTACACCGAACGCGATCTGGACACCTGGGCGGACGTGGTGGCCCGTTCGATCCGCGCCGCGGGCGGCCGGCCCGGCCACAAGGTCCATGTGGCGTACGGATACGGGCTGTTCACCGGCGGCCTCGGCGCCCACTACGGCGCGGAACGGCTGGGCTGCACGGTCATCCCCGCCTCCGGCGGCATGACCGCCCGCCAGGTGCAGCTCATCCAGGACTTCCGCCCCGAGATCATCATGGTGACCCCCTCGTACATGCTCACGCTGCTCGACGAGTTCGAACGGCAGGGGGTCGATCCCCGTGCCACCTCCCTCAAGGTCGGCATCTTCGGCGCGGAGCCGTGGACCGAGGAGATGCGGCGCGAGATCGAGGAGCGGTTCGCGATCGACGCCGTCGACATATACGGGCTGTCCGAAGTCATCGGCCCCGGCGTGGCGCAGGAGTTTGTGGAGACCAAGGATGGGCTGCACATCTGGGAGGACCACTTCTATCCGGAGGTCGTCGATCCGTTCACCGGCGAGGTGCTGCCGGACGGCGAGCACGGCGAGCTGGTCTTCACCTCGCTCACCAAGGAGGCCATGCCCGTGATCCGTTACCGGACACGGGACTTGACGCGGCTGCTGCCGGGCACGGCCCGGGTTTTCCGGCGGATGGAGAAGGTGACCGGGCGCAGCGACGACATGGTGATCCTGCGCGGGGTGAATCTCTTCCCGACCCAGATCGAGGAGATCGTGCTGCGTACGCCGCATGTCGCCCCGCACTTCCAGCTGCGGCTGACCCGCGAGGGCCGTCTCGACGCGCTCACCGTACGGGCGGAGGCGCGCGCGGAGGCGACGTCCGAGCAGCGGGAAGCCGCCGCCCGGGCGATCGCGACGGCGGTGAAGGAGGGCATCGGGGTGTCCGTCACGGTCGAGGTGGTGGACCCCGAGACGCTGGAGCGCTCGGTGGGCAAGATCAAACGGATCGTGGACCTCAGGACGAAGTGAAGCGGTCCCTCAGCTCACGCTTGAGGATCTTTCCGCTGGCGTTGCGCGGCAGCTCGTCCACGAACAGGACCCGCTTGGGGGCCTTGAAGCGGGCGAGTTTCTCGCGCGCGTGGTCGATCAGCTCGGCTTCCGTCACCTCACCTCGCGGGACGACGACGGCGGTGACGGCCTCGATCCAGCGGTCGTCCGGCAGGCCGATGACGGCGGTCTCGGCGACGGCGGGATGGAGGTAGAGGGCGTCCTCGACCTGTCGTGAAGCGACCAGCACACCCCCGGAGTTGATGACGTCCTTCACCCGGTCGACGACGGTGAAGTACCCCTCCGCGTCGCGGACGGCGAGGTCGCCGGAGCGGAACCAGCCGTCGCGGAAGGCCTCTTTCGTCTCGGCCGCCTTGTGCCAGTAGCCCTCGCACAACTGCGGTGAGCGGTAGACGACTTCGCCCGCCGTTCCGTCCGGGACCTCGTCACCGTTCTCGTTGACGACCTTCGCCTCCACGAAGAGCACGGGTCGGCCACAGGAGTCCATCCGTCCCTCGTGCTCGTCCGGACCGAGGACGGTAGCCAGCGGACCGATCTCGCTCTGCCCGAAGCAGTTGTAGAAGGCCAGGCCGGGCAGCCGGGCACGCAGTCGCTCCAGTACCGGTACGGGCATGATCGACGCCCCGTAATACGCCTTGCGCAGTCCCCCCAGCTCTCGGGTGGCGAAGTCGGGATGGTTGGACAGCCCGATCCAGACCGTGGGCGGCGCGAAGAGACTGTCCGCCTCCCCCGCCTCCACCAGATCGAAGATCCTCGCCGCGTCCGGCCCGTCGATGATGATGTTCTCCGCGCCGACCGCGAGATAGGGCAGCAGGAACACATGCATCTGCGCCGAGTGGTACAGCGGCAGCGAGTGGATGGGCCGGTCGGACTCGTCGAGATCCAGCGCGGTGATGGCGCTGACGTACTCATGGACGAGGGCTCGATGCGTCATCATCGCGCCTTTGGGCAGTGCGGTGGTGCCGGACGTATAGAGAAACTGCACCACTTCCCGCGCGTCCCGGTCCGGATCGAACGGGCGCGGGGTGCCCAGCGCGGCGAGCAGCGAGTCGTCCGCCTCGCGCAGCGGGCGCACGGTGAAGCCCTCGGGGACCCGGCCCGCGAGATCGGGATCGGCGAGCACCAGCGCGCTGGCCGAGTCCTGAAGGATGTACGCGAGGTCGTCACCGGTGAGGTTCTGATTGACCGGCACATGGACCAGCCCGGCACGCGCGCAGGCGAGGAATGCGATCAGATACACGTCCGAGTTGTGGCCGTAGGTCGCCACCCGGTCGCCGTGCTCCAGGCCGTTCCCGATGAGCTCGGCGGCCGCGGTGGAGACGGCGGAGTCCAGCTCGGCGTAGGTCCAGGCCCGGTCCGCGTACCGTACGGCGGTGCGCTCCGGGGTGCGCCGAGCGCTGCGCCGCACGATTCCGTCGACTGTGCTGCTGCGTACACCTGTCATGGCGCGATCCTGTGCGGCGCCGACCCGACGGTCAAGACCTCGGATACCGAACGGGATGTTGACACCGTCAGCCCCGGCTGACTGCATGGACCAACCAGCTTTCACCGCAGTCCCGTTGGGGGGCACCTTGCTCTTCCGCACCCGCCTGAGACACCTTGCGCTGACCGGCGCGGCGCTCGCCACCGTCGTGGCCGCGCTGCCGCCCGCCGCAGCGGCTGACAGCCGCGACCGTCATCCGTCCGGCGGCAGTCTGTCCGCCGTCATCCGCTACACCGAACATGGAATCCCGCACATCGTCGCCGGCAACTACGCGAGTCTCGGCTTCGGCACCGGCTGGGCGCAGGCCGCCGACCAGGTGTGTGTTCTCGCCGACGGGTTCGTCACGGTGCGCGGCGAGCGCTCGCGCCACTTCGGCCCCGACGCCGCCCCGGACGGATCGCTGTCGTCGGCCACGAAGAACCTGTCCAGCGATCTGTACTTCCGGGGCGTACGCGACGCGGGCACCGTCGAGAAGCTGCTCGCCACCCCCGAACCGGCCGGTCCCGGCCACCGGGTCAAGGAGCTGATGCGCGGCTGGGCGGCCGGCTACAACGCCTGGCTGAAGCAGAACCGCATCACCGATCCTGCCTGCAGGAACGCCGACTGGGTGGGCCCGGTGACCACGGTGGACGTGGCCAGGCGCGGCTTCGCCGTCTCGGTCCTCGGCGGCCAGGGGCGCGGCATCGACGGCATCACCGCGGCGAAACCGCCGGGCACGGCCCCGGTGGGCGCAGCCGACACGGCCGCGACGGCGAAGGCCGCTGGGGAACTGTTCGCATCCGAGAGCGCCGATATGGGCTCCAACGCCGTGGCATTCAGCGGCTCTGCGACCGCGAACGGCCGCGGCCTGCTGCTCGGCAATCCGCACTACCCCTGGCAGGGCGGCCGCCGCTTCTGGCAGTCGCAGCAGACCATACCCGGCGAGCTGAACGTCTCGGGCAGCTCACTGCTCGGCACCGCCGTCGTCAACATCGGCTTCAACGACAAGGTCGCGTGGAGCCACACCGTCGCCACCGGCGTCACGCTCAATCTGCACCAGCTGACGCTGGATCCGGCCGACCCGACCGCGTATCTGGTGGACGGGAAGCCGGAGCGGATGACGAAGCGGACGGTCACCGTGCCGGTCAAGGACGGCGCGCCCGTGACCCGTACACAGTGGTGGACGAGGTACGGCCCGGTCGTCACCGCGCTGGGCCCCACGCTGCCCCTGCCCTGGTCGGCCACGACGGCGTACGCGCTGAACGACCCCAACGCGAGCAATCTGCGCAGCGCCGACACGGCACTCGCCTTCGGCAAGTCCCGCTCCACTCACGACATGCTGCGAGGGCTGCGGCGCACCCAGGGCCTGCCCTGGGTGAACACGATCGCCGCCGACTCGAACGGCCACACGCTCTTCTCCCAGTCGCAGGTGCTGCCGCGGATCACCGACGAGCTGGCACAGCGCTGTTCGCCCCCGCTCGGCAAGGTGATGTATCCGGCGTCGGGTGTCGCCGTGCTCGACGGTTCGCGTGGGGACTGCGCGCTCGGCTCGGACGAGGACGCGGTGCAGCCGGGCATCTTCGGCCCGTCGAAGATGCCGACGCTGAGGGACGCTCCGTATGCGGAGAACTCCAACGACAGCGCCTGGCTGACCAACGCGGACCGGCCGATCACCGGCTACGAGCGGGTCTTCGGCTCCATCGGCACGCCCCGCTCGCTGCGCACCCGCGGCGGCATCGAGGATGTGGCAGCGATGGCGGACGAGGGCCGGCTGACCGTCGCCGATCTGCAGAAGCAGCAGTTCGCGAACCGGGTGCCTGCCGGGGATCTGGCCGCGGCCGACACTGCGAAGGCGTGCGCGGCGCTGCCCGCCAAGAGCGCCGACCTCGCGCAGGCCTGCGACGTACTCGCGAAGTGGGACCGCACCATGAACACCGGCAGTCGCGGCGCCCTGCTTTTCGACCGGTTCTGGCGGGGGCTCACCTCGTCGGTGCCTGCGGCCGAGCTGTGGAAGGTGCCGTTCTCGGCGGCCGATCCGGTGCGCACGCCGAACACGCTCAACACCGCGTCGCCCGGCTTCGCCCGCGCGCTGACGAACGCCGTCGCCGAACTGCGCGCGGCCGGGACCCCGCTGGACGCGCCGCTGGGTGAGCACCAGTTCGTCGTACGGAACGGAAAACGCATCCCCGTCCACGGCGGCACGGAGGCCCTGGGCGTCTGGAACAAGATCGAGCCGGTGTGGAGTCCGGCGGGCGGCTATACGGAGGTGGTGACCGGTTCGAGCCACATCCAGGCGGTCGGCTGGGACGGCGGGCGCTGCCCTGTGGCGCGCACCCTGCTCACATACTCCCAGTCGTCGAACCCCCGCTCCCCGCACTACAGCGACCAGACCGAGCTGTTCTCGGACGAGCGCTGGGTGACGTCGCGGTTCTGCGAGCGGGACATCCTGCGCTCGCCCGAACTGAAGGTGGTGTGGGTCAGGGGCTGAACGAGAGGAAGACGAAAGCGGCGAACAGCGCCAGGTGCACGCCGCTCTGAAGAAGCGTGGCTCGTCCGGGCACCACGGTCAGCGCGCTCACCACGGCGGTGAGCGCGAGCAGCACCATATGAGTGGAGTCCTCCCCCAGGACCAGGGGCCCGGGCAGCCAGACCGAGGAGAGCGCGATGGCCGGGATGGTCAGCCCGATGCTCGCGATGGCGGAGCCGTAGGCCAGGTTGAGGCTGGTCCTGCCGCTCAAGGACCCCCTTCCGGGTCAGGTCGCTCACCATCAGGCTCACGGTGGTCGGGGCGACCTTGAGGCGCTCGGCCAGTTCATTGACGCCCATCGGCCCGTCGAAGAGCAGGTGGGCCAGCAGCGACAGATGCCGGGGCGCGAGCGCCGGCGACTGGGGCTCCTCGGAAATCCGGATCCGCTTCACCCGCCCGACCATGCGCGGCATGAGCAGCAGAGGAGCAGCTGCTGCCCGCGCTGCTCCACTCGGGGGCTCACAGGGCTCGCTCGCGCCCCTCCCAGTAGGGCGCGCGCAGCCGGCGCTTGTAGAGCTTGCCGTTCGGGTCGCGCGGCATGACCTCGATGAAGTCCACCGTCTTGGGGCACTTGTAGCCCGCCAGTCGGCGCTCACAGTGGGCGAGGATCTCGGCCGCCAGCGCAGCCCCCGGCTCTTGGCCTTCAGCCGGCTCGACGACCGCCTTGACCTCCTCGCCCCAGTCCGCGTGCGGAATGCCGAAGGCCGCCGCGTCGGCGACGGCCGGATGGGTGAGCAGGGCCGACTCGATCTCGGCGGGGTAGATGTTGACGCCGCCCGAGATGATCATGTCGATCTTTCGGTCGCGGAGGAAGAGATAGCCGTCCTCGTCGAGGATCCCGAGGTCGCCGACGGTGAAGAAGTCTCCGATGCGGTTCTTCTTCGTCTTGGACTCGTCCTTGTGGTAGCTGAAGCCACCGGTGCTCATCTTCATATAGACGGTGCCCAGTTCGCCGGGCGGGAGCCTGTTGCCGTCGTCGTCGAAGACAGCGAGTTCGCTGATCGGCCAGGCCTTGCCGACGGTGCCGGGCTTCTTCAGCCAGTCCTCCGCGGTCGCGAATGCGCCGCCGCCCTCACTCGCCGCGTAGTACTCCTCGACGCAGCTCCCCCACCAGTCGATCATCGCCCGCTTCACATGGTCGGGGCAGGGGGCAGCGCCATGGATGGCATGTCGCATGGATGAGACGTCGTACCGCTCCTTCACCTCGTCGGGCAGCGCGAGCAGCCGGTGGAACTGCGTCGGCACCATATGCGTGTGTGTGCAGGCGTACGCGTCGATGAGGCGCAGCATCTCCCCCGGCGTCCACTTGTCCATCAGGACCAGCGGGTGCCCGATGTGCAGGGCGGCGCCCGCGAATTGGAGTACGGCGGTGTGGTAGAGCGGCGAGCACACCAGATGGACATTGTCGTCGAACGGCTTGATACCGAAGATGCCGAGGAAGCCGCCGAGGTGGGCCTCCTCGGGGAGCTTGCCGGTCAGCGGGCGGCGGATGCCGCGCGGCCGGCCGGTGGTGCCCGAGGTGTAGTTCATGACCCAGCCGAGCGACCGGTCTGCGGGCACCGACTCAGGCTGTCCGTCGAGGAGTTCGGCATACGGGCGGAAGCCCGGGAGACTGCCCACGGCATAGCGGTGGCCGGCGGGCAGCTGGGCCTCGTCGGCGGCCGCGGTCGCCGCTTCGGCGAACCGTTCGTGCGCGATGAGCACCTTGGCGCCCGAGTCGGCGACGATCCACGCGATCTCGGGGCCGACGAAGTGGTGGTTGACGGGGACGAGATAGAAGCCGGCCTGGGAGGCGGCGAGGTAGGCGGTGAAGAACTCGACGCCGTTGGGCAGGACGACGGCGAACGAGTCGCCCTTCTCGAGACCGGCCGCGCGCAGGCCGTGAACGAGCCTGTTCACGGCCGCGTGCAGCCGTCCGGCAGTCCACTCCTCGCCCTCCGGCGCGATCAGGATCGTACGGTCCGGGTCCGCGGCCGCCTGCGCCCAGAACCCTCCCCCGGAGTCCGTCCGGGGGGACCCCCACGGCCGTTCGGTCATGACTGGCTCCTTCCGGCGATGCGGTTGATACGGTCCACGGCGCGCTCGAAACCGCGGGTCAGCTCGTCGAAGGCGTCCTGCACGCTGCGCTCGGAGTTCATCCGGCCGACGATCTGGCCGACGGGTGTGCCGAGCAGCGGGCCCACTTCGTACTTCTGGATCCGGGAGACGGCGTCGGCGACGAGCAGTCCCTGGAGCGGCATGGGAAGGGTGCCGGGTCCGTTCGGGTCGTCCCAGGCGTCGGTCCACTCGGTACGCAGCTGGCGGGCGGGTTTGCCGGTCAGGGCGCGGGAGCGGACGGTGTCGCCGGAGCCGGCGGCGAGGAGTTTGGCGGTGAGCGCGCGGGAGTGGAGGTCGGCCTCGTGGGTGGTGAGCCAGAGGGATCCGAGCCAGGCGCCCTGCGCGCCGAGGGCGAGTGCGGCGGCGATCTGTTCGCCGCTGCCGATGCCGCCGGCGGCGAGTACGGGCAGGGGGTTCACGGCATCGACGACTTCTGGGGTGAGCACCATGGAGGCGATCTCACCGGTGTGGCCGCCCGCTTCGTAGCCCTGCGCGACGACGATGTCGATGCCGGCTTCGGCGTGGCGCTTGGCGTGTTTGGCGCTTCCGGCCAGGGCCGCGACGAGGACGCCGTGGGCGTGGGCGCGCTGGACGACGTCCGCGGGCGGGGAGCCGAGGGCGTTGGCGAGCAGTCTGATCGGATAGTCGAAGGCGACATCGAGCTGGTTGCGGGCGACCTGCTCCATCCAGCCGGTGATGCGCCAGCCGGAGGCCTCGCCCTCGGGGAGGTCGGGAACGCCGTGCTTGGCGAGTGTGTCCCTGGCGAACTGCCGGTGCCCTTCGGGGATCATCGCCTCGACGTCGGCCTCGGTCACGCCCTCGACCTTCTTGGCGGGCATGACGACATCGAGGCCGTACGCCTTGCCTCCGGTGTGCTCCTGCATCCAGTCCAGGTCACGTTTGAGGTCGTCGGGCGCGGTGTAACGGACCGCGCCGAGCACCCCGAATCCGCCGGCCCGGGTGATGGCGGCGGCCACCGCCGGGAACGGCGTGAAGCCGAAGATGGCGTGCTCGATCCCCAGTCTCTTGCTCAGCTCCGTCTCCATGGGCGGCAGGATGCCGCAGCCCGGCGGACGAGGGAAGAGATTTTCTGATGCAGTGTCAGATTCTTGGGTGGTTGACAGCACCCGGGCACGGCAAGAAAGTTTCACTGCGGTGTCAGATCCCGAAAGATACTTTCAGGAGAGGGTTCCGGATGACAGAGGACGCAGCGGGCAGTGGGATCAGCCGCCGGAGGCTGGGCAGCGGAGTACTGGCGCTGGGCGGTGCGCTCGCGCTGGCGCCCATCCCCTTCGCGGAGGCGGCGTCGGGCTCGGGCTCGGGCTCGGGCTCGGGTTCGGGTTCGGCTTCGGCTTCGGGGTCGGGCAGCGCCTCGGGGGCCGGCAGCGGATCCGGGCGGCCGACTCTGCGGCGCGGCTCCGCCGAGCGAGCCGGGCTGATCCCCGGCCATCTGGACCAACTCGTCACCGACGCGAAGAGGTTCCTCGCACCCTCCCCCAAACACCCGTGGTACGCGGGAGCTGTGCTGCTCGCGGGGCGCGGCGGCACCGTGGCGCTGCACCGACCCATCGGCAAGGCCGTGCGCTACGCGGCGTACGACGAGAAGACGGACACCGGCGTGGAGTTCCCGGCCTACCGGCAGATCTCGATGGCCGAGGACACCGTCTTCGATCTGGCGTCGGTCTCCAAGCTGTTCACCTCGATCCTCGCCGTGCAGCAGATCGAGCGGGGCACGCTGGAGCTTCAGGCCACCGTAGCCTCCTACCTCCCGGACTTCGGGGGCGCGGGCAAGCAGGACATCACCGTGCGCCAGCTGCTGACCCACACTTCCGGGTTCCGCGCCTGGATTCCGCTGTACAAGGAGCCGACGCGGGAGGGGAAGCTCCGGCTGCTGTGGAACGAGGCCCCGGCCAGCACTCCCGGCACCAAGTACCTCTACTCCGACCTCAATCTGATCTCGCTGCAGCTGATCCTGGAGGAGATCACCGGTCGCTCTCTGGATGTGCTGCTCCGGAGCGAGATCACTGCTCCGCTCGGGATGCACCGCACTCTCTTCAACCCGCCCGCCTCCTGGAAGCCGACGATCGCCGCCACCGAGGACGCCCGGCTGCCCTGGTCGGGCCTGGACCGCGGACTGGTCTGGGGCGAGGTGCACGACGAGAACGCGTACAGTTTCGGCGGCGTCGCGGGCCACGCCGGTGTCTTCTCCTGTGCCTGGGACCTCGCGATCCTCGCCCGTACCCTCCTCAACGGCGGTGTCTACGGACAGTCCCGCATCCTGCGCCCGGCGTCCGTGGAGCAGATGTTCACCGACTTCAACACCGCCTTCCCCGGCGACGAACACGGCCTCGGCTTCGAGCTCTACCAGCACTGGTACATGGGGGCGATGGCCACACCCCGCACCGCGGGCCACACCGGCTTCACCGGCACCAGCCTGGTCCTCGACCCGAGCACCGACTCCTTCCTGATCGTGCTCGGCAACTCCGTCCACCCGGTGCGCAGTTGGCGCTCCGGAAGCGCCCCGCGCGTCGCCGCCGCCAACAACATGGCCCGCGCGGTCCCCGTCCGGCCCGCGCACGGACGGACTGCCTGGTTCTCCGGCATGGCCGGCTCCACATCCGCCACGCTCACCCTGCCCGCGCTCGCGCTCGCCTCGCAGCAGGCGCGGCTGCGGTGCCGGCTGTGGTGGGACACCGAGCCGGGTTCGGACGCCCTGTTCCTGGAGGCGTCGGCGGACGACGGGACGACCTGGAGGGCGGTGCCGTTCACCACCGTACGGGGGCCGGCTGAGCCGCAGCCGCACCCGGCGGGGTCGGTGACCGGCTGGTCGGGGCGTGTCTGGCAGCTGCTGACCGCCGATCTCTCGGCGTGGTGCGGCGCGAAGGTGCAACTGCGCTGGCGGTATGCGACCGACCAGCTCTATGTGGGCCGCGGGGTGTATGTGGACGGCCTGCGGGTCGAGGACCGCGGACGTCCGGTCTTCGACGAGGCCAGCCCCGGGGACGCCGCCCTGATCGAGGTCAACGGCTGGACGGCGTCCCGGGACTGACTCCCCGTCAGTGACAGCTCACCGGCCGAGCGCCGCCATCGCGGCGTTGTGTCCCGGCACCCCGCTGACCCCGCCGCCGCGGACGGCGCCCGCCCCGCACAGCAGCACATTGGCGTGCGCCGTCTCGACGCCCCACCGGCCCGTGGACTCGGCTGCGTAAGGGAAGGCGAGATCGCGGTGGAAGATATGGCCGCCCGGCAGCCGCAGCTCCCGTTCGAGATCGAGCGGCGTCTTTGCCTCGATGCAGGGCTCGTCGTGCTCGTCGAGCGCGAGGCAGTCGGCGATCGGCTCGTCCAGATGGGCGTCCAGCTCGGCGAGGGTGGCGGCCAGGAGTTCGGTGCGCGCCGCGTCGTTGTCGGCGGCGAAGAGGCGGGCCGGGGTGTGCAGTCCGAAGAGGGTCAGCGTCTGGTAGCCCTGCGCCGCCAGCTCCGGACCGAGGATCGACGGGTCGGTCAGCGAGTGGCAGTAGATCTCGGACGGCGGCGCGCTGGGCAGCTTCCCCTCGACTGCCTCCCGGTACGCGGTCGCCAACTGCCCGTATCCCTCGGAGACATGGAACGTCCCGGAGAACGCGTCGCGCGGGTCGACGGCGCGGTCGCGCAGCCGCGGCAGCCGGCGCAGCAGCATATTGACCTTGAGCTGGGCGCCCTCCGCGGGAGCGGGGGGCTCCTCGCCGAACAGTGCGGCCAGTTCCTGGGGCGAGGCGTTCACCAGCACCTGACGGGCCGCGACTGTGCCCTCCGCGCCCTCCGAGCGGAAGGTGACCTCGGACCGCTCGCCGTCGGTCTCGATCCGGGTCGCCTCGTGCAGCACCAAGATCTCCGCGCCCGCGTCCCGCGCAGCCGCCGCCAGTGCGTCGGTCAGCGCGCCCATGCCGCCCACCGGCACGTCCCAGTCCCCCGTGCCGCCGCCGATCACGTGGTACAGGAAGCACCGGTTCTGGATCAGCGACGGGTCATGGGCGTCGGCGAAGGTGCCGATCAGGGCGTCGGTCAGCACCACGCCGCGTACGAGATCGTCGGCGAACCGCTTCTCGATCGCCACGCCGATCGGCTCTTCGAAGAGCGTCCGCCACGCCGTCTCGTCGTCGATGCGCGCGCGCAGCGCCTCGCGGGTCGGCAGCGGCTCGGTGAGCGTCGGGAAGACCCGCTCGGCGACCCGGCCCGTCATCCCGTAGAACTCCTGCCAGGACGCGTACTCCCGGTCCCCGCCGGTGAGACGGGCGAACGACTCCCGGGTGCCGTTGCCGCCGACGAGGAGGCCGCCGGCGCCCTTGGGGGTGTAGGAGGAGACGGTGCGTTTGCGGACGGCGAAGTTCAGGCCGAGGTCGCGCACGATCTTGTCCGGGAGCAGCGACACGAGATACGAGTAGCGGGAGAGCCGGGCGTCGACCCCGTCGAAGGGGCGGGTGGAGACGGCGGCTCCCCCGGTGTTTCCACGGCGCTCCAGGACGAGGACGGAACGTCCGGCACGGGCGAGGTAGGCGGCGGCGACCAGGCCGTTGTGGCCGCCGCCGACGATCACGACGTCGTACGAAGTGGATGCGGGCATGGCTCTTCGTAGCACGAGGTGATCGCGTAGGCCAGGGCGGCACTGCGTCCGGGGCGGCTGCCGCCGGTCAGGGGTCGGGGTGCGCCCCGAGGACGTCGGCGAGGTCCCGTCGGCTCACCGTGTGGTCGGGCGGCGGGGCCGCGCCGTAGCGCAGGTCTCCCCGCGCCGTGGGTTCCCAGGCGGGCAGGGTGCGCGTGGCGTCGCGGGCGATGACCTCGGCGACCTCGAGCATCTGGTGCTCGTGCCCGTGCTGGAGCCGGTAGTCGATCGTGAGGGAAACGGACCCGCCGCGGACCAGGACCCCGGCGTCCACAAGACGTCGTCGAACTCCCCTGCGAGGTCGAGGGGTTCGCCGTGCGCCGGGTCGGTGTATGGCGGTGCCCGCGATGGTGACCCAGTGGTCGAAGAGCTCGGCGTCGGTGACGCGCCAGCGTAAGAAGGCGCCGGGCGGCGGCTCGGGACGGGGCGGAGAGAAGGCGTCGGGCTGCCCGTGCGGGCCGGGCGGGGCGAAGGCGGCGGGCTTCCCTTCGCTGCCCGGCTCGATGAAGGCACCGGGTCTCTCCTCGGGACCGGCCTCGTCCATGTCCTTCACCCCCCGTCCGCCGCCTCGTCAGCTTCTGTGCGCGACCCGCTGCTGCCGCAGCGCCGCCACCCGCCGGTACAGCTCCACCGCCTCGGCGTGCCTGCCGAGCTGCTCCAGGCAGTGCGCTTCGTCGTTGCGGCTGGCCAGCGCGTCGGGGTGGTCCATGCCGAGCACGCGCTCACGGGCCTCGGCGACCTGGCCGTAGACGGCCAGCGCGTCCGCCCAGCGGCCCAGCCAGCCGAGGCCCACGGCCACTTCCCGGCGGCTGACGAGGGTGTCGGGATGGTCGGCGCCGAGCACCCGCTCGCGCAGGGCGCACACGTCGCGCGCCTCGGCGAGGGCCTCCTCCCAGCGGGCGAGCCGGCCGAGATTCACCCCGAGGCCGTGGCGGGCGCGCAGCGTCTCGGGGTCGTCGGGCCCGTGGACGCGGGTGCGGTCGTCGACCAGGTCGCGGTACAGCTCCAG
The DNA here is from genome assembly GCF_030817355.1 of Streptomyces sp. V1I1. NCBI lineage: Bacteria > Bacillati > Actinomycetota > Actinomycetes > Kitasatosporales > Streptomycetaceae > Streptomyces > Streptomyces sp. V1I1. The sequence goes on along the minus strand of NZ_JAUSZH010000001.1, from coordinate 7,721,160 downwards.
GGCCTCCGCGCTGCGGCCGAGCCGGCCGAGGCTGATGCCGACCTCGTAGCGGGCGGCGAGGGTGTCGGGGTGGTCTGCGCCCAGTGCCCGGGCGCGGGCGACGGCCACTTCCCGGTAGGTCTGCAGCGCCTCGGTCCAGCGCCCCAACTGGCCGAGCGCGTAGGCGACTTCGTACCGCGACACCAGGGTGTCGGGGTGCTCGGCGCCGAGCACCCGGGCGCGCGCGGCCACGACGTCGTACGCCATCCGGTAGGAGTCCTCGAGCCGTCCCAGTCTGCTGAGGTTGAAGGCGAGGTTGTGCCGGCAGCGCAGGGTGTCGGGGTGGTCATGGCCCACGGTGCGCTCGCGGGAGTCCAGGACCGCGGCATACACCTCGTGGGCCTCGAAGTGCCGTCCGAGCTGGCCGAGGACGTACGCCATCTCCTGGCGGGCGGCGAGCGTCTCGGGGTGGTCGGCGCCCATGGTCCGCTCGCGCCCGTCCGCGACCCGGCCGAACTCCCGCAGGGCGTCGGCGGCGCGCCCGGTCCTGCTCAGCGTGAAGCCGACCTCGTAGCGGCTGGCGAGGGTGTCCGGGTGGTCGGGGCCCAGGGCGTGCTCGCGCTCGGCGGCGACCGCGCGGTGCACTTCGCCCGCCTCCTCCCAGCGGCCGAGCCGGCCGAGGCTGAGGCCCGCGTTGTGACGGCTGGCGAGGACGGCGAGCAGCTCGGGCGGCGGCGTGGGGCGCTCGGGCCTGGCCCGGGGCGGCGGGAGCGGGCCGCCGCGCGGATCGGTATGCGTGGTCCACTCGCCGGTCAGCCCCGCGGTGTGGTCGGGCAGGGCGGGCCTCAGCAGGGAGGTGCCGGTCGCCTTGTGGCCGGTGGTCATGCCGCGGGTCCAGGACGGCAGCCGCGGCTCGCGCGAGGGCGGCTGCTCGGGGCGGGGCCCGGGCGCGATGGAGTGCGCCGGGCGCGCGGCGGCGCCCATCCGGCGGCGCAGCTCCTTGGCGTCGGTGGGCCGTGCCTCGGGGGTCTTGGCGAGCAGGTCGAGGACGACCTGCTGGAAGTACTCGGGGATCTCGGACCGGTGGGTGCGAAGCGGCTGCGGCGCGGTGTCCCGGTGGCCGACGAGCACCGCCCAGGCGTCGTCGTGGTCGAAGGGCGGGACGCCGGTGGCGATCTCGTACAGCACACAGCCCAGTGAGTACAGATCGCTGCGATGGTCGACATGGCTGCCGCTGATCTGCTCGGGCGACATGTAGTGCGGGGTGCCCATGGCGATTCCGGTGCCGGTGAGCCGGGAGGTGAAGCCGATGTCCGCGCCGAGGCGGGCGATGCCGAAGTCGCAGATCTTCACCGCGCCGTCGGTGAGCCGCATGATGTTGGCGGGCTTCAAGTCGCGGTGGACGATGCCCTGTTCATGGGTGTAGGCGAGGGCGTCGGCGATCTGCTCGGCGATGTCGACGACATCGGGCACCGGCAGCGGATGGTGTTTGTTCTCCTCCAGCAGCTGGCTGAGATTGCGGCCCTCCAGCAGCTCCATGACGAGGTAGAGCACGCCCTCGTACTCGCCGAAGTCGTGGACGACTGTCACCCCGCGGTGCTGGAGTGCCGCGGCGACCCGCGCCTCTCGTCTGAAACGCTCCCGCAGCACCCGGGTGAAGTTCTGGTCGTGCTGGGGTCCCAGCGGCTTGAGGCACTTGACCGCGACGCGCCGTCCGAGGGACTCGTCGCGAGCCTGCCACACCTCGCCCATGCCCCCGCGCCCTATGACGTCGAGCAGCCGGTAGCGGCCTTGGATCAGCCTGGATTCCGCCATCGCGTGCTGTCGCCCCCGTCGCTAAGCTGCGCCCTCCCCGGCCCGTCCAGTATGGCCTCCTGTCTGCGCAGTTTGTACGGCGCCGGGCGGGCGCCGGGGCCTAGTCGCGCCATCGCTTTCAAGATGTGACCTGGCGGCAGTTGCCAGCGCAGACGGGAGGGAATGCAGCGCAGCAGGTTGCCTGTGGCGATGAGCTGATGCGTGACACGTTCAGGGGCGGGGGCGGGTCTGCCGTACAACTCATGGGCGTAAGGGGGCAGTGCGTCGTACGCGAGTGCGGCCACGCGCCGCCACAGCAGTTCGCGCGCCGGGACGAGCAGAGGGTTGATCGGCGGCCGCTGCAGAAAGTCGTCGACGTCGTGTGCCTCGGGGCCGGCGGCGAGCTCGGGACGCACCTGCTCGAAGTAGGCGGCGAGCTCCCCGGCGGATCCGGGTACCTCGGCCGGGTCGAGGCCGACCAGGCGTGCGCCTTCGCGCTGCTCGTCGAGGTAGCGGTCGGCCTGGGCGTCGGTGAGCGGGATACCGGAGCGGCGTGCGACGTCGAGGTACGAGCCGACCTCGGCGCAGTGGACCCACAGCAGCAGCTCCGGCTCGTCGACGCCGTAGCGTTCGCCCGTTGCGGGGTCGGTGACCCCGAGGTGGGTGTGGATGCGGCGGACCCGGGCGCCCGCCCGCTCGGCAGCCGCGGCGGTGCCGTAGGTGATGGTGCCGACGAAGTTCGCGGTGCGCATGAGCCGGCCCCAGGCATCCTTCCGGAAGTCGCTGTTCTGCATGACGCCGCGGACGGCGCGGGGGTGCAGCGCCTGGAGGTACAGCGCGCGCACCCCGGCGACCCACATCATCGGATCTCCGTGCATCTGCCAGGTCACTGAGTCCGGCCCGAAGAGCCCCGGGTCCGGGTCCAGGCCGCTCATGCCCGGCACGTGCGACTCCTTGCGATACATGTCACCTGCCCAAAGCCCTGACCTGCACTGGTGTCAGTTCAGTTTCGCCCATCGGCGAGCCCGCTTGCAGAGCTTTGTCGTCACTTGGGCACACGATCACGGGCGCGGGAGACACACGCCCGAGGAGGCGACCGGCGCCAGGGCCCTCGTCGGCTTGACGGACCCCAAGACGACCGGTCATTATGAATCGATAAGACGACCGGTCACTTTGCCTCAACGAAGGAGCGCCATGTCCACATACCGAGCGTTCGAAGTCACAGGGTCACGAAATTTCGAGCTGGTGGAGCGCGCGACGCCGGAGCCACCGCCGGGGCATGTACGCCTGCGGGTCGAGACCTGCGGCGTCTGCCACTCCGACGTCCTGGCCGTCGAGGGGATGCGGCCCGACCCGTCCTCGTCGGTGGTCCCCGGGCACGAGGTCGTCGGCGTGATCGACGCGGTCGGCCCCGGGGTGACGACATGGCGGGTCGGCGAGCGCGTGGGCGTAGGTTTCCTGAACGGCCACTGCGGAGTGTGCGACTTCTGCCGACGTGGTGACTTCGTCAACTGCGAGGACCAGCCGCAGACGGGAAGCGACGTCGACGGCGGCTACGCGGAGATAGTGGTCGCCAGGGCCAGCGGCCTCGTACGGATCCCGGAGGGGATGAGCCCCGTCGACGCGGCGCCGCTCCTGTGCGCAGGACTGACGGTGTTCAGCGCGCTCCAGCAGATCGACAGCGCCCCCGGCGCGCTGGTGGCCGTGCAGGGGATCGGCGGCCTCGGGCATCTGGGCGTGCAGTACGCGAACAGGCTCGGGTTCCGCGTCGCGGCGATCGCCCGGGGCACCGGGAAGGCGGAGCCGGCCAAGCGGCTCGGCGCCGACCACTACATCGACAGCTCCGCAGAGAACGCCGGCGAGGCGCTGCAAAAGCTCGGCGGCGCGGCCGCGGTCGTCGCGACCGCCGCGAGCGGTGCCTCGATGTCGCCGCTGGTTTCCGGACTGGCGCCGCGCGGCCGAATGGTGGTCGTCGGTGCCGCCTTCGACCCGATCGAGGTGCAGACCACCGACCTGATCTTCGGCACCCGTACGGTCAGCGGAAGTCTGACCGGCAGCTCCATCGACAACGAGGACAACCTCCGGTTCGCCGAGGCCCGGGATGTCCGTCCCATGACCGAAGTCATGCCGCTCGCCCAGGCCCCCCAGGCCTACGAGCGCATGATGTCCGGCGAGGCCCGTTTCCGTATCGTTCTGAATGTGGCGGTCTGACAATGAATGAGAACAGCACCCTCAAGGGTCTGACCATCGCCGCGCACGGCGGCCTCGACCGATGGAACGAGTACACGTCCCTCACCGCACACCTCCGCAACGGCGGTCCGCTGTGGGGGCTCAAGGGCCAGGACGGTGTCCTCACCGATGCCCATCTCCGCGTCGACCTGCACCGTCAGTTCGCCAGCCACTTCCCGGTCAAGGAGGAGGGGCGGCGTACGGCCCTCACCCCGAAGCGCGTCGCCATCGAGACCGACTCGGGTGAGGTCCTGGCCGAACGGGACAACCCGCGGGACTCCTTCGCGGGGCACGTCCTCGAAACCCCGTGGGACGAGCTGCAGTTGGCGTACTTCGCCGGATACGCGATGTGGACGTATCTGACCGCCCCCTTCTCGTTCACCATGCCCGGCTTCGAGACCGAGGAGCTGACGCCCTGGGAGGAGGACGGGCAGACCTGGCGGCGGCTGAAGGTGACGTTCCCCGATGACATCGCGACCCACTCCAAGGAGCAGACCTTCTACGTCGGCAGCGACGGTCTCTTCGAGCGGCACGACTACAACGCCGAGGTTGTCGCGGGCGGCCCGGCCGCGCACTACCCCTCGGAGTACCGGGAGTTCGACGGGATCATGATCCCGACGAAGCGACGGGTCTACGCCCTCAACGAGGACGGAACGGCCAACCGGGATCTGCTGCTTGTCACCATCGACCTCGACGGGATCACGTTCGAGTGACGTGCGGTGCCACCACCGAGCCTCCGGCCGCCTGCGGCCGGGGGCTCGGTCGTCGAAACCGTAGAACCGTGAATTCGCCAAGAGGCGTCAGGGGAGTAGCGTGCCGAACACCGTGTCGAAGAACACCTCGTAGGAGTCCTCCGAATGCTCGGACCGGGCGGAGATGAGCGTGCCCTCCCAGGCGTTCAGAATGAACCGGGCGAGCGTCTTCGCGTCCGTGGTCGCCGTCACCTGGCCCGACTCCTGCGCCTGGGCGATCGGAGCCGCGAGCGCCTGCGCCCAGCTCTCCAAGCTGAGTCGTACCGCCTCGCGGATCATGTCGCTGTGGTCGGCCATCTCCGTGCCGAAGCCGCCGATGAGGCAGCCGCGGGTGAAGTCCCTGGTGGTGTTCTCGTCGCGGAGGAACTCGAAGTGCTGCCGCAGCCGCAGCACTGGATCGACGGACGCGTCGGTGAGCTCCCGGAGCCGGCGGCTCTCGCCGTACCGCTCCAAGGCCACCACGGCCAGCGCTTCCTTGCTCTCAAAGTGGTTGTAGAACGACCCCTTCGGGACCCCCGCGCTGTTGGTGATGTCTTTGACGCCCGCCGCGTTGAACCCGCGCGCATGGAACTGCTCGACCGCCGCCTCGACGATCTCCTCGCGCATGCTCCTTCTGGCCACCGGGAGTACCCCCTCGCAGCAATATGACCAATCATCTTAAGCCACAAAAACCTTACCATGCAGCGTCCTCCGCCTCCGGGACCGGAGCGTTGCATGACGGGGCGGACCCGCAGTCCGTCTCGTTGGCCTACCGCAGGGGGCCGTTTGAATGATCAAAGTGGCGGGGGGTTAGCATCTGAGCACCGCCTAGCTCGAAAGATAAACCTGTGACTGTCAATGACGACTCGTTCACCAACTGGAAGAACCGCGAGGAGATCGCGGAGTCGATGATCCCAATCATCGGGAAGCTACACCGGGAGCGGGACGTCACGGTCCTGCTTCACAGCCGCTCCTTGGTGAACAAGTCGGTGGTCAGCATCCTCAAGACCCACCGATTCGCCCGGCAGATCGCCGGTGAAGAACTCTCGGTCACCGAGACGCTGCCGTTCCTGCAGGCTCTGACCACGCTCGATCTCGGGCCTTCCCAGATCGACATCGGCATGCTCGCCGCGGTGTACAAGACCGACGACCGCGGGCTCTCGGTGGAGGAGTTCACCGCGGAGGCCGTCACCGGCGCCATGGGTGCCAACAAGACCGAGCGCCGCGAGGGGCGTGACGTCGTCCTCTACGGCTTCGGCCGCATCGGCCGGCTCGTCGCCCGCCTGCTCATCGAGAAGGCCGGCTCCGGCAACGGCCTGCGACTGCGCGCCATCGTCGTCCGGCAGGGCGGCGACCAGGACATCGTCAAGCGCGCCTCTCTGTTGCGCCGCGACTCCATCCACGGCCAGTTCCAGGGCACGATCTCCGTCGACGAGGCGAACAGCACGATCATCGCCAACGGCAACGAGATCAAGGTGATCTACGCCAACGACCCGTCGGAGGTCGACTACACGGCGTACGGCATCAAGGACGCCATCCTCATCGACAACACCGGCAAGTGGCGCGACCGCGAGGGCCTGTCGAAGCACCTGCGCCCCGGCGTCGACAAGGTCGTCCTGACCGCGCCGGGCAAGGGCGATGTTCCCAACATCGTGCACGGCGTCAACCACGACACGATCAAGCCGGACGAGCAGATCCTGTCCTGCGCGTCCTGCACCACCAACGCGATCGTCCCGCCGCTGAAGGCGATGGCGGACGAGTACGGCGTCCTGCGCGGCCACGTGGAGACCGTCCACTCGTTCACCAACGACCAGAACCTGCTGGACAACTACCACAGCTCCGACCGCCGCGGCCGCTCCGCGCCGCTCAACATGGTCATCACCGAGACCGGTGCCGCCTCCGCGGTCGCCAAAGCGCTCCCCGGCCTCAAGGCGCCGATCACCGGCAGCTCGATCCGCGTCCCGGTGCCCGACGTCTCGATCGCGATCCTCAGCCTGCGGCTCGGGCGTGAGACCACCCGCGAGGAGGTCCTCGACTACCTCCGCAACGTGTCGCTGACCTCGCCGCTCAAGCGCCAGATCGACTTCACCACCGCCCCCGACGCGGTCTCGAGCGACTTCATCGGCTCGCGTCACGCCTCGATCGTCGACGCAGGCGCCACCAAGGTGGACGGCGATAACGCGATCCTCTACCTGTGGTACGACAACGAGTTCGGCTACTCCTGCCAGGTCATCCGCGTCGTCCAACACGTCTCCGGGGTGGAGTACCCGACCTACCCCGCCCCGGTGGTCTGATCTCGGCGGACTGTCCGATCCGGTGTCCGGGGCGGCACCACGGCTACGAGAGCCGCGAGGAGGAGCTCTTGCTCCTCCTCGCGGACTTCGCCGGGCGAACTCGCCGAGGTGCCGGCTCAGCCGTTCCGCCTGCGATTCTGGGCCGATCATGGTCGTGTCGAGCACACGCCGGACTTCCTCGGCGCCGAGGTACCCGGCGTAGTCGGCGGCAGCGGCGTTGACGTCCTCCTGCCGCGTTTCGTACTCCCGCTCCAGTCCGGGCAGGTGTTCATTTGCTCAGGCCGTCGGCACCGACTGGTATTCGTTGAGCCGGCTGTAAATCCGTTCCGGAGTCAGGGGCAGCGCGCGGTAGCGGACGCCCGTGGCGTCGTGGAGCGCATTCGCCAACGCGGGGGCCACCGGGTTGATACAGCATTCCGCCATCCCCTTCGACCGCATGGGCCCAACGGAATCCGCCGAGTCCGCCAGGAGCACGTCGGTGCGGGGCACTGGTGCGGACGTTCAGACGACCGTTCTCCATCCAGGCAATCGAGCCGTGGGTCTCCAGATGCGCGTGTTGCACTCGCGGTGAGGAGTACGTGCCTTCGTGGATCACGTCGGCTTCGGCGAACCCTGCGTCGATATCGCCGATGTGCGAATGGATCTCGAGCAAGATGTTGTGGACGGGATCGCGGACGAATGGACTGTCCGCGCCGTGTAGCTGTGGCGCCCCCTCGGCCATTGCCTCTTCGGGGTCGAATACTGCCGGCATTACCTCGTATTCGACGACGACCCTCCGGCAGCCCTCTTCTGCCGCCCGACCGTGTCGGCCAGGACCGCAACGACGCGTTGGCCGACGAAGCGGACCGTGTTGTCGAGGATGAAGGTGTCGTCCGGGTCAGCGTGAAGCGGCGGTGCGCGGTGCGTTTCCTCAGGGCGCGCGCCGGGATGTTGATGCGCCGCAGAATTTCCCCCGGAGTGAGAATGTTCCGATTGTTGCCGGTCACGAAGTCCAGGGAATCGACGTTGCGCGCGGACCCGTCAGGAGCCCACAGCTCGTACTTTGCTTCGAGTGCGACCGTCAGCGTGATCATTGGGCCAGCAGGCAAGGACATGCAGATATGCCGCCGACGGTCGCCGAGTTCCAGTCTTTGAACGAGGACAAGAACGCCTCGCAGCTCTTCGCGAAAAGGGTGCCCGCGATCCAATCACCTTGCGGCGCAAGGACATACAGGTCACGGATGGTGCACGTTGCGCCGATTTCGAGACCCGCGTCGCTCGGGTCGTTGTGAGTCACACGGACGCTAACGCCGTACTCGCGGCATCCCGAGCCCGATCCAGGAGATGATCTCCCGCTGGATCTCGTTGTTGCCGCCGCCGAAGGTGAAGATCACGGCGGAGCGGTAGCCGCGCTCCAGCTCGCCGTGGAGGACGGCGCCGGCCGAGCCCTCCTTGAGGGAGCCTGCCGAGCCGACGACTTCCATCAGCCAGGCGTACGCGTCACGGCGCGCTTCGGAGCCGTAGACCTTGACGGCGGATGCGTCCTGCGGGGTGAGCGTGCCTGCCTGGACGGCTCCCACCATCTGCCAGTTGAGCAGCTTCATGGCGTCGAGCTTGGTGTGGGTCTGTGCGAGGCGACCGCGCACCCAGCCGAGGTCGATGACGCGGCGGCCGTCTGCGAGTTTGGTGTCCATGGCCCACCGCTGCACATCGTGCAGGGCTCGGATCGCCATGGTGCCGTGCGCGGCGAGGGTGACTCGCTCGTGGTTGAGCTGGTTGGTGATCAGCCGCCAGCCCTTGTTCTCCTGGCCGACGCGGCGGGAGGCGGGCACCTTGATGTTCTCGTAGTAGCTGGCGGTGGTGTCGTGCGAGGCGAGGGTGTTGATGATGGTGCAGGAGTAGCCGGGGTCGGAGGTCGGCACCAGCAGCATGGTGATGCCCTTGTGGGGCGGGGCTTCGGGGTCGGTGCGCACGGCGAGCCAGACCCAGTCGGCGGTGTCGCCGTTGGTGGTCCAGATCTTCTGTCCGTTGACGGTGTACGTGCCGGTTTCCTCGTAGCCTTCCCGGACCGCACGGGTCTTGAGGGCGGCGAGGTCGGTGCCCGCGTCGGGCTCGCTGTAGCCGATGGCGAAGTCGATCTCGCCGGAGAGGATCTTCGGCAGGAAGTAGGCCTTCTGCTCCTCCGTGCCGAACTGCATGATTGTCGGGCCGACGGTGTTGAGGGCCATCAGTGGCAGCGGTACTCCGGCCTGGGCGGCCTCGTCGAAGAAGATGAACTGCTCCATGGGGCTGAGGCCGCGGCCGCCGTACTCCTTGGGCCAGCCGACGCCGAGCCAGCCGTCGGTGCCGAGGCGGCGCACGGTCTCGCGGTAGAAGCGCTTCTGCTCGATCGGGTCGGCGTACCGGGCGTAGACGTTGTCCGGCACGAGTTCGGCGAAGTACGTGCGCAGCTCGGCGCGCAACTGCTGCTGCTCAGGCGTGTATTCGAGGTGCACGGCCCCTCCAGGAGTCTCGCGATCCGTCCCATGCGCGGCGGCGCACACAGTAGAACGTGTTGCAAGAATCTGGAAGGGCCGTCGGCCGATTCGGGATCCGTCTAGGCAGGCAGCTGAACCGCCTCGTACAAGGCATCGACCAGCGCCATCTTCCGTGGATCGTCGGCGATGTTGGGGCCCATGCGATTCATGACATAGCCGAGGCTGATGCCCGCCTCCGGGTCGGCCAGGCCGCAGGAGCCGCCGAAGCCGTCGTGTCCGAAGGCGCGGGGGTTGGGTCCGTACGAACCGTTCTCGCCGCTCAGCCAGAGGCCGAGCCCGACCTCCGTCTCGTTCTCGAACCCTGCACCGAGCACCAGGTCCCGGCAACTGCCCTGGCCTTCGCGGACGCGTTCGGCCGCTTCGGGGGACAGCAGGCGCCGGCCCGCGAACTCGCCGCGGCCCGCGAAGATCCCGTAGAGCGCGGCGACCGACCGGGCGGTGCCATGGCCGTTGGCGGCGGGGATGTGGGCAGCGCGCCAGGCGGGCGTGTTGGCGTCCGCCGCTCCGACGATGGGGTTGACCAGGGCCGCCAGGGCGGCAGGCTGCAACTGGGCGAAGATTGCCGCCTGTTCGCTGCTCGACGCGGCCGGCGGATGCACCAGCTCGGCGACGCGTCCCGCCTCCTTCTCCGGCAGACCGATGGTGAAGTCGATACCGAGCGGCCCGGTGACCTCCTGGTGCAGAAACTCTCCCGGGAGCTGCCCGGTGATGCGCCGGATAACTTCGCCGACCAGGAACCCGTATGTCATCGCGTGATACCCGGACTGCGTGCCCGGCTCCCACCAGGGCTCGGTGGCGGCGAGGCGAGCGCAGGTCAGCTCCCAGTCGTAGAGCTGGTCGATGCTGTGCGGCTCGCGCAGCCCGGCCAGGCCCGCGCGGTGCGAGAGCAGATGACGTACGGGAATAGCCTCTTTGCCGGCCGCGGCGAACTCCGGCCAGTAGGTGGCGACGGGGGCGTCCAGATCGAGCAGCCCCCGGTCGGCGAGCAGATGCGCGCACAGGGCGGTGGGGCCCTTGGTCGTCGACCACACATTGACCAGCGTCTCCCGCTCCCACGGGCGGGTGCGCGCCTCGTCGGCCCAGCCGCCCCACAGGTCGACGACGCTCTCTCCGTCGAGGAACACGGTCACGGCCGCGCCGAGTTCGCCGCGGGCACGGAAGTTCTCCTCGAAGGCGGTGCGCACCGCCTCGAAGCGTTCGTCGCAGTGGCCTGCGATCTGTGGTGCGTGCTCTGACATGGGGGCCTCCGTCGCCTCGGACCGGTTGTCCGGCCTGCCGGTATCCGGCTCACCCAGGAACGTACCGACTGGTCGGACTGGCGGGAAGAGCCCGAACGCAAGGCGCGCCCGACGGAGCCGTCGCCGCGTGAGCGAGGATGGACCGAGGAGATCCACACCCCGGAAGGAACACCGATGGCCCTCGACGACTCCGTACTGCTGCGCACCGAGGGCCGCGCGGGGTACATCACTCTCAACCGTCCCCGTGCTCTCAACGCCCTCACCCACCCGATGGTCCGCACCATCGACGCGGCGCTCGTACAGTGGGAGCAGGACGAAGCCGTCGCGGTCGTGGTGGTCTCCGGAGCCGGTGAACGGGGGCTCTGCGCGGGCGGCGACATCCGCGCCATTCACGCGGACGCGCTGGCGGGCGGGAACACGTCGTTCGACTTCTGGCGGGACGAGTACCGCCTCAACGCCCGTATCGCCCGCTACTCCAAGCCCTATGTCGCCCTCATGGACGGCATCGTCATGGGCGGCGGCGTCGGCGTCTCCGCGCACGGCGACGTACGCGTCGTCACCGAGCGCTCCGCCGTCGCCATGCCGGAGACGGGCATCGGCTTCGTGCCGGACGTTGGTGGTACGCATCTGCTCGCACAGGCTCCCGGGGAGCTCGGCACTCATCTCGCGCTCACCGGCACGGCGGTGGGCGCGGCCGACGCACTGCTGTGCCGGCTCGCCGATCACTTCATACCGTCGAGCCGGCTGGCGGAGCTCACCGCGTCGCTCGCCGGGCTGGATGTGGCCGAGGCGGTGCGGCTGTGCGCGCAGGCCGCGCCCGAAGGTGAACTGGCCCGGCACCGCGAGTGGATCGACGACTGTTACGCCGCCGAATCCGTGGAGGAGATCCTCGACCGGCTGCTCGACTGCGGCGACCCGGCGGCGAAAGAGGCCGCCGAGACGATCCTCACCCGGTCCCCCACCTCGCTGAAGGTGACGCTCGCCGCGCTGCGCCGGGCCCGGCAGCTGGGAGTGCTGGAGCCGGTGCTCGACCAGGAGTACCGCGTTTCGTGTGCCGCTTTCTCGTCGCCCGATCTGGTGGAGGGCGTACGGGCACAGGTCATCGACAAGGACCGCAGGCCGCGTTGGTCGCCCGCGGAGCTGTCGGAGGTGACGGACGCGGATGTGGCCCGGTTCTTCGCGCCCCTCGGGGACGGCGAACTGCGGCTCTCCAGCTCGACCAGGTGAACGTGTGCGATCGCTCCCGATCACGCCTGATCGTGCGGCCCCGCTCTGCTCAGACTTCCGGGCGGAGCAGCAACAGCGCCGTGTCGTCGCTGCGTTGACGGCTGCGCGTCGCGTGGCGGATCAGGCTGTCGGCCAGCGCTTCGAGCGGCTGGTCGGCGGTGCTTGCCAGTAGTGCGGCCAGGTCCGCCAGGGCGTCGTCGATGTCGACGCCGGGCACCTCGATCAGACCGTCCGTGTACAGGACCAGTACGGATCCCGGGGGCAGCGGCACCACCGTGGTGGGGTAGGCGGCCAACCGGTCGACGCCGAGCAGCGGGCCGCCTGCCAGATCCAGGACGTGGACCCGGCCGTCCGGATCGCGGAGCAGCGGCTGGGGGTGTCCGGCTCGGGCCAGCAGGCCGCGGCCGGCCAGCCGGTCGAGATGGAGATAGACGCAGCTGGCCAGCAGATCCGCGTCTAGGTCGATCAGCAGCCGGTTGGTGCTCTCCATGACCTGGCCGGGCGGCTGGCCGACCGCCGTATAGGCGCGGACGGCGGTGCGGACCTGGCCCATCAGCCCGGCGGCGGTGACGTTGTGGCCTTGCACATCTCCGATGACCGCGTCGCCGGTACGCATCAGGTCGTAGAAGTCGCCGCCGATGTCCATGCCCTGGGTGCCGGGCAGATAGCGCGCGGCGACCTCCAGGCCGGGCAGGGTGGGCAGGGAGTGCGGCAGCAGGGCGGACTGGAGACCGTGGGCCAGCCGGTGTTTGGTGTCGTAGAGCCGGGCCCGTTCAAGTGCCTGGGCGATGAGGCCGCCGAGACTGGTGAGGACGGCGCGCTCGTCGGTGGAGAAGTGGTGCGGCTCCGAGTAGCTGAGTACGCAGGTGCCTACGGGCCGTCCGGAGGCGATCAGCGGCAGATAGGCCCAGGCGGCCATGCCGTCACGGGTCGCGTAGCGCGCGGGATAGATGTGCTCCAGCTGTTCGCGCGACTCGAAGAAGGACGGCACTCCGGTCGCGAGCGCCTGCGCGCCGGGCGTCTGGGCGGCCAGGGGCATGCCGTCGAACCGGTCGACGGTCTCCGGGTTCTGGTAGCCGCGCTGGCCCAGGACGCGCAGCCGCCCGGCGTCGGACGCGAGCATGACCAGCGCGCGGCTCCCGACGGCCGGCATGATCTCGTCCGCGACCAGCTCGATCACGTCGGACACGCCGACGGCCTCGGTCAGCGCGCTGGCCAGGTTGAGGATGTGGGATATCGCCACCAGGCCCGCGGGTTGCTGCGACGGTGCGTCGTAGGGCATCTCCTGGACGGTTCCGCGGGCCGGGGTGATGTGCACGCTGATGCCGCTTCTGCTGGGGTGGAAGCGGAACATCAGCCAGTCCTGCGGCGGGCGCAGCGCCACGAAGGACGTGGCGTGCTGGCTGATCAGAGCCGCCCGGTAGCGGTCTTCGTACACCGGGTCGTTCAGCCATGGCAGGGCTGACCACAGCAGGTTGCCCAGCAGCCCCGACGAGGGGAGGCCGAGCAGTTCGCCGGCCGCGGGGTTGGCGTAGGTCACGTGTCCGTTCACGTCCAGGGAGCACATGCCGTCCGGCACCCGCGCCAGCATGTGCACGGCCTCTACCGCGCCGCTCGTCCCGGTCATGGCGGCGGGCCCCAGGAAGTCTGCCTCGGGGACGACGGGGCGGCCCTGCTGCGCGGCGCGCGCCAGCCGCAGGGCGAGGCGGTCGCAGGCGGCGGTGAGACGGCCGACCTCACTGGCGGATATCTCGGGCGGATGGGAGCCGGGCCAGGTGACGAAGACGGCGCCGTACGTGGTGTCGGCGGTAGCGATGGGCAGGGCGGCGAGGGCGAACGGATAGGGCAGGACCACCGCGATGCGTGGATAGCGGCGGGCCATGTCCTCCTCGCCGGAGACCCAGATCAGCTTCCGCTCGCGCGTCGCCTCGGCGACGGGGATGGGCGAGCCGATCGAGACGCGTTCCCAGGGCGCGGCGAAGGCGCGGGGCAGCCCGGCCATGACGGCCATCTCGAGGACCTGCTCGTCGTGCGCGAGCAGGTAGACGGCTCCGGAGTGGGCCTGGACATCGTCCATCATCCCGGCGAGCGCGAGCGACAGGAGAGGGTGGGAGCCCTCGCCCCCGCCGTCCGGTTCTACGGCTTCTGCGGCCCGTGAGGCGAGCGGATCGGACAAGGGGAACCACCTCCTCCGGAACGCTCACGACCAAGGCTGCCCGCTGCGGGGGCTTCCCGCACGGCGAGCGGGGGCACCCGGTCCGCCCCTGTACGGCCATGCCTCGCCGTGTCTCCGGAGCGGGGCACAGTGGGGGCCGCGTAGCCGGCCCCCACCGGGTGCGCAGCCGGCCCCTCCGGGTGCGAGGCCGGCCCCGCACCCTCTCCGGATGCGAGGCCGACTCCGCGCAAGCAGGTGTGTCTAGGCCGCCCGGCCCACCCCCGCTCCCTCCGCCGCTATGCGGACCTCCGTACGTTGCGTCACGCCGGCCACCGTCACCGCCAGCGTGACCGTCCCCGGCCGCAGGGCCGTCAGCCGGCCCGTCGTCGGGTCGAACGCCGCCGCGTGCCGGTGGCGGGCGTCCTCCGGGGCACCGATGTACAGATTCGGCGAGCCCGTCCAGTCCGCGCTCAGCGGGAAAGCCACCGGAACCCTGCGCGCACCCTGAGTGACCGTCGCGCCGGCATCCTCGCTGTCGCCGGGGCGCAGTGCCGCGGGCGCGTCCAGGGTGAGGCCGTCAACGTGCGCGCGGGTCTGGACGGAGACCCAGTCCGGGCCGCCCTCCCACGGCCTGGCACGGCCCGCCGACTGCTCGCCCCGCGAGACCTTGTCGACGCCGAGCAGCGACCAGCCGGTGAAGCCGCCCTCGTCCGCCGGGCCCGCCGGACTCTTGCCCGAGTTGCCGTTGACCAGATACGGCACGCCGTCCACGTGCTCGGCGTGGAAGACGCCGACATGGCTGCCGACGAGCCCCGCGCCCTTGCCCGTCGTACGGCGGAACTCCGCGAGCCACTGCTCGATCAGCGCCGCCTCCTTGCGGTCGCTCAGCTGGCTGCCCTTCTGGACGTTCGGGTCGCGCGGCGGCACATGCTCGACGACCATCACCGAGCCGACGTCCGGGTCCTTCGCCGCCGCGTCGAGCTGCGCCCGCACCTCCTTGATCTGGTCGAAGCCGCCGCCGCGCAGGGTCAGGCTCGACGTGTCCAGCGTCAGAAAGCGCGTGCCGCGATGGTCGAACGTACGGTGCGCGGGGCCGAATTCGGTGATGAAGTTGTCGATCTTCCCGCCCATCACCTCATGGTTGCCGGGCACGTAGTACCAGGGCACCTCGTCCCCCAGCTCCTCGGTCAGCACACGCCGCGCGAACGCGAGGTCCGCGGGCGAACCCTCGTCGACCAGGTCGCCGTTGACGACGACGAAGTCGGGCCGTGTGGCCTTGATCTCCCGCAGAGTCCGCCGCGCCTGCGCCACGATCGCACTGTCGGGGTCACGGGCGACGAACTGCGCGTCGGACATGACCGCGAACTGCCAGTCCCTGCCCTCGGTTTCGGCCGCGGGATCGATCAGCGGATCGGCCGTACGCGGCTGTTCGGGCAGGTCGACGGTCGGCGGCAGCTGCGCGGCGAGACCGTCGATCACGATCTTGCCGGTGTACTGCTTGGCGGCAGCGGTCTCGGCCAGATAGAAGCGGTGAACCGACAGCGGCATCGCGGCCCCGGGCGGGACGGCGAAGGCTACCTGCCGCCAGCCGGTCCAGGTGACGTACGGGCCGCGCAGCAGCTGGTCGGATCCGGCCGCGTCCTTGAGGTGCAGCGTCGGCCACGCGCCCTTCCCGTCGCCCTTGATCCAGAGCGTGAAGGACTGCGACTGGCCCGGGACGGCGATCTGCCGCGGCGGGTTGGCGTACGCGGCGCGGGTCGCGGTCGACTGCGTGAAGTCGTAGCTGAGCTCCAGGCCGGTGCCGCTCTGCCCGTCGGGCGTCGCCGCGACCGAACCGCTCGCGCGCGCCTGGCTGAAGGTCCACGACGCCGCGTCGTCGAAGGCCGACACCGGCTGCTCGGCGAGGCCGACGCTGACGGCGAGGACGGTGGTGACGCCGGCGACGGTCGCCGTGATCCGCCCGGCGCCGCCGCCCGTACGGGAGGTGACGGCGAAGG